>PLLW01000103.1 GCA_003141435.1 Ignavibacteriales bacterium
AAAGTTTTCTGCAAATGTTAAATATCTTGGTGGTGATTTGACAAAATTTCAGGCGTATCAGTTAAAGAAAGGATTCGGAGTTTTTGTTACGCTTGATGAAGAAAATAATCCAATAGATATTTCGGAAACAGTTGAGAGCAGAATGTGGCGGGGACTGATGATGGATCAAATTGAAAAGAATTTGGCTGCTATTCCGGATGGGGTTGAAAGTAAAACTTAGAGTGCGGTGGCAAAAAATGGTATTTCAGCAGCTAAATAGTAGAGGGAGTCCCTTTTGATTGAGGGTTTTGCTTATATGTCGGTATGAGTGAACCTCAATTGGGTAACGCTGAAGAGAAGCTGGATAGACACAGATTACTGAACAGATACAGAATTTATACTGAAATTATACTGAATCGAGTAAGGATTGATACTGAATTGAGTAACAATTCAGTATCAAAATGCAAAAGGTATGCCGGAAAAAGATTATGTTCATTTTAAAAGAACTTACCTGGTACATTTGATAAATAAATCTTAACTAGATGATTTCTAACAAACAATTTATGTAATTTAATGAGTGTTTTTTTTAATCTTACGCATTGATTAATAATTAAATCTTATGGCGAAACCTTTTTTAAAGTGGGCTGGGGGCAAGACTCAATTAGTACCATATCTAATCAATCATATCCCGGAGCATTATAATAAATATATTGAGCCTTTTTTAGGGGGAGGTTCCTTTTTTTTTCAATTAAAACCTAAAACTGCTATTCTTTCAGATTCAAATGCTGAATTAATAAATACTTATAAATCCGTTCGAGATAATCCCAAAAAATTAATAAAATTATTGTCTAAATATGAAAACAATGAAAAGGAATATTATGAAATTAGGGAATTAGACCCTTTGCAAATGGATGAGATAGAGAGAGCCGCTAGACTTTTGTATTTAAACAAAACCTGCTATAACGGGCTCTACCGAGTTAATAAAATTGGAGAATTTAATGTTCCATATGGTAAAAGGGAAGGCCAGAAATTCTTTGATCCTGATCTCATATTTGAATCAAGCAAATTATTACAGAATGCTGAATTGCAAACTGGGGATTATTTAATCGTCCTTCAATGTTATGCGAAAAATGGAGATTTTGTTTTTTTAGATCCCCCATATCATCCAATTGGGGGATATGGGGATTTTAACAGATATACAAAGGAGTTTTTTGTTGAAGATGACCACATTGAATTAAGAAATGAATTTAATCGAATAGTCAAATTAGGATGTAATGTAATATTAACAAATTCCAATACTGATTTTGTGAATGCTTTATACAAAGGCTATGAAAAAGAAATAATTGCCACTAAGAGATTGATTAGTTGCGATGCAAAAACAAGAACTGGTGAAGATGTTATTTACTTCTGGAAAAATAAATCAAAAATTCCCAATACTGTTCAGGAATTATTAGTAAATTTTCCAGGAACTAGATTTATGGGAAGCAAATATAGAATATTACCATTCCTCTGGGAAAATATTAAAAACCTAAAATTTAATTCAGCATTGGATGCTTTTTCTGGAAGTGGTTGTGTATCCTATCTATTAAAACAAAGGAGAATTGCTGTAAGAAGTAATGATTTCATGAAATTTAGCTGGCATTTATCGCGAGCGTTAATTGAGAATCAACAGACTATATTATTAAGTAACGATATAAAATTCCTATTAACAAAGAATAAATCTAGGAAAGAATTTATCCAAACTAAATTTAAAGATTTATATTTCTCTGATGAGGAGAATGAATTCTTAGATAATTTAATTTCAAATATAGATCTACTTGAGGATCCCATAAAAAAATCTTTGGCTTTAGCAGCTATTTCAAGAAGTTGTTTAAAGAAACGTTCAAGGGGTATATTTACTTTCGTTGGTTATAGATATGATGACGGGAGAAATGATCTAAAAATTAGTCTTCAAGAGCATTTTCTTGATAGTATTATGGCATTTAATTTAGCTGTATTTAATAATGGGAGATTAAATAAATCTTTTAATTCTGATGTTTACGAATTAGAAGTGAAAGCAGATCTTGTCTATTTGGACCCACCATATTTGACCCCTCATTCTGATAATGACTATATAAGACGGTATCATTTTGTTGAAGGATTGATGACATATTGGAATGGACTAGAAATTCAAGAGCATACTAAAACAAAAAAATTTAAAAGCTATAGTTCTATATTTTCATCAAAAGAGAAGATATCTACTGCTTTTGAAAAATTAATTGAGAAATTTAAGAATAGTATTATTGTCCTTTCTTATTCTTCTAATTCATCACCTAATAAGGAAGAACTAATAAAATTATTAAAAAATTATAAAAGTAAGGTTGATATATTTGAAGAAAATTTAACTTATTCATTTGGTAATCAAGGAAAAAATATTGGGAATAATACAAATAGAGTGAAAGAATATTTATTTATTGCTCAATAAATTATAAGGAGAATAATGTCTATAAAAAGTTTTGAGATTCCACAAGCAGATAATTTGAAAGATGTTATTGGCACACTTTCAGCAGTAAATTCCGGGGCAACTTCTTATCAAGAGATTGCTGAATCAATTGGAAAAGTAGAACGTCAGGGAAGATATTACCGGTTAGCTGCACAACTTCTTGGTTTTATCAAACCAAGTGGAACCAATAATTCCGAGGTTACAGAGTTGGGGTTAAAATATATAAACGCCAATTCTGGACTTAAAAAAGATATCCTTCTCAATTCTGTTCTTAATACTCCAATCATTCAAACTTTAATCCCCTACTTTGAAAGCCACCCGCTTGGTGTAACAAGAGCTCAAGTGATAAAATTTATAGAAAGCGTTTCTGAAATTACTGGTGATTCCATGATCCCTAGAAGAATTAGTACAATAATTAGTTGGCTGAAGTACCTAGATGTTGTTTTGGAAGAAGGCTTATCCTATAAATTGAATGTGGGTAATATTAAATTTCCATCACTTAATTTTAACAATGTAAGTGAGCCAATTGTACCTTCTGGAGGAAAATTAAAGGAATACATTGTGGTAGCTGAACGAACAGAAAGAGCCAAAGAGATGATTGTTACTATGCGTGATCAAGTATCGATGGAAAGGGCTAATAAAATTCATACAAGGTTAGTCAATCGAGCTTCCGAGAAAATTAGAAATGTAGGTTCAATTCCAAGGATGAATTCGATTATTGATCTTGCAACCAAGTTTCAAAATCAGTCATTTATTTTTGAAATAAAATCGCTAACCACTCAGAATGAGCGGAGCCAGATTAGGAAAGGGCTTAGCCAATTATATGAATATCAGTATTTGCAAAATCTATCTGGCTCTAATTTAGTGTTGATAATAGAAAGACAATTATCTGATAAAACGAAATGGATGGAAGATTATTTGCAATTAGATAGAAATATATTGCTAATTTGGGATGGAGATAATAAATTTTATGCAGATGATCAGATAAAAGAAAAAGTTCCCTTTTTATTTTAAGAAATTGAAACTCAAATAAATCTTTGAGAATTTCAGGATTCAAACTTTTTTATTTTCTGTGCAATAGTATCAACTTAAATAAAGAATTCCGGATTTAATCCGGAATTCTGAGAGTTTTATTAAAATTTTGGGAACCTTTATTAATACTTATCCCCAGACACCGGCATACGTATCACGCTTTACATAATTTCCTCTACCGGGTTTGCCAATGAATTTATTCCCGCTAATGATTATTTCACCCCTTGATAAAACAGTATCGGCATTCCCTTTTACTTTTCTTCCTTCATACATTGAATAGTCAACTGCCATATGATGATTTTTAACCGAGATCGTATACTCTTTTTCCGGATCCCAAATTACTATATCGGCATCACTGCCTGGCGCAATTGTTCCTTTGCGAGGATACAACCCGAACATTTTAGCCGGAGTAGTGGAGCAAAGCTCAACCCATCTGTTCAAAGAAATCCTTTTTTCATTAACACCACCTTGATATAAAAGCTGAAGCCTGTGTTCAATTCCAGGACCACCGTTTGGAATTTTCGTAAAATTACCGATACCAAGTTCCTTCTGCTCTTTCATACAGAAAGGACAATGATCGGTTGATACGACCTGAAGAGTATTTTTCTTTAATCCTATCCAGAGTTTTTCCTGATTCCACTTTTCTCTAAGAGGAGGCGAGAATACTAATTTAGCATCTTCAAATCCAGGTTTTCCCATATCATCCAGAGACATGAAAAGATACTGAGGACAAGTTTCTGCATAAACCGGTAATCCTTTATCTCTTGCTTCGGCAACTTTTTCAAGCGCATCATTACAGGAAAGGTGCACAATATAAACTGGAGCGCCTGACATCTGAGCCAATGCTATTGTCCTGTTAACAGCTTCAGCTTCTGCGGTAGCGGGACGAGTTAAAGCATGATAAATTGGAGCTGTCTTTCCTTCAGCCAAAGCTTTCTGAACAATAACATCAATCACTCCCCCGTTTTCTGCATGCATACAAAGCAAGGCACCGGTTTTTGCCGTATGCTTCATTGCTTTATATATAGTTGCATCATCTGACATAAGTGCATTAGGATAAGCCATAAACATTTTGAAACTTGAAACGCCTTCACGAACCATTTCACTCATATCCTCAATATGAGCATCAGGAAGATCGGTTACTATCATATGAAACCCGTAATCGATTGCAGCTTTCCCCTCGGCTTTTTTATGCCAGATATCAAGAGCGTCACGCATTTTGGTTCCACGAGCCTGGGTTGCAAAATCAATTATTGAGGTAGTACCCCCAAAAGCAGCTGCAATTGTACCTGTTTCAAAATTATCACAAGAGGTTGTTCCCCCAAAAGGCATATCAAGATGAGTATGTACGTCCACACCACCGGGAATTACATATTTACCTTTTGCATCCAAAATTGTATCAGCCTTAACATCAAGATTCAGACCTATTGTTTTTACTTTTCCATTTTCAATAAATACATCTGCCAAATAATCCTGTTCGGCAGTAATAATTCTTCCATTTTTTATTAATGTAGACATAATAATCTCCGATTAATTACAATAATTAAAAATAAAGTCCACAGAACGAATAAAGAACATACAAAAAGTTTACAATTATTAGTTAATGAATAACAATTCCATTTTTTTTCTGGAATTCAGCAAGATTTTCCCAGGTCAACTCTCTACTTTCCTCCTTGAAATCCTGCACTAAATCATTCCATGTTTTTTCCTGTGATCCATCGTCCATTCTAACCATGGAAATACATTCGGGAACGGGGCAAACGATAGAACAAAGATTACAACCCACACAGTCAACCTCGCGAATAACAGTTTTATTATGCCCGTCTTCAGGAGTAAGTTCGATACATTGATGAGCACCATCTTCACAAGCGATATAGCATAAGTTACAATGTATACATTTCGATTGATCAATTCTTGCTACTGCCTTATAGAGCAAATTAAGATTACCAAAGCTATCTATTCCGGTAAGTGATTTCCCTCTTAACTGGTCAAGATTATTATAACCTTTCGAAATCATCCAATTAGTTAAACCGTCTGTCATATCCTGAACGATACGAAAACCATGATGCATAACAGCGGTGCAAACCTGAACACTTGAAGCACCAAGAAGTATAAACTCCAGAGTATCTTTCCATGTACTGATTCCTCCTATTCCTGAAATTGCCAAATGAAATTCTGGATCAGTAGCAACCTGCGAAACCATATGGAGCGCAATCGGTTTTACAGCAGGACCGGCGAAACCTCCATG
The DNA here is from genome assembly GCA_003141435.1 of Ignavibacteriales bacterium. Classification (GTDB taxonomy): domain Bacteria; phylum Bacteroidota; class Ignavibacteria; order Ignavibacteriales; family Ignavibacteriaceae; genus Fen-1301. The sequence continues at coordinate 5,742 of PLLW01000103.1, forward strand.
TCCACCTTTTCCGGTAATATTCGGCATTATCCGCAATGTGTCAAGATCAATTCCGACAATACTATTTATTGTGTTGATCAGAGAAACCCCTTGTGCCTTTGCTGTTTGAGCAGCGCGTGCAGGTATTTGTATATTAGTTACATTTGGTGTCAGTTTTACGAGAACAGGAATAGTAGAAACTTCGGTAACCCACTCAGTAATCATCTGACAATATTCGGGCACCTGTCCGACAGCTGCACCCATCCCTCTTTCACTCATACCATGCGGACACCCATAATTAAGTTCCAATCCATCAGCACCTGTGTCAATAGCTTTTTTTACAAAATCATGCCAGGTTTCTCTTTTAGATTCAACCATAAGAGAAACAATAATAGCGCGATCAGGCCATAATTTTTTAGTTTCTTTAATCTCTTTTAAATTTATTTCTAAAGAGCGGTCAGTAGTAAGTTCAATATTATTTAATCCCGCTAATTTTTGTCCACTATAGTCAAATCCTCCAAGACGGCTGGCAACGTTCATAATAGGATGGCTGAGGGTTTTCCATACAACGCCGCCCCATCCTAATTCAAACGCTTTGCAATTCTGGTAAGCAGAATTTGTAGGAGGAGCAGAAGCCAACCAAAATGGATTAGGTGATTTAATACCACCGCAATTAATTGAAAGATCTACCATTTAATCCTCATTAATAATTTATATACATTCATGTTTCCCAGGAAATTAATTAAATAATTGCCCTGTGGTTAAAATTTTCCCAATAAGTTAAGTTACTTACCAAGGAATTTGTCGATACCGTAGGCGGCCATTTTACCATCGTAGGCAGCATTAACAACCTCCTTACCACCATTGATACAATCTCCCCCTGCAAATACTTTTGGATTTCCCGTCTGGTAGGTATCAGAATTTATTTGAATTTTTCTACCGACAAATTTAACATCCGGAATCGTTGAGATAAAGTCATTCTGTGCTTCTTGTCCTATTGCCTTAATAACCATATCAACAGGGATAATAAATTCAGTACCAGGGACAGGCAATACGCTTCTCTTCCCTTTTGAATCTGGTTTGCCGGGTTCCATTCTAATACATTCAATTCCTTCAACAAATTTTTTGCCGACAATTTTCTCAGGAGCAGTAAGAAAATGAAAAATAATCCCATCTTTTTTAGCAAGGTTGAATTCAAAATTATATGCTGACATGTCCTGGGAACTTCTCCGATAAATAACTATAACCTCTTCCGCTCCTAGTCTCTTTGCTTCAGTAGCAGCATCAATTGAAGTATTCCCAGCCCCGATTATAGCTACTCTTTTACCGACAGGAACAGAGCTCCAATCTTCAGTTTTGACCTGTTCGATGAAATCCAATGCGCTAATCACACCTGGAAGTTCTTCACCATTAACCGAAAGGGCATGGCTTTCACCTAATCCAATTCCAAGAAATACAGCATCAAAATTTTTGTATAATTCATTAAATGGTATATCCGTCCCGACACCTACTCCGGTTTTAATATTCACACCAAAGTTTTTAACAAGTTCAACTTCATTTAAAGCATCCTGTTTTCTCATTTTGTAAGGAGCAATTCCCCAGGTGTTCAATCCTCCGGGAGTTTCACTTTGTTCAAAAATGGTTACATTATATCCTAAAAGAGCAAGTTCAGCGCCACATGAAAGTCCGGAAGGACCTGATCCGATAATTGCAACTTTCTTACCATTTGAGGGTTTTTTGGAAAACAAAGCAGGCATACCCAAGCTAAAGTAATTATCTATAACATATCTTTGCAGACGGCCAATCTCAATTGGTTTATCCCCTTTTTCATTTAATACACATGCTCCTTCACAAAGCACAGCAACAGGACATGCCTTTGCACAGGTCAAGGCAACCCAGTTCGATTTCAATATTGTTTTAGCAGAACCAAGCAAGTTGTCAGTAGAAATCTTTTTTATGAATTCAGAAATGTCAATATGAGTTGGACAAGCCTTCATACAGGGGGAATCATAACAATAAAGACATCGTGAAGACTCGGCTTTTGCGGAGCCGTAACTCAAGGGAGGGTGCAGTTCTTGAAAGTTTTTTTCATACTGCTCCAAGGTCAATTTAGAAACGATATTTTTCATTTTTTATCTATGAGGTTATTGATTGGTTTATAAATTCTCGTCCGCTATGGCCAATGCATTATCCAAAACATTGATTGCAAAGTCGATTTCTTCTTTTGTAATAATTAATGGAGGTGCGATAACAAAATGTGATATCCATGCCTGCATATAAACACAATTTTTCATCATTTCAGCTATAATTTTATCTACAAGCAAAGGTTTTCCTGTAACCTTATCCTCTTTTGTATTGAAAGATTCTTTAGTCTTTCTGTTTTTGACCAGTTCAACAGCCCTAAATAAACCGATCCCTCTCACATCACCAACAGAAGGATGTTTTTCTTTAAGTGCAAGAAGTTTTGGCTGCATATAATTTCCTAAAATAGCTGAACGATTAATAAGGTCAAGTCTTTTCATTTCATTTATGGCAGCTACCGCAGGTGCAAGAGTCATGGGGTGCGCCTCATAAGTATGTCCATGTGCGAAATAGTGATCGTTAAAGAAATCAGCGATCTTCATTGTAGTTGCTGTTAATCCAAGAGGTACATAAGCAGAGGTAATTCCTTTTGCAGTAGTAAGAATATCTGGTACAATATTCCAATGATCAACAGCGAACCACTTCCCTGTTCGTCCCCATCCGCTCATTACTTCATCTGCAATTAAAAGGACATTATTATCATCACATATTTTTCTTAACCGCGGAAGATATTCATCCGGAGGAATCAAGATACCATTAGTACCAACGACAGGTTCAAGGATAACAGCGGCGACATTACTCTCATTCTTAATCATATGCTCAATATAATTGGCACAAGCTATATTACATTCAGGGTAGGAATGATTTAACGGACATTTATAACAATTGCATTCCGGGGCGAAAATCACACCATCAATTTTACCCGAAGGTTCAACAGCCCATCTACGAGGATCACCCGTTGCTGCAATAGAAGCGGCGGTAGAACCATGGTAGGAATTATAACGAGAAATGATCTTATATTTTCCCGTATACATTCTTGCAATCTTGATGGCAGCTTCATTTGCTTCTGTACCGGAAGTGGAGAAATAAAATTTTTCCAAGCCCTTAGGAAGAACTTCGAGAAGAAGTTTGCTCAATTCAGCTCTTGCATCCGTTGCGAAACCAGGAGCAGCAAAAGGAAGTTTTTGTGCTTGTTCCTGAATGGCTTTAATAACCGCCTGGTTTTTATGTCCAAGTGAAACACACATAAGCTGAGCTGAAAAGTCCAGGTATTTTTTCCCGGTAGAATCATAAAAATAACACCCTTCTGCATCTGTAATATGCATGGGTTTCCAATTTTTCTGAAAGCGCCAGGTACCGTATGTATGTTTTGCAGTTATCTCTACAATTTCTTCCGAGGTCACAGTATTCTCCGTTTTAAATGATTCTGTTAAATTTATTATTTCTGAAGTGACGTCAAAGCATCATAAGTTTCAGGACGGCGGTCTCTGTAGAACTGCCAAACATTTCTTACCTCAAGAATTTCATCAAGGTTAAGATCAGCCACTACAATTTCGTCTTTATCGCGCCCAGCTTGAGCAATTATTTTACCTCTTGGGCTGCAGAAATAACTTTTACCATAAAACTCACCAATATTCCATGGAGCTTCAGTCCCAACACGATTAACTGCGCCGACAAAATATCCGTTTGCAACTGCATGAGCAGGCTGTTCCAATTCCCATAAATATTCTGAAAGTCCAGCCGTAGTAGCGGAAGGATTAAATATAATTTCTGCACCATTAAGTCCTAAAGCGCGAGCCCCTTCAGGAAAATGTCTATCGTAACAGATGTAGACACCAATATCTGCAAAAGCAGTCTTGAATACGGGGTATCCGAGGTTACCTGGTTTGAAATAAAATTTTTCCCAGAAACCAGGCTCGCAATGAGGTATATGATGCTTCCTATATTTACCAAGGTATTTGCCGTCTGCATCTATTACCGCTGCAGTATTATAGTAAACTCCTGTGTTTTCGACTTCATAAACAGGAATGATCAGAACCATACCGTGCTTTTTAGCTACTTCCTGCATAAGCTTAATCGTTGGTCCATCAGGAACCTCTTCGACTAAAGAATACCATTTGGTTTTCTGTTCAGCGCAAAAGTATGGACCATAGAATAATTCCTGAAGGCATAGGATCTGAACTCCTTTTGCTGCTGCCTGATCAATCATTTTCAAATGTTTATCAATCATAGCTTGTTTTACTTTTTCAATCGGCTGCTCTGAGGAAAGAGCAAGGGTTGCTTGTATAAGTCCACCGCGAACGATACGTGCCATAATTTTGTTCCTTATAAAATTATTATTAACTCATCCAATTAGTTTTGGATTCAGGATTCCATTTAACAGTTGTTTTTTTAAGTTTGGTCCAGAATTCTATGGAACTCTTACCGGTGATATCACAGACGCCGAATTTAGATTCATTCCACCCTCCGAAAGAAAATGGTTCCCTGGGAACAGGTACACCAATATTGACCCCGATCATCCCAGCGCTTGCATTTTCCATAACATATTTAGCAATGCCACCGCTTTGCGTAAATACCGAAGCCGCATTACCATAAGGAGAACTTTGTTGAATCTTTAATGCATTTTCAAGATTATCTGATCTGATTATTGCCAGTACCGGTCCAAATACCTCTTCCTTAGCAATCTTCATTTCAGGTTTCACATGGTCCAAGATAGTTGGACCGACATAGAAACCATTTTCTTTTCCAATAACTTTACAATTTCTACCGTCGAGCAATAAAACAGCTCCTTCATTTACAGCTTCGGTTATATATTTCTCAATCCTTTCTTGTGCACTGCGAGAAATAACAGCACCAAGGTTTTGGCCGGGAATAATTTTTTTTGCTTCTACAACAAGTTGATTTATTATGTTATCGACAGGACCAACCGCAACCATAGCCGATACAGCCATACACCGCTGCCCTGCGCATCCGGACATAGATGCAGCAACATTAGAAGCTGTCATTTGAACATTAGCATCAGGAAGGACAAACAAGTGATTTTTAGCTCCTCCAAGAGTTAATGCCCTTTTAAGATTTGATGTCGCTCTTTTATAAACAATTTTTGCAACATGTGTAGAGCCAACAAAAGAAACGGCTTTTATCCCCGGGTGATCACAGATTGCTTCAACAACTTCGCGAGCCCCATGTACAACATTAAAAACACCATCCGGCAAACCAGCTTCTTTGAGAAGGTCTGCAATCCTGTTAGCGCTTAACGGTACTTGTTCGGAAGGTTTTAGTAACATTGTATTTCCCAAAACGAGTGCATTTGGGATAGTCCAATTAGGAACCATATTTGGAAAATTAAATGGAGTAATAGAAGCGACAACGCCCAAAGGAAAATGTTCAAGGCGGCATTCAACCCCCCGACTTACTTCGAGAACCTCACCGGAGATAATCTGGGGCATAGCACAAGCATATTCTGTTACCTCAATGCTTTTCTCTATTTCTGCCCTTGCTTCAGATAGTGTTTTGCCATTCTCTTCATGAACGAGGAATGACAGATTATCGATATTTTTTTCAAGAAGAGTTTTATATTTATAAAAAATCTGAGCCCTTTCCTTTACAGGAATAGCTGACCAAACGGGGAATGCCTTTTCTGCGGCCTTAACCGCTTTATTTACAGCTTCATAATTTGAAAGAGGAACCGTAGACAAAACAGTACCGTCTGATGGAGAAATAACCTCCATTACACTGACCGTTTCTGGGACTAATTCCCCCGAAATAAAATTATGAAGCGGAGAATATTTCATGAGAACTCCGTATTAATAATTAAGTTAGAATATTATTATAAGATAGAAATAAATATATTTAATCAAAAGAGAATTATTTATAGCAAGGTGAAGTCGATGCAGATCATTTGGCCAGAAGCCATAAAACGCAAGAGGATAAAAAATAATTGAATAGAACATTTCAAAACACGGAGAAGTAGGTGTGACGGACATCATTTTGACTCTATATCACATAAGCTAACTTATAATAAGTTTAAGGATAGTTTTTATAAAAATGGGTATTAACATTAAAAATAAAATAAATGCAGGAGAACAAATGGAAAGGAATAATGAGTTTTTGAAATACGTTCCTATTTTTTCTGACTTAGGGGAGGACCAGTTAGATAAGATTGCAAGAGTTGGAGTTTACCGATCATTTAAGAAAGACAGTGTAGTTCTTTTCGAACATGAAGACGGAGCCGGACTATTTATAATAGCCAAAGGAAAGGTAAAAGTTTCGCGTTATAGTGATGACGGAAGGGAGGTCATTCTTGCCGTACTTCATGAATCTGATATATTCGGTGAAATGTCTATACTGGATGGATATTCCCGTTCAGCTACGGTTTCTGCTACAGAAGATTCAGAGTTGTTTTTAATCAAAAGAGACGATTTTCTTGGACTACTTAAGAACCATCATGATGTTGTTATATCAATGCTGCAGGAATTAACAAGACGACTAAGAGCTGCAGATATGAAAATAAAAGCCCTTAGTATGAAAGATGCTGAAGGAAAAATTGCTACTGTCTTAATACAATTAGCTGATGAGATTGGGAAAATAAAACATGGACAAGTTGAGATCGAAAAACTTCCATACCAGCATGATATAGCAAATATGGCAGGGACATCAAGAGAAACCATATCCCGTACATTGCACACATTTGCTAAAAAAGGATTTGTTGAACTTGATGGCTCAGGTTTGAGAATATTAAATTACGAAAAATTCAAGGAAGCATATATCTAGATTTTTAAGAGAACGATAGTATCTAAAAGCCTGATATTATATCCAGATCATAATAGAAATTCTATTTATGTAAATAGAGTAGTAAATTTTTTTAGGTTTTGGAGAATATCTTAAAAAAGAAGCATCCAGAGAACATAGTCCAAGATAAGGATTAAAGCTGCAGACGTAACAAAAGACTTTATGGTAGAAAGACCAACTCCTTCTGCCCCGCCTTGAGTTCTAAACCCGATATGGCATCCCAACAAAGAAGTAATCCCCCCAAAAACAACTGCTTTAAGGAGACCGGAAAAAAGATCTTTAAAGCTAAAAAATCTTCTTACAGAAAGGAAGAATACAGAAAATGAAATATTAAGGAAATAGTTAGATACTAAGAATGCCCCCATAACGGCAATAAAATCTGCAAACATTACTAGTATTGGCATCATAAAAATAGCGGCAAGAAAGCGAGGCATTGCAAGATAACGAACAGGGCTGATTGCCATTATTTCAAGTGCATCAATTTGTTCAGTAACTTTCATGGTCCCCAGTTCAGCCGCAATGGATGCACCTACTCTTCCTGCAATAACAATTCCAGTTAATACGGGTCCCAATTCAGTTATAATTGCTCTGCTAGTAGTTCCACCAAGAAAAGAAAGAGGAGCAAGTCCTTTAAGTTGATAAGCCGCCTGCCAGGCTGAAACTGCCCCAGTGAAAACAGCAATAATAACAACCAGAGGAAGAGAATTAACACCTATATGTTCCATCTGGTATAAGATAAGGTTCCTGCTTCGATGAATGGTTTTCAGGTTTTTAATTATAGCAGAAAAAAGAACTGAAACCTGACCAAATTCCTGAAAAAAAGCAAGTGCCTTTCGGCCCAGTCTTTGCAACAATATAATTATCATATTAAGGTGAATAAATTCATCAATTCTAAAATAATAAAAATTCCCCGATTAAACCGAATTGGATATGAAATACAATTTATAAAAAAACTGTACGCATTCTAAGTTTCCTTTAATTTACTCTAAACGAAAAATTATTAAATAATTCCAATTTCTTAATTTGTATCAAGAACTCATAATGATACAGATTTCCTTATTTTGTATATTAGAATCAAGAGGATTGGGATAAAAAACCGACTGAAATGTTCTTTTTTCTTCATATTTCGAAGAAAAAACGATAGTCTAATTAGATATAATTTATAGCATTAAAATTGCTACAAAAAGTTGTTATATAACAATAAACAAAAGATAGCAAACCATACGGAAAAGGCAAAGCCACATAGTGAAGAGGAAAGTACGAATTTACTTCAAAAAGCCCCATTAGGCATTTTAACTTTTGATGGAGAATTCACGATTAATTTCGTAAATGAAAACTTTTCCAACATTGGAATATATTATAATTTTAATTACGATAACCTTGTTGGTCAAAGCATACTAAATTCGGAAATTTTCCCCGGTTTATCGTTGAAGGAAGAGTTACTTGATATTCGAAAGGGCTATTCATTTGAAAGGGAATACAACAGAATTGAAACTGGTTCAGCATCTATTTCGGTGATTATAAAATGTTCTTCCATTTTTGAAAATCAAAATTTCCATGGAGGAATTCTTGTTGTTGAAGACCTGAGAATTCTTAAAGGAATCACTGACTCGGGGATATTAAAGACTGGAAATTTTGAAAAAATAATGGACAAGGTTAATGACCTTCTCTTTATAACCGATGATGAAGGAATAGTAAAATTTTATTATGGAAAACAAATCAGAAATCTAAATTATGAGATTGCAAATAATTTCCCGATTTCTAATCTATTTCCCAAAGAAAAGAGAAGTGATTTTGATAAATATTGTGAGAAAGTAAAAGTTAACAGACGCTCAGAAAAATTTAATACTGAAATTATATTAGGAGACGACATACTTATTTATGAATGCGCAATTGAGCCTTTATTAAACAAGAAGGGACAAATTCAGTATATCTTTTTTTTTCTAAATGATATCACCGAAATTATTCAGTATAGTGAGAACCTTACCCAACAGCTGAACGATTTTAAACAATATAAATCTATAGCTGAGTCAATGACCGAAAGTATAATTGCAATCGACCTAGAAGGAAGAATAATTTTATGGAATAGAGCATCCGAGATACTATTCGGTTATTCTAAAAATGAGGTGTCAGGCAAATTTCTTGGAGAGGCATTAAAATTATTTGATGAGGCTTATTTTAATAATATCAAGAAAGAACTGAACAAAAACAATACCTGGAAGATTAATTTAACTTTTAATAAAAAAGATGGGATAAAAGAGATTGTTGAAGCACGTTTTTCTATGCGATCAGGGGACAGTTCTATCATTGTCCTTTTTATAAATATTACTGATAGAAATCTACAGGAGCAACAGCTTAAGGCAACAGAGGATAGGTTCAGGAATATTCTCGGTAACACTGAAGATCTGATAATCAGTCTGGATCCTGATGGAACAATTACTTATGTAAATGAAAAATTTGTTTCTGTGCTTGGATATTCAGAAGAGATTATCAGCAAGAATATTAAGGTTATTATCGATCCGCAGTACCTTGCAAATAACATTTTTGATCTTAAAGAATTCAAGAATAATCCGAATAAAAAGATTGATCTCCCTATAAGATCCAAATTTGGCAACGTACATTATTTCACCTCTAAATTTACTCCGATATTTTTTGCCAATAAAACAATAAAATATTTTATCGGATTCTTTTATGAAATTACTTCTGAAAAGAAGCTAGAAGATGAGTTCTTCCTTTTTAAATCATTATTTGAAGCATCAAAGGATGGAATTGCTATAATAGCAAATGGCAAGATTGTATTATCCAATGATTCCTTTGCAATAATGTTTGGATACAATAAAAAGGAAGAATTAATTAATAGCAGCCTCATTGACTTTGTATCAAGCGGCGACGTCGTAAGGGTAGCAGAATATTTTCAATTGTTGGAGCAAAGGAAAGAAGTTCCCGGAAGAATAGAGTTTTTAGGAAGAAGAAAAGATAAGTCAGTATTTTTTATTGAAGTTTCGCCTTCGTTTGTCGATGTTGAATCAAAGAATTTTGTTGTAATAGATGCAAGAGATGTAACCGAAAGAAAGCGAGTACAGCAGGCTATTAGAGAATCTGAAGAAAAATACAGGAATATTACAGAAAATATTGATGATTTTCTTTTTACGTTTGAACGTATTGAAAAGATTTTAAAACCGCTTTTTTATACTTTTTCAGTTGAAAAGATTACCGGATATACACAATCGGAATTTCTTTTAGAATCGACTTTATTCCTTAAGATCATTTACCCTGATGATTTCCAATCAGTGAAGAAAAAATTAAAAACCATTTTAAGGAGCAGGATACAGGTTTCCGAAGAAATGGAATTCAGGATAATAAATAAGCGTGGAAACATTGTCTGGGTAAGGACAAAAATAAATGTAATAAGGAATGGCGGTGGTAAAATATCAAAGATTTATGGACTTGTAAGTGATATATCTTTAAGAAAAAAGGCAGAAGAAGAACTTAACCGCTCAACAGAAAATCTTATAAGATTAAATGAAACAAAGGATAAATTCATCTCGATTATTTCACATGATTTAAGAACTCCTTTCAGCTCAATTCTGGGATTTACAGATTTACTGATTAGTGATGAGGACTTAACAGAGAAGGAAAAGGAACAGTACATCAGGTTTATCCAGGAATCATCCAAATCGATGCTAGCACTTGTTAACTCATTATTAGACTGGACAAGATTACAGACAGGAAGAATCAAATTCGAACCGGAAAAAATAAGCGCCAGAATGATTGTCATCAATTCCATAAATTCATTATCTGGTGTTGCTATACAGAAAAACATAAATTTAAGATCGGAGGTTGAAAAGGACGTCATAATCTATGCAGATAATAGTTTATTGACACAGGTCTTTAATAACTTAATCTCAAATGCAATTAAATTCACGAAGCCTGGCGGGGAAATCATTATCTCAGCCTCTCCTTCACAGAAGACACGGTTTTATGAATTCTCTGTAAGGGATAACGGAGTTGGAATAAAACCAGAAAATATAAATGAGCTTTTCAGAATAGACACAAAATATTCATCAGAAGGAACTGCCGGAGAAAAAGGGACCGGGCTCGGCCTTTCGTTAGTAAAGGAAATTATCGAAAAGCATGGAGGAAATATCTGGGTTGAGAGTGAATATGGGAAGGGGTCGAATTTTAAATTAATTTTACCCATTGCCTCGGCTAATATTCTCTTGGTGGACAACAGTAAAACTGACCGGCTTCTATATTCCAAAATTCTCAAACATATAACACCGGATTATAATATTGAAATTGCTTCAAACGGAAAAGACGCCTTAGAGAAAATAATGACAGCACCTCCAGCACTTGTAATAACAGATCATTTAATGCCAGAAATGAATGGATATGAACTAACAAAGGAAATAAAGAAACTTGATATTAAGAGTAAGCCCCAAGTTATTGTATTAAGCGGGGAAATTGACAGAAGTGCAATTGATGATTATACTAATATTGGTATTGAATACATATTTCACAAGCCGGTAAATCTAAGCATTTTTAAAACCGCTGTTGAAAAATCATTAAGAAAAGGACTTTTAGGTTAACCATTATTTCATTTTTCTTAATACAAATCCGTTAACAGGTTTAACCACAATTTTTCCAGAAGCATCTCCCAATTTTACAATACCTGCATTTGAAGGATTGACCAAGATATCCCAATTCCCTTCTGGAAGTTTAAATTCTTCGTCAACTTTTTTAGCTGCATTAAACAGTACAACAAATTCATCATTATCATATTGTAAATGATAGCCTAGGGCAAAATCATTGTCATAAACTTTAAAGAAAGAAATATTCTCATATATAGCCCTCCGGAAGGCAGGAAATGTCTTTCTTAGGAGAATTAAACCTTTATAATAATCTATAAGTTCTTTATTAAAATCAGAATGATGATAATTTATATAATTAGTTTCATTATCCTTTTCGTAACTATTATGGTCTAACTTACCTACATTTTTATCTTTGACTTTCGATTTAGCAATCACCTTACTCCTTGCAAACTCCTGACCAGAATGGATCATGGTAATTCCCTGAGAAGTAAAAAGAAACAATGCTCCCAACTTATTTAATTTTAGTTGTGCGGGAGAAAGCAGTGCATTAGAATCAATATCCTTGATAATATCATCATAGCGAACATCTTTTAACCCAATCCTGATGAAATCCCCGAACGTGTAGCCGTCGTGAGATTCGAGATAATTGACCGAATGTTCCTTTTTTTGAAAAAGACCTTTAATATCCCGAACAAGAGTACCGTTAACATAGTTTTTTATTCTTTCTGGGTTATTATCGCCACACCAATGTCCGAAAATCCATCCAAGGCCATTCACCGGATTCTCTCCTTTTATTCCATTTCTAATCTGATCATTCCAACTTCCCCAACCTCTTATTGAAAAACCTTCCGGATCGTACCCACCTCCCCAAGGTTCACACAAAATAATAACATACGGATTTATTTTTTTTGCTTCCCTGATTATCTCTTCGACAGTTTCCCAATCGATTAGTTTTCCGAGATCAAACCTAAAGCCATCGACATGGTATTCTTTAATCCAATAAAGGATGCTTTCAATAATCATTTTTCTTACCATTGGAGCTTCGGTTCTGAGATCATTACCAGTACCGCTTTCGGATTTACAATTGCCCTTATCATCGGACCTGAAATAATATTTCTTATCAATTTCTTTAAGACCGCCTAATTGATATTGCGAAAAATGATTATACACAACATCCATTATAACGGCGATACTTTCTTTATGAAAAGATTTAATCATATCTTTAAAAGCATTTACCTGTTTAGCAGATGCGCCATACCATTTATTCCATTCAAGTCTCTTAGTATTCTCGCTGAAATAAGATTCGGGAGCAAAATAGGAAGAGGTCATATAACCCCAATGATTTCTTTCATAAGGATTCCAAGTATTAAAATCTGCATGAGTAGAATCCTGATAAGGAATTTCAATATTAGAAAATTCCTGAACCGGAAGAAGTTCAATAGTATTAATGCCGAGGGATTTAATATAATTCATTCCCCCCTTTTTCCCTTTCTGAATCAACCCCTGATAAGTTCCCGGAAAATCAGAACTGGAAGAAGGATGTGCTGTCATATCCCGAATGTGCATTTCATAAATAATAAGGTCCCGCCAATCCCTCTGCACCCATTCATCCCCTTCCCAATCATAATTTCCTTCTTTAATTACAATAGAACGACCTGGATTCAAATAAGTATTATAAGTAGCTACGGCTTTAGAATAAGGATCAATACAGATGGATCCATTACTCTTATGTTTTTTGTGTTTTATTTTATAACCATAATACAGACCATATTTTTCGCCTTCCAATTTAGTCTCCCATATCCCATCCTCATCAATAACCATAATATGTTCAGTACCGATATTGTCTTCGAGGGAAGAAAAAGTAACCAGGGACACTAAAGATGCATCCGGAGCGAACAAGCGAAAATAAGTATCCCCATTTTTGACAAATGAACCAAGTTTTTTATCTGAGCGGTATTGTGAGGAAGTACTGTTTAAATTATTCATAGATACGAGAACAAAAAATTAAAATTAAAAATGGATTCCCCATATATTCAGACGAATCTGATAAAATCCAAGCCGTTAATATAGCGGCTAATTATTTGAAATAAGAATCAATCGGCAGAAATAATTCTTCCGTCTACAACCGGAGTAACACAAATCAAAGGTCTTTCGGAAATATTAAACTTATTAAAAATTTCCTTATAAAGGTCTGGATGTTTTCCCCTATCTTCCAGTTTAGCGAACTTATGATACTTCATAAACCTGCCATATTTATCCGAAGGGGCGTCGAACTTATAAGCTTTTGTAAAGTCTTCTTTAACTCTTTCTTTTAAATACTTTATTTTATCTTCATCATCCCCCCCAGATTCATAAGCATTAGCCCTATATTCAATAACATATCCGTTTTCAACTATGAGGTAAATATTTAATACGGTTTCATTCATTTAGTGATTCCTTATTATTCAATGCAAAGAATGTAAGGCAAATAGCATAACTAAAAGCAAACTTACACATGATGCTTTCAACTGAATTTAACATTCCAGGCATCCGAAGAGCTGCAAGAAGAAAAGCAAAAAGAACCGGGATGACCATAATTACATGCCCAATTAACAATAACCCGGCAAAAAGGATATTTTTTTGTACAGTCCCTTTTCTTAAATAATAAATTAAAAAAAATACAGATATTACTATAGGTAAATAATAGTATACACCATAGAGAGTCCCAAGCGGATAATGATAGACAGCATAAAAAACGGTACAGCTTGCAACTTCAAAGCTGTTTAGTACCAGTGCATAATAAATGATAAAAAAGAATGGGAGAACAAAAAGATACCTCAGGTTAATATTTCCCCTGATAAAGAAAGTATAAACAAGATACAGATCCAGAGGCGGAAGAAAAGAAATATCAATGAATGCTATATATGCGAGAAATGAGGAAGAGTAGTTCAAATGACACATTACAAATTCCAGCACCTGGTAAATCATGAGAACGATGAGAAAGATGACTGTAATTTTATTAAACCTATTTTTTTCGGCAAAGATTAGAACATTAATAATCAGAACAAGCTCAATACAAGCAATTAGTAGAGAAACAATTCCGTTCCAGTTATCCATAGTTTAAAAAGGAAAGCTCCGGCGGCACCGGAGCTTAAGTTTAATTTTAGTGAGGCCCAATCATTTTTTCAGGGCGAACTACTTCATCAAATTTCTCTGCTGTAAGGAGGTTAAGCTCAACGACGGCTTCTTTTAGAGTTTTGTTCTCCTTATGAGCTTTCTTGGCAACCTTTGCTGCATTATCATATCCAATGTGAGGATTCAATGCAGTAACCAGCATTAATGAGTTTTCAAGATTCTTTTTAATATTGGTTTTATTAGCTTCAATTCCCACCACACAATGATCAGTAAAGCTTTCACAGGAATCAGCCAATAATTTAATAGACTGAAGAACGTTATAGATAATTACCGGCTTGAAAACATTGAGCTCGAAATTACCCATTGCCCCGCCAAAATTAATAGCGACATCATTACCGAAGACTTGTGCACATACCATAGTCATCGCTTCAGATTGAGTAGGATTGACCTTTCCGGGCATAATTGAGCTTCCAGGTTCATTTTCAGGAAGACTTAACTCTCCAATACCAGAACGAGGTCCCGAACCAAGCCAGCGAATATCATTCGCAATTTTCATAAGAGAAACCGCGATAGTTTTTAGCACCCCACTTAATTCTACCAAAGCATCGTGGGTAGCAAGAGCTTCAAATTTATTTCTTGCAGTAATGAAAGGGAGTCCGGTAATAGAGGCAATCTTAGCCGCTGATTTAACAGCAAAGTCAGGATGAGTATTTAAACCTGTCCCCACAGCAGTCCCGCCAAGAGCCAGTTCATACATTCTTGACATGCACCCATTTATTCTTTCAAGTCCATTAGTTAACTGCTGGGTATAGCCTGAAAATTCCTGGCCCAAAGTAAGCGGAGTGGCATCCATTAAATGAGTTCTGCCGATCTTAATAATATCTTTAAATTCTTTAGATTTAGCNNTCATCGTTCGGATGAATTGGTTTTTTACTTCCCATAACACCCCCGGACATTTCAATTGCCCTATTAGAAATGACTTCGTTTGCATTCATATTGGTCTGAGTACCGCTGCCTGTCTGCCAGACAACTAATGGAAAGTGTTCATCAAGCTTTCCATCAATAACTTCATCAGAAGCCTTAACGATAAGGTCAGCTTTATCAGCAGTTAAAATTCCTAATTCTTTATTTGTCAAAGCAGCAGCTTTTTTTAGAATTCCCAGAGCTTTAATCAGTTCCCTAGGAAATCTTTCTCCACCTATCTTAAAATTCATTAACGAGCGAGCAGTCTGAGCACCGTAATATTTATCAATCGGAACCTTAATTTCGCCCATGCTATCTGTTTCTATACGGAAGTGCATATATCATCTCCCAATCTAAGATTGTTGAAATTGTTACAAAACATGTTAAATAATTTACAAAAAAGAATTAAAAACATTTTATTAAAATGTAGAGAAATACCATTTTTGCCGTTTAACACTTTTATTTTAACTATATCAAAAAACGGTTTTAATCTTTATATATAAAGTTTAATTTTATATAATAAAAAATCAGAGGCAACAATGAGAATGTCGATCCTTTTTATACTATTCTTTTCAATAATGAAAATTGTAATTGCTCAAGAAGAAGCAAGGTTGTTACGATTTCCTACGGTTCATGGAAACCAGATTGTATTCAGTTATGCTGGGGATCTTTATATCGTTCATTCAGACGGAGGAACAGCCAGAAAAATAACCAGCGATATAGGATATGAAATGTTTGCCAAATTTTCCCCCGACGGTAAATATATTGCATTTACAGGACAGTACGATGGAAATACTGAGGTATATCTTATGCTTGCAGAAGGAGGGATACCCAAAAGATTAACTTATACGGCAACATTGAACAGAGATGATATTTCAGACAGAATGGGTCCGAATAATATCATAATGTGCTGGAAAGGAAATGATACGATAATTTACAGATCGAGGGGAATTGAATTCAATGATTTTAAGGGACAGTTATTTCAAGTTTCGATAAACGGAGGTCCCTCAACACAATTACCCTTACCACGCGGGGGATTCTGCAGCTATTCACCCGATTTAAAGAAACTGGCATATAACAGAGTTTTCAGAGAATTCAGAACATGGAAGCATTACCGGGGAGGTCAGGCAGATGATATATGGATTTATGATTTTGCAAGCAAGAAAACCGAAAATATAACAAACAATCCAGCACAAGATATCTTTCCGATGTGGTCTGGGAATAAAATTTATTTTATTTCGGACAGAGATTACAGATTAAATTTATTCTCATATAATCTTGACACAAAAGAGACAAAGAAGCTAACCGACTTTAAAGATTATGATGTAAAATTCCCTTCTATAGGGGATAATGCAATTGTATTCGAAAATGGCGGATATATTTACAAATTTGATCTCGCAACCGAAAAAGCTGAAAAAATAAAAATATACTTAAGCGAAGACTTTTCGTCCGGGAGGGGTAAACTAATTGATATAGGCAAGAATATTACAAATTATGAAATCTCTCCAGACGGGAACAGAGCGTTATTTGGGGCAAGAGGCGAAGTTTTTACCGTACCCATTAAGAATGGGAATACCAGAAATCTTACTAATACATCAAATGTACACGAAAGAAATTCAAAATGGTCACCTGATGGGAAATGGATAGCATTCATATCCGATGCTTCGGGTGAAGATGAAATTTATTTGATTGCACAGGATGGAAATTCAGAACCAAAGCAGATAACTAAAAACGGGGATGTCTACAAGTACCAAATATACTGGTCACCTGACAGTAAGAAAATATTATGGGGAGACAGGAAAGAGCGTTTACAATATGTCGATATTGATTCAAAAGAAATTATAACAGTTGCACAAGCAACCGCATGGGAGATAACAGATTATTCATGGTCTCCGGATAGTAAATGGATTGCCTATGCCAAACCTGAAGAAAGAATGATGCAGAATATTTTTATTTATTCACTTGAGTCGAAAAAGAATATTGCAGTAACTGATGGTTGGTTTGATTCCGAAAATCCTATATTCAGCAGTGATGGGAAGTATTTATTTATTGTTTCAGATAGAAACTTTTCGCCAAAATTCGGCCAGACAGAATGGAACCAGATATACCAAGACATGGCAAAAATTTACATTATAACCCTGGCAAAAGATACAAAATCACCATTCGAACCACAGAGTGATGAAGTAAAAGTAAAAGATGAAAATGATAAAAAAGAATCTGATAAGAAGGAATCCGACAAAAAGGAGGGAAAAGAGAATCCGATAAAGCAAGATATTAAAGTTGATGAAGAGGGAATTCAGTCAAGAATTGTTGAAATTCCCACGGTGGGATCTAATTACTATGGGTTAGAATCATCAGGAAATAAACTTTATTACATGAGGAGAGGGAGCAATGATAACAAAGCACAGTTAGCAATGTTTGATTTTGAAAAGAGAAAAGAGACTGAGCTTGGGGAAATAACTGGTTTTGAGATATCTGCAGATCAGAAGAAGATGCTCGTCTCTCAGAATAATAATTATTTCATTATTGACCTTCCTTCTCAGAAAGTTGATCTGAAAGAGAAGTTAAATCTTTCGGATATGAAAATGAACCTTGACAGATATGCCGAATGGCAGCAGATATTTAATGAATCCTGGAGGCAGATGAGAGATTTCTTTTTTGCCCCGAACATGCATGGCGTAAACTGGCAGGCAATGAAAGAAAAATATGCCCCGCTTGTTAAATATGTAAATCACCGTGCTGATCTTACATACATAATCGGAGAAATGATTGGTGAATTAAATATCGGGCACTCTTATGTAGGAGGAGGAGATTATCCAAAGGCAGAGAGAATAAAGCTTGGATTGCTAGGAGCGAAACTTGAGAGGGACCCGATTACTAAATATTATAAAATCGTAAAAATATTAAAGGGACAGAACTGGGATAAAGAAACACGCTCTCCTTTAACAGAAATAGGAGTTGATGTAAATGAGGGAGATTATATAATAGCAATAAACAACAAACCCGTTAATAAACTTAACAATATTTATGAGGAATTAGTAAACAAGGCAGACAAGCAAGTGACTTTAAGAATTAATTCCAAGCCGAAAGAAACCGGGAGTCATGAAACAGTTATAATCCCGACAGATGATGAACATCAGCTTTATTATTTCAATTGGGTACAGGACAATATTGATAAAGTAAATAAAGCTACAAATGGGAGAGTAGGATATATTCATATTCCAGATATGGGGGGGCCCGGATTAAATGAATTCATGAAATATTATTATCCGCAGCTCCAAAAAGAAGCATTGATAATAGATGACAGGGGGAATGGGGGCGGAAATGTTTCACCAATAATAATTGAGAGATTAAAGAGAGAGGCAGCAATGATAACTATATCCCGGAACAGCGCCCCTAACTTTGATCCAACAGGGACACATGTTGGACCAAATGTTTTTTTAATAGATGAATTCTCGGCATCGGATGGGGATATTTTTCCATACAGAGTTAAAATTTATCATATGGGAAAACTTATAGGAAAGAGGACGTGGGGAGGAGTAACAGGAATAAGAGGAACGCTTCCATTTGTTGACGGAGGTTTTTTAAATAGACCTGAATTCTCGCGGTACGATCTAGAGGGGAAAGAATGGATAATGGAGGGGCATGGAGTAGATCCGGATATAGTAGTTGATAATGATCCTGCGCTTGAATTTGAAGGGGTTGATCAACAACTTAACAAGGCAATTGATGAAGCATTACTTGAATTGAAAAATAATCCACCTAAATTGCCAAACCATCCTGAATATCCGGATATGAGTAAATAACAATTATAGGAAGGCTGTTTTCGGACAGCCTTTCTTTTGAACATATGGTATAAATTTCTAATTTTGAGTAATAAATTATAAAGACTGGAGGAAATTATATGGCAAATATGAAAGCTCTAGTAAAGAAATATTCCAAACCCGGATTATGGCTTGACGATGTACCTGTACCAGAACCGGGTATTAATGATGTATTAATAAAGATTAAAAAGACAGCAATTTGCGGAACAGACATTCATATTTATAAGTGGGATGAATGGGCGCAGAAGACAATTCCAGTTCCGATGGTGACGGGGCATGAATATGTGGGGGAAGTTGCAGCTTTTGGAAGTAACGTTCATGATGTAGAAATTGGTGATATAGTTAGCGGTGAGGGGCATCTGGTTTGCGGACATTGCAGAAACTGCAGGGCAGGAAGAAGACATTTATGCCCAAATACACAAGGAGTTGGCGTTAACCGTCCAGGGTGTTTTGCGGAATATTTATGCATACCTGTAACAAATGTATGGCATAGTGCCCCAGGGATTCCGCTAGATATTCAATCAATATTTGATCCATTTGGAAATGCAACGCATACAGCATTATCATTTGATTTATTAGGGGAAGACGTAATAATAACGGGGGCAGGTCCCATAGGTGTTATTGCATCGGCAATTGCATTACACGCAGGTGCAAGGAATGTTGTAATTACCGACATCAATCCTTACCGATTAAATCTTGCAAAAAAGATGGGAGTAACCAGAGCAATAGATGTTTCCAAAGAAAACCTTCCAGAAGTAATGAAAGAACTTGACATGAAAGAAGGATTTGATGTTGGACTTGAGATGTCTGGAAGTTCCCAAGCTTTTAACAGCATGATTGATGTTATGTTTCATGGAGGAAAAATAGCTTTGCTAGGATTATTGCCTTCGATGGCAGGGATTAATTGGGACAAGGTAATTTTTAACGGATTAAATTTAAAGGGAATTTATGGAAGAGAGATGTTTGAGACCTGGTACAAGATGCAAGCGATGACACAATCGGGACTTGATATCACACCTGTTATTACGCATCATTTTGATTATAAAGATTTCAAAGAAGGATTTGATTTAATGGCAACGGGCAACTCCGGAAAAATAATTCTTGAATGGGAGAATGTATAGACATGACATTAGAAGCAAAAAATCATTATCAGAAAATTATTGATTCAATAAAAGCAGAGGGATTATTCAAAAACGAGAGAGTGATTGGAAGTCCCCAGAGTGCACATATAAAAACAGTAAATAAAGAAGTATTAAATATGTGTGCGAACAATTATCTTGGGCTTGCGGACAATAAAGAAATAATTGAAGCCGCGCGTAAAAGTTATGAGGCATGGGGATACGGATTATCATCAGTAAGGTTCATATGCGGAACACAGGAAATTCACAAAGAGTTAGAAAAGAAGATTGCGGAATTCCTTGGAACAGAAGATTCGATACTTTATACTTCCTGCTTTGACGCAAACGGCGGCTTGTTTGAAACAATACTTTCGGAAGAAGATGCAATTATAAGTGATGAACTGAACCATGCAAGCATAATTGACGGCATAAGATTATGCAAGGCACAGCGTTTCCGTTATAAGAACAATGACATGAATGACCTTGAGGCAAAACTTAAAGAAGCTTCTTCAACAAAGATAAAACTAATTGCCACCGACGGTGTATTTTCGATGGACGGGTTTATTGCAAATCTTAAAGAGATATGCAACTTAGCAGATAAGTACGGGGCAATCGTAATGGTTGATGATTCACATGCAGTTGGATTTATGGGAAAACAAGGGAGAGGAACGCACGAGTACAATGATGTAATATCCAGAATTGATATAATTACAGGGACATTAGGAAAAGCATTAGGGGGTGCAAGCGGTGGTTATACAAGCGGAAGGAAAGAGATAGTAGATCTGCTAAGGCAGCGTTCACGACCATATTTGTTTTCCAATACTGTAGCACCAAGTATTGTAGCCGGTTCGATAAAAGTTTTGGAAATGCTAAGCTCAACCACTCATTTAAGGGATAAGCTTGAAGAGAATATCAAATACTTCCGTGAAAATATTAAGAAAGCGGGACTTAACATAAAGGACGGTATTCATCCTATTGTTCCGATTATGCTTGGGGATGCTGTACTTGCACAGAAAGTAGCAGCAAGAATGTTAGAAAAGGGAGTATATGTGATCGGATTCTTTTATCCTGTTGTACCAAAGGGGACAGCAAGAATAAGGGTCCAGATTTCGGCTGCACATTCAAGGGATGATCTGGATTTTGCTATAAAAGCTTTTAAGGAAGTAAAAGAAGAGTTAAGGTTTTAATAGACAAGAGCGGAATAATTCCGCTCTTAAAATCAGACTCAGAGGAAATAGTGAGTGTTTAATATCAGAAATTGTTTATCCTGCAATTAATGCCTGCTTTGATCCATCTTCCGGGAAGGGGAATTCCGGTAATATCCACATATAATTTATTAAAAAGATTTAGAGCTGAGAGAGACAGGTCAAAATTATTGAATGACCTGGATAGTTTTAAATCTGTAATAAAGTAACTATCAAAGTTATACCTGTTTTCATAGCGAAATGCCCAACTGAATATTATATCCAAGGGGGCGCTGTGAGTAATTTCTGCAATAAATTGATGTCTAAGAAGGTCAAGAATGTATTGGGAAAGAAGGTTTGTTTCATTAAAGTTGGATTTAAGATATGTATAGTTAAGGATTATTTTCTTGAGATAGGAATCGAAACCAAACAAGGGGCAGTATGAAATGCCCATGTCAATTCCATAAGTGTTTATAGCGGCAATATTTTGGACAAGATATTTACCATTTATATCATTAAACCCCTT
Organism: Ignavibacteriales bacterium; assembly: GCA_003141435.1. Classification (GTDB taxonomy): domain Bacteria; phylum Bacteroidota; class Ignavibacteria; order Ignavibacteriales; family Ignavibacteriaceae; genus Fen-1301. The sequence goes on from PLLW01000103.1 coordinate 27,915, forward strand.
TGCCCAATCAATAAGATTTTTTCCGTTCCGTGAAAACAAGCTTAGATTTCCGGAGAAAGAAGCAGCATTATAATTTGCGCCAGTTTCATAAGAAATCGCTTCTTCGGGCTGAAGCAATGCATTCCCCTTCTGAGCAGGACTATTATAATAAAGTTCGGTATACGTGGGAATCCTGAACGACTTTCCAAAAGAGGTATAGCAGTTAAAATTATTTGAGATCTGATAAACCAAGTCAAGTCCTGGAATAAACTTCCAGCCATAATCATCATAGTTATAAGCAAACCCATTTAACAGAACCTTAAAGTTTTCAATCGGAGATGTGACATATTCAGCTGAAATACCCCCTTCCCTTCGGCTATGGATACCAAGGTTTGAGCTATTTATGTTATCAAAATTCAAATCACCGCCTAGTTCAATGCTGCCGACATTAGTAAGAAAAATGGATCGTAATTCCGCGCCGTATGAATTGGTTTTATGATCGTTCATATAAAAAGCCGGATTAGTATAATCAAGCAGATAATGGTCCTGATTGCTTCTCCAAAAAACCTCCGGGATTAATTTAACTTGCCCGAATGAATAATCTGCACCAGTAGAAACGAGAAGGGTTTTGGTTTGTTCCCATTGGTTGGGATATTTAGTTGTATAAAACCCATTAGCACCGAATGATTTTTCCGTATATCCTACCGCAACATTTGCGCTACCTGAATTAAGGGATACGCAGGATTTATAATAAAAAGTTGTTATATCAAAATTGGTGTTATGCATATAACCATCAGATTGGGATTTGGATATTGAGAGCATATTATCAGAATCCACATAAGGAACATGAACAGATAATCCGCCATTAAAAAAGCCAAATGATCCACCTGACAGATTGGCTGATAATTCACTATTAGTTTCTTTTTTAGTAATAAAATTGATAACACCTGCGAACGCATTAGGTCCGTAAATACTTGACGCCTGACCTTTAAGAATTTCGACACGTTCGATATCATTCGTATTAACGGGCAAGTTCATATTATGGTGACCAGTTTGAGGATCGTTAAGTTTTACCCCGTCGAGGAGGATCAATGTTTGTTCAAATGAACCGCCTCTTATACTCACATCGGCTTGCACGCCTTCAAGTCCCCTTGTTCTAACATCCAATCCGGGAACGTATGACATTAAATCCTGAAGATTCTGAACAGGAGAGTTCAAGATATCTTCTTGCCTGATGATGGAAACATTTCTTGGAACTTCGGAAACGGAGACTGGAACCATTCCTGCTGTAATTATAACTTCTTCTTTTACGATGTTTGCCGTATCCTTTTGCTGTGGAAATGAATTGAAGCTACTACTTAAAATTGCCGACAGAAACAGGATTATTTTATTTGGTTTCGAAAGATTCATAAATTCAGTCTGATTTAATGATAAAATTTTCCTTTTCAGGTTATGCTGATCATAAGCAGCATAATATATTATTTCAGATCTGAAGTACAATGAGGGCATTTAACTGCTTTAATCGGAATTGCAGTTGCACAATAAGGGCAAAGCTTTACGTCAAAAACAGCAGCAGCTTGCACATCTTTTTTCTTTGCAGCATTCATTCCCTTAACCAATATAAAGACAGAAAATGCTACAATTATAAATGTAATTACTGTATTTATAAACCTACCATAGTTAAGAGTTACAGCGCCAGCTTTTTGCGCCTCCTCTATAGTAAGGTAAGGGGCTACAGCAGCCGTACCTTGTTTTATAACGAGAAATAAGTTCTTAAAATCAATATTCCCAAGTACAATCCCAATCGGAGGCATGATAATATCGTTCACCAAAGAAGAAACGATTGTTCCGAAAGCGGCGCCGATAATTATTCCCACTGCCATATCGAGAACATTTCCCCTCATTGCAAAAGCTTTGAATTCCTTAAGCATAAGTAACTCCTATCAGTTTGTTAATAAAAACCCCCATGGCACCAGGACGGGTAAATAAATAAAAATTATTTAATGCAAGATACCAAATAATTTATTTTAAAGGTTAATATTTGTACATGATTTGTGACATGGTCAATTAAAGAACTGAATTTTTTATTGATTTATTATAATTAACTAATTCTGTCATGGGTTATAAACCAAATATTCCACTCCATAATTCATAGAAGCCAAAGCAGGATAGTGCTAAAACGGAAATGCCTATCAATAAACGATTTAAGCGTGAACCGAATTTTCCAGCTACTGCGAAAAAAAGTATAGTGATAATCATACCAATTGTTAATGTGGCATAGAAACTGACGAGTAAAACAATTCCATTTGCAGGGTTCTGATGCCAACCTTTTAACAATAGGGGACCAAGAACCAGGCTCCATCCAAGATAAGGATTTGGATTAAGAAGATTTACCATGACAGCGCTAAGAATTGTCTGCCGGTCATTATGCAGCAGAGGAGGTTTGGAGGAATCAAAATCCTTCCATGTTTTATATGCATTGAATGCGAGATAGAGGAGGAATAGTCCGCCTGCTATCTGAAGAATACTTATAAAATAAAGAGGAACAGCGCTGAGAAGAAGGAGGACAATTAATATTACGGGGAGGTCGCTGATTATGGGTCCAAAGGCGGCAGGAAGGGCTCGGCGCCAACCCTTGCTTAATGTTTGTGAAAGCAGGAATACCTGAAATGGTCCCGGCTGAACGACAGCAGTGAAGGCATAAGTAATCCCAATAATCAGGTATTGAATCATGGTGAAATTTAATCATTCCGAGAATAAATATCATAAAAGAATTTAGAAATCAGAATGAAGCAAGTAAGGTTAGGAAACTATTTCCCAATAAAACAATTTGAGAGAATGCTGACCGCTGTGAATTATAATGTTAAAATGAAATTTCTCCCTGCAGATAGGTTTTGGCTTTTCCGAATATTTCCGTTCTTTCGTTAAGGTATTTACATTTTAAGAAGCCAATACGTTCGGAAAGCTGCATAGCGGTAAGTTCATTTTTTTCCAATACTGTGCTCCAATACGGGGTAAGTGTTGTGTGGGCAGAACCCGTGACAGGATCTTCATCGATACCAGCGTAGGGTGCAAAGTACCTGGAAACAAAATCAACTTTTTTCCCTTTTGCGGTAATNNAATCGGATAATCCTTTCCAGGCTTCAACCGGCTTAATATCAAACCAAGTTAACAGTTCCCCTGATAAATTAATTTTCTGAATTGTGTCTGTCGGAAAATTCATAACAATATAATCATCTTCCTTTCTGACCGAGAGAGGTCCGCTGCGAGAATCAAAGTTTATTACCTTTTCAGAATAATTTTCATGGTTGAATAATACATGAGCAGTTGCAAGGGTTGCATGCCCGCACAAATCGACTTCAACTTTGGGAGTAAACCACCGAATATGATACTTATTATTCTTATAAATGTAGAATGCCGTTTCTGAAAGGTTATTTTCTTTAGCGATATTCTGCATAACGGAATTTTCCAGCCAATCTAGAGGCAATGGGCAGACGGCGGCGGGGTTTCCTGAAAATAATTTGTCGGTAAAGGCGTCGACCTGATAGATTTTAAGATTCATAATATACCTTTATAATTATGGATAAAATTATACATTGGGTAAAATAATGATTATTGGATTTATATTGCTTGAAATAATTCATAGAACGCTAAATTATATAGTAAGAAGGTACTGAATTTTTGACCTAAAATAGTTGATTTTTAGCATGGCAAAAAAACGATTTTTGGAAGCTAAATAGTAGAGGGGCACTTTGTTTTTAGGAGCCGGAGGTAATATTTACAGGGAGAGATGTATCGCGATAGGGGAGGGGAGGGGTTAATTGACACGCCAAAAGCGAAATTGCAGTCATTCCAAGCTGCTCCCAGGTGCCCTCACCTTGCTCTGAAGTTGCTCTTTGGGTATCGTGAGTGTATAATACTTGAATAATAAGATAGTCTGTCTTATTTCAGACCATCGATAGAGCGGGCGCAGATTTTGCAGTAAAAATTACCCTTGATATCAACTTCTTCAATTCCCTGGGAAGAATGCATAACACAATCCCAATCGATGCAGTGGAGGAGGCCAAAACAGTGGCCGAGTTCGTGGAAGATTTCCTTCATTGTACGTTGGAAGAGGAGTTCATCTTCCGAGATACCGGAATAGAATTCTTCATGAAGACGGCAGACGGAGACCAAAGAATGTTTGCCGTTAAGCTGTGCTTCACCGAATACGAAAGTAAGGACAGGCACGAAGAGATCGACTTCGGTAATCATAAGAACTTTTCCCGGTATGGTTTGAGTAAGGGGGGCTGAGAGGGCAATTATCTGGGACGAGAAGAACTGTCCCCTATCCTCAGAATAAGTTTCTTCAACATCCAAATCCAAGGCGATGAGGGAAATATCAGAATGGAACCGGCTATTTAATTCCTTTATAATTTTTTTAAGGAAAGTATTCTTATAGAACTTAACAGGAACTATATTAATGCCGGTCATTTATATGGATTCCGCAGACCATATTTACTTATCTTATTATACAAAGTAACACGGTCAATTTCCAGAATCAGAGCACTTTTGGAAATATTCCAATTGTTTTCATTAAGAACACGGGCGATATGTTTTTTTTCCATTGCGGTCATGCTGTTATCGCCATCGCTGTTTGCAGCCTGGGAGGAAGAGACGTGGAAAGGAAGATCATCAACCTTTATAGTTTCGCCTTTACCGACGACTACAGCACGTTCGATAGCATTTTCGAGCTCACGCACGTTGCCGGGCCAGTCGTATTTAGTAAGGAATTCCATGGCTTCAGGAGAGATATTCTTAATGTTTTTATTCATAGCATTGCAGAAGTTATTAAGAAAATAGAAGGCGAGAACCGGGATATCGCCTGTCCTTTCTCTTAATGGAGGGATAATAATACTAAAAACATTGAGGCGATAATAGAGATCTTCGCGGAATTTTCCTTGTTTAACCAAATCTTCGAGGGGTTCGTTGGTGGCAATTATAACACGGAAATCACTTTTGATTACCTGGTTACCGCCGACACGGCTGAATTGTTTTGATTCGATNNGCACCTTTTTCGTGACCGAACAATTCGCTTTCGAGGATTGATTCAGCAAGAGCGCCACAATTGACAGGTATTATTGGAAAATATTTTCTTCTGCTGTTAATATGTATGGCTTTGGCAACGAGTTCTTTGCCGGTACCACTTTCACCACGAATCATAACAGTTGTATCGGTCGGGGCGACGGTATGGATAAGTTCATAGATTTTTTTCATCTGCGCACTTTCGCCGATGAGGTTATCGGGTTTTATAATTTCCTCGATGCTGCCTTTGAGCTGTTCATTTTCAACGCGCAAAGATCTTTGTTCGAGAGCTTTTTTAACGAGGTGTTCCAGTTCGTCGGGGTCGACGGGTTTAGTAACATAATCGTAGGCACCGTCCTTCAGAGCCTTAATGGCGGTGGGAACGGAAGCAAAGGCAGTTATTAAAATTACGATTGTATCCTTATCAATTTCCTTAACTTTAGCGAGGAGTTCGAGACCGCTCATGCCGGGCATTTTCATATCGACGAGGAGGAGATCAAATTTATTCTTATCAAAAATCCGGAGAGCAGTTTCACCATCCTCGGCAGTTTCGATCTGGTAGCCTTCTTCCTGAAACCAATGGAAAAGGGATTCGCGCACAATTTTTTCATCATCTACAACTAAAATTTTTTCTTTTTTATTACTCATTATAACAACTCAGTTTTATTAATTCTTTTTTGGTAAAGTGATTTTAAATGTTGTTCCCCTTTCAGAGGTTTTTTCCACAATGACCTGACCGCCATGATTATTTATTATACCATAGACAACGGCGAGCCCGAGTCCGGTGCCTTTTGAAGCTTCTTTAGTAGAATAAAATGGTTCGAATATATTTGGCAGATCCTTTTCTAAAATGCCTGTTCCCTCATCGATTATTTTAATAACCGCCAAATCCTGATTTTGGGTAAGGGCAATAGTAATAGTACCGCCGTTAGGCATTGCCTCAATAGCATTAATTAAAAGGGACATTAAAGCCTGCTGAATCTTTTGGGAATTGCAATGGACTTTAATTTCATCAGCAGGAAATTCTTTAACGAGGGTTATTTTATTAATTTCAAGATGATGATGAATCAGGATTATACTTTTATCGATAATTGAGGCAATACTTTCATCATTCATTTCATCATCGCCCCGGTGGGAGAAGAGAAGGAGGTCTTTAACAATTTTGCCACATCTAGCAGATTCCTCAGAAATAAGATCGAGGAAAGAAAGAATTTTTGTAAAATCACCGTTGTCTGAATTATTACGAATCTTTTTAGAGATCAGTTTGCTATAAGTTAAAATTCCCTCGAGCGGATTATTCAGTTCGTGGGCGACGGTTGCAGAAAGTTTACCTAGGGAGGCAAGTTTTTCAATCTGCATTACCTGATTGTAAATATTTTTTAATTCTTCCGATTTTTCCTGCACCTTTAGATTGAGGTTATCGGACCAATCTTTTATTTCCTGATATGCGGAATTGAGTTTAGTGGACATTTCATTGAATCGGCTTGCCATCCTGCCAAATTCATCTTTTGAATTGAGGGAAATTTTATAATTGAGATTTCCTTTGCCCAATTCTTCAATGCCTTTATTTAATTTTTTGATAGGGCGGTTAACAAGGACTGCAATAAAAATACCACTGGCAAAGGAGATAAGAATTAATAAGAAAAGAGAATTAAGAATTGTCCGCCTTGTATTTTCAGCGATCATGGCATCATGCTCTTCTAGAGAGAGCATTACATCGAGCACACCGAGCATTTCAGTTTTTGGGGAATGGGCGTGACACTCGGCAATATAGCAGTCAACATCATTCAGGATAGGATTTATTAAGCCAAGAATTCTTGTATTTGATGGATCGCGAAAGGTTCTAATTTTTTGCATACTACTTAGTTTTTTAAGGGAAGTAGTACCATTATGGCAAACATTGCAAGCTTCGGCGGAAACATCGACAGATTTATTAAGCTCGGTAGAATCAGTGGAAAAAATAATCTTCCCCTGCTTATTATAGATCCTAATCCCTTTAACGCCGGTTTCGGTACCAACGGTTTTGATTATTTCATACACGTCCTCTCTCCTGTTAAGAAGCATAGAATAACGTGTTGATTTTTTAATCAGATCGCTGATATTATTAGCCGTCTGGTACTTCAAACCGGTTAAATAGTTATCCAAATACTTAATATTCAGATAAGTATATACGGAAAGTATACAAACGAGTACAATGGAAACTGTAATAATAAGCTTAATACTAAGCTTATTTAGTAATTTTATTTTCATATATAAATCCCCAACCCACATATGAAAATTATGGAAACTAATGATTACTTTCAAGTTTGAGAATGATGTTTACAATTAAAAAAGCACCAGGCGGCTGGTGCTGAAATTTTCAATAGTTTTAGAAAAAAGAGAGCAGAAAACACCCTATTTAGAAGAATTTATCTAATATTATTCATTAAGGAGTTTACTCAGGACTTTAAGATATTCGGTATTTCCAAGAAAGCGGTTAAGGTTTTTGATCGGAACGCCGCCATCCATTAAAGTAGTACCAATTTTAGGGGTATTTAGTTTATACTCACTAAGAAGATTAAGAGAATTTACCTGATTGCTAAACCACTCATCTCTAGTTATCCGAGCTGATTCAATTTCAGGTTGCTCAATACTAATAATGGCGAACCACTTATTGGAGAGAATATCCTCAGCATTCAAATTAAGCTTATCGAGGAGAGTAAAATTCATCGGGCTAGTAAAAGTTATATAACCCCATTCGCCTTCAACTTTAAAAAGGGCCTGGTTTTTCAAAATATACCCCTGCCGCCCGGCATCCTTAACAGAGTTTATATTATCAAGGAAAAGAAGAATAGCAGGATTGATGCCAAGGTAATAAGTATCAGCAAAAAGATGTTTAACTATTAACTGGCTTCTTAGGTAAATATTTTTAGGTCCATATACCTGATCTTTTACTTTTTTCATGAGGGAATCGAGAATCGAGCCAGGATTTTCACCTGTTAAGGATTTCTGTTTTGAATCGACTGCGAGATTCCGAATCACTTTATCGAACTGGCAATTTTCACAATCAAAATCTTTATCGCACAATTTATAATCGACAACAGAAGAATTCATCCAAATACATTTCAGATCCTGAAATGTTTTATTTATTCCATTTTTTTTATCAGCCATTTTAATCACTTAAAGTTAAAGGTTTGGAAATAGACTCTATTACACTAACAGATTTTTCAGTCACAAGTTCTTCTCAACGACAGTAAGGTTTTATCAAAGAGATGATCTTTCAAATAATCTTTATTTGTTACCGAAAGTTTGTTTTGCTCTTTGCATGCATTATAGCAGGAGCCGCATCCAATGCAAAGAGTGACATCGTAAAGCATTCCTTTTTGCTTAATCATTGTAATGGTTCCGGATTAAACAGTTAAAAAATCTTTTTCAAATTCTTCAATACCGTTTTTGGTAAGAGAAGAAACAGCACCTTCTACAACATTACCGCCATCAAACATAGTAGCGCCTACTAATTCAGGTCTCAAAGTATGCTGGTGCAAGAAATCTTTTAACCTTGAGAATTCATTCCCAAGGAATTTCTTAATTTCTATTCCTGTGAAGAGCGAATTTTTAACTTCAGAGAAATTTTCTGATGCCATCAGAACACCCCAATCGTCTCCATAAGGATCAGTAATTTTTTTATTGAGAATTGCCGGGTTAATAAATTTTATTGTACCCTGAACCGGGGAGTAGAAATTAAGGACTTTATCATCAACAGCGGCTTCAAAAATCACATCGCCTTTTTTAACGATCTGCCCGGTTTCTGCAGTTTTGACAATTGCAATTTTACCGAGAGCTTTTAAAATGAATTCATCTATTCCGATCTTAATGAGACCATAATCATTTTTCTGAGCCCAAGTATGTCCCTTGGACAAGAATATTTCCAAAGGAGCCCGGAAAATTTCTTTTGTAAATACAGCGATATCAGCTATGGAAGAGCTACCATCAAAAGCAGGATGTTTTTTCTTTTGCGATTTTAATACTAGCCAATCGATAGCGATAAACAATAAAAATGTTATTAGAACGAATATTGCGACCATGGTTTTGCCCTATGTTTTAATTAAGAACTTTGTAATAATAAAGCAATGATTGTGCCGCATGATATTTTCAGATCACATTACATCTTTAACTACTTAATTTATATGGAGTTATGGGAATGGGGAAGAACTAAATATCAATTTAGATCTATCATAGGTTTGCATAGATATTCATCATAAGTTTTTGGATAATTTTAGAAAGGTTGATTTAATGATGTGAGGACAACAAATTGCAGTATAAATAATCAACAACGATTTGTTGAATGAATCAACATTATTTTAGCAATCCCTAAGAAAACCACTTAAGTGGAATCAAAATTTATCGTAGAAAGAGAATGGCAACTCCGGCAACAGTAATGAAGGCACCTATAATTGAGCGCCAGCCAAGTTTATCCTTATATATATATTTCACAAGAGGAAGCATAATGACCGGCATAGTTGACATGAGGGTTGCAGCAATACCAACTTTAGTGTAAGCAACAGCAATCATTGAAAAAGTAATCCCCAGATAAGGTCCGAAGACAGTGCCACCCAAAGTTGAGCCAAAGGCTTTAATATTATTTTTATATGTTTTAAAAGGGTTATTATATTTCCGGAAAATCAATAATACAGGGAGAAAAATTATAACAGAAGAAAAGATTCTTACAAAAGTTGCAACAAATCCATTTATATTCCCCTGATCAAAAGCGAGTTTTGCAAAGACTAAGCCTCCCGCCTGTCCTGCAGCTCCCATAAATCCGTTAAAGAAACCAATTGGGGTCATCTTATATTTTGTTTCGGGGGATTTATTTCTTTCGGACACAACAAGAATAATTCCCATAAGGGTAATTAACATCCCAATGATTCCAAGAAAAGAGATCCTTTCTGATAAAAAGAAGTATCCCATTATTGTGCTAATTCCGGGAGCAAAGGACATTAATAGAATGCTTAGGCGAGCGCCTATCTGTCTGTATGCTTTGAATAAAAAAGAATCGCCAATAACGAGTCCAATAATTCCACTTATAGAAAGATTTAAAATCTGGTTAGAAGAAATGTGGTAATTAATATTAAAAATTATAATGGTTAGAAAAAGGAAAAGCGTTGCAAGGAGGAGTCGATTCATATTAAGCTGGATGGAGCCGATTTTCTCTGCAGCATGTGAAAAAGCTATAGAAGTAAATGACCAAAGGACAGCGGTCAGTAGTGCACTAAATTCACCAAGGAAAGGCATTATACCTCAAGATTTTAGAGGATAAAATACAATAAATTGTTTAATTTGTTAATAAATAATAATCAGTTTTTAATTAAATTTTTCCGGATGTGGAATAATCAAGTAAAATTTTAATGAATTCAAAATCAAAATATATTTTTGCTATTTGTTTTGGAATGATTGTTTTAGCTGCTATAACCATTCGATTATTTATGAATGGAACAACTTTTGTTGATGATTCCTATATTTTTTTAAGAATTGCAAAGAATACGGTGAACGGACATGGGTTTACGTGGAATATAAATGAACCGCCATTGGAGGGATATACATCGTTTTTATATTTTCTAATCAATATTTTTGCAGTAAAATTCTTCAGTAATCCTGAACTGTTTTTACAGGTCTTCGGAATTACTACAAGCTTTATTACAATTGTTCTTATTTATTTATTATATAATGAAGTCAACCCCCTTCTTAAAACTGAAAACCTTGTTACATCTGTTTTAGTTTCAATATCCCCTTGCTTTCTTTATTGGTCAACAGCAGGCATGGAAACATCTTTTTATATGATGGTTCTGATGTTTTCTGTATTTATTTATATCAAAAAAGACAACTTCCCAATAAGTTATATGACAATGGGGGGGCTTTTTGCTATTTTATATTTAATAAGACCTGAATGCATTGTGTTTTTCATTTATGCTTTGTTTTTTTCGGCATACCAACTCTTTACAGGAAAAAATAAATCCAAATGGTTATTATTGTTATGCATGGTATTCGGATTTGAGCTTATATTTGTCCCCTATTTTTTCTGGCACCTTAAATATTTCGACACACTTTTTCCTAATTCCTATTACGCGAAAATAGGCGGGGGAATGTATCAACTTAAGGGAGGTGTATCGTACCTATTTATCCATGGGAAAAAATTATTCAGCAAGGGATGGTATATTTTAATTCCGATTATGGCTTTATTCATTTTTGAAAAGAAAAATCACAAACAGGTATTTCTTCTTGGGTTGGCGCTTGTATCGGTTTTGATCACTGTCATAGATGGGGGGATCATTTTGATTATGCACGTTTTCTCATTCCCGTTTTACCCTTGTTCCTAATTCCATTCCCCTCTTCACTGAAAAAAACTTATTCTTATTTTAAAAATAAAATCAATTATACCTTATTCTGCTTTTTAATTCTGATAATGGTTTTGGTAGTTAACCTTAAAGATCCGATGTATACGGAATTTATTTTTAAGCCCAAGAAACCTCTTGTTGTTGAGAATAATAATTTATCGGAAGGTTATAACTGGCAGGTTGGATTTATTAAAATGGGAAAAACATTGAGCAGGATTTCAAAACCTGGGGAGACTATAGCTGTAGTCCCAGTAGGAGCGATAGGATATTTTTCAAATATAAATGTTCTCGATATGGTAGGAATTCTTAATTCCGACATTGCGAGAGAACCATTTGTCGAAAAATATATTAAGAATTGGCGACCAGGTCATAACAAGGGAGATGGTTATTATATTCTTGCCCATAAACCAAAATACATTCAGCTGGTTGATTATTTAACAACCACCCCACAAAGTGTGCCCGGTCCTCAGGGTCTTTTTTTCAAATCGGTTATTGAAATCTGGAATTCTCCAGAATTCCATACTGAATACGAATTTTATCCTATAAAACTTGAGAAAGGTATCTATTATAATCTGTATAGAAGGAAGAGTTAATAAAAGAAAATTTATATGAGTTATACCTCATATAAAGTGGGAATATGAAAAGCAAGACAAAAAATAATTTATAAATTAAAGTACATTTTGAATTCTTTTGTAAGTATGGAAAACAAAGGAAAATAATACATATTCATTTCTTACTAAGTCTTTATAAATAAAGCTGTTAATTTGTTACTTATTTGTTACTCAAAGATAAAAACTTTTTTGAGGCTTTAAAATGAAAATAACATTGTGAGAAAAACAGCTTAAAGAGAAAGGAATTTCTTTATATCTGGACATTTACCATTCCGGTAAAAGAAGATATGAAGAGGAAGAAATATTTTATTCATCTTTTTCCAAAAATTATTTTCTTTACAACAAAATATTCTTCTTATTTTTAGCATCCAGATTTAAAGGAAAGAATAAATGAAGTCATTAATCAAAAAACACTGGCCAGTTATTAGTGTTATTATTATCTACTTTATTACAATCTTTATTCTAATTGTAATATCTACCAGAATGAATCATGGACACTTAATATATGCAGTTGACGACGCATACATACATATGGCTATTGCAAAGAATTTCGTTCAATATGGTGTTTGGGGAGTTACAAAATATGGATTTACTAGCACTACCTCCTCGCCACTTTGGACATTTCTACTTGCTATGACCTATTTCATATTTGGAATAAATGAAATGGCACCACTTATATTAAATATTCTATTTGGCACACTTCTTTTAATAATTTCCCACCTAATACTAAGAAAGTATGTCCCAAATCAGCTAATAATTTTTACAATTTTGCTAACAGCTCTATTTGTAACACCTTTGCCCACACTTACATTTATTGGGATGGAACATATACTACATATACTTCTTACGCTATGCTTAGTTTATTCTTATATTGCAACTCTTTCCGCAATAACTAGACATAGAGGATACATTCTATTAATGGTTTTTGCATTGTTAATCACTATGACAAGATTTGAAGGCATATTTTTAATATTTGTTATTTGTTTAATATTTATTTGGCAAAAACAGGTTCTCTATTCCGGAATTCTTGGAATAATGGGATTACTTCCCATAATAGTATATGGCATTTGGTCTGTTTCTATGGGATGGTATTTCTTACCAAATAGTATAATATTAAAAGGAATTTCTCCAATCCTGAATCTTAAGGGGATTGCCGAATGGATATCGGTAATCAATTTAATCTCAAGGATTTATACCAATATTCCTATCCTAATCTTGTTAATTTTTTCTTTGCTTTTACTCACATACTATATCAAGAAAGGAATAAGTAATGATAATAAGAAGATTATAATTGCCATATTTATAGGTACTACGCTGTTGCATATGCAATTTGTTCGTATTGAATGGTTTTATAGATATAATGCATATATTATATTTTTTGGTATATTGATTTTGAGTTCAACTATTATTGACTTAAAACCAAAAGCTTGTTTACAGAAAATCAGTTGGAAAAACTCAAAACTTTATTTGGTCGGACTAATTCTAATTGCTATTATTTCGTTTCCATTTGCCAAGAGAGCATTCACTGCAATTCAGCTAACTCCTCAAGCAACGAACAATATTTACGAACAGCAATATCAAATGGGACGTTTTCTTGCGAAATTTTATCGAGGCGATGCGGTAGCAGTAAATGATATCGGTGCTGTTAGTTATATGACCAATATTCAAATTCTTGATTTATGGGGACTAGGAAATCTGGAACTTGCAAAGTTAAAAATGAATAAAGGCTATAACACTGAGCAAATCTATAATTCGGCTAAAAAAATGGGTGTAACAATTTCTATTGTCTATGATGAATGGTTTGACTACTGTGGAGGAATTCCCTCACAATGGATTAAGATTGGACAATGGAAAGTATCCAATAATGTAGTTCTTGGTGAGAATACTGTTTCAATTTATGCTGTTAATGCTGCAGCAACTGACCAGCTTATTAGTAACCTTAAATCATTTAAAACAGACATGCCTAAGGATATAATTCAATCGGGTAAATATATGGAACAAAATTAGGCCACTCTTTCTTCAAATATTTAACTTTTTTCTTGTTGGAACATAAGTTCCTTCAATGATGACTTGCCTAAATATGTATGATTATAAGCTAAATCCCTTGATTTGCGAGGATTTAGATTACCCTCTCCGTTAAGGCAAGGGGAAAATTACCTTTTGCCGCTCTTTTTGTTCAATTCTGTTTCCTATTTGTTGCTTTTCAAAAACATAAATCCCCTATCCTATTGTCATATAAGACTTTTCATAAATTAAAGTACATTTTGAATTCGAAAGGATGAGGCATGGTACCAATTGACATGATCTCTTCCTCTTTAATTTTTACCCATTGGGTGAGGAGTTCGTCAGAAAAGATATTATTTCGCTTAAGAAAATCATTATCAGCATGCAGTGCATCAAGCGCCTCATTAAGATTACGCGGGAGGAAATGAATAAAAGTATCTCCCTCATTTTCCAGAAAGTTTTTATCATAAGGACCATAACCCGCTTTACGGGATCAATTTTATTTACTACTCCATCTATTCCTGCCATAAGCATTGCGCAAAGGCAAAGATATGGATTTGCAGTTGCATCAGGGGGACGATATTCAAATCTTGTTTCATCCGGATTAGAGACATATTTAGGGATACGGATAGCCGAAGCCCGGTTTCCCTGTCCAAATGTTAAAGCAACCGGAGCTTCATAACCTGGTATAAGTCTTTTATATGAATTGGTACTTGGATTTGTAAAGGCAGATAACGCAGGTGCGTGCTTAAGTATCCCGCCGATAAAATACATACCCATTTTGCCTATATTACCGTAAGCCCCTTTTTCATAAAACAAGTTTTTGCCATCTTTGGTAATAAAGAGATGGAGATGCATTCCATTGCCGGATTGCATGTACATAGGTTTAGGCATAAAAGTAATGAACAGATTTTTCTGGCGCGCTAAATTAAAAAGAACATATTTTGCAGTTACAATATTATCTCCAGTAGTAAGGAGATCAGCGAAATAGGTTTCTATTTCCTGTTGTCCCCTTTCCCCGACTTCATGATGATGATATTTAACATTTATTCCAAAGCGTTTTAGAAGTTTACTGGCTTCATCCCTGAAATCATCATAAACATCAAAGGGGTTAGCTGCATGATAAGCTTTTTTATAAAACTCCTCGGCATGTTCTATTTTATAATAAGAAGTGGCAGTCCTAGTATCATATTCCACATTGGAGAAAATGTAAAATTCAAATTCAGGACCCCACATAGATTTATCAGCACCCGTAATTTCCTGGAGTAATTTTTCTGCTTTTTTAGCAATAAGTCTCCCGTCCTCGGAAAACTGGGATCTTTCATCATCTGTAAGAATAATATTGGCACAGAAACTTAAAACGTTTTCGACTCTGAAAGGATCAAGCACAGCAGTTGAAAGATCTGGCGTTAAGATCATATCGCTATTCTCAACTTTCCTGAAGCCATAGCTTGAACCATCGAATCCAACTCCTTCCTTTAATAGTTTTTCAAGAATACCCGGATAAGCAGGAAGGGTAATATGGTGCAGTCTTCCGGAAAGATCTATGCATTTAAGATCAATGAATTCAATATTATTTTTTTTAATTATTTCATTACATTTTTGCAAGTCTGTGTTCTGCATAATGCGCCTGAGATATTAGAAGTGATTTTATAAATAAAAAAAGCCTGGTGATGAGCCAGGCTTTTAAGAATTATTTTTTATAGTTAACAGCCGACAAACCAGGAAATATAGCGGCACCGCCAAGTTCTTCTTCAATTCTTAAGAGCTGGTTATATTTGGCTATTCTATCGGTTCTTGATAATGAACCGGTTTTTATTTGGCCTGCATTTGTAGCCACTGCTATATCAGCGATCGTTGTATCTTCAGTTTCACCGGAACGGTGGCTGATTACATTCGTATAGCTTGCTTTCTTTGCCATTTCAATACAATCAAGAGTTTCGGTAAGAGAACCAATCTGGTTAACCTTAATAAGGATTGAATTGGCAATACCTTTTGAAATTCCTTCTGACAATCTTGTTGTATTGGTAACAAAAAGATCATCGCCAACTAACTGAACTTTACTCCCAAGTTTATCGGTTAATAGTTTCCAACCGTTCCAATCATTTTCATCGAGACCATCTTCAAGAGAGATTATAGGATATTGCTTTATCCAATTTACATAGAAATCAACCATCTGTTCTGAAGTTAATTCCTTTTTAGAAGATTTGAAGAATTGATACACCTTCTTATCCTTCTGGTACATTTCACTAGAAGCAACATCAAGAGCAATACATATTTCCTCTCCAGCTTTATAGCCCGCTTTAGTTATTGCTTCAAGAATGACTTCCACAGCTTCATCATTTGATTTTAGATTTGGAGCAAAACCTCCTTCATCACCAACAGATGTATTATATCCTTTCTTCTTCAATACGGATTTTAAAGAGTGGAATGTTTCGGCACCCATCCTTAATGCTTCAGCAAAATTAGGAGCCCCAACAGGCATAACCATAAATTCCTGGAAGTCGACATTATTATCGGCATGTGAACCGCCGTTAAGAATATTCATCATAGGCACAGGCAGCGTGCGTGCATTTACTCCACCGATATATCTATATAAAGGCAATTCGAGAGTTTCTGCAGCCGCTTTTGCCACTGCAAGTGATACACCAAGAATAGCATTGGCACCCAGAACTTCTTTATTAGGAGTGCCATCGAGGGCAATTAAAAACTGATCAATTTCAGCCTGATCGACTGCATCCATATCAATAATCTCATCTGCTATTTTTTCATTTACATTATCGACAGCTTTCAATACACCTTTACCGCCATAACGTGATTTATCGCCATCCCTTAGTTCAACAGCTTCGTGTTCACCGGTAGAGGCACCGCTTGGGACAGCAGCTCTTCCGATAACTCCGCTTTCCAACTGAACTTCAACTTCTAAAGTTGGATTCCCTCTTGAATCTAATATTTCTCTAGCTAATACATCTATAATTGTGGTCATTTTGTAGCTCCTGATAGGTTTATTTTTAAAAGACAATAAGAAAAATACTAAGGTATAGGGAGAATCTCAAAGAATTTGGACTCTTCTTTTATAAAATGATTCATGACCATTTGGGGGCAGGTGCACATTTGAGAGGTTTTTTGCCATCAAGCCTGTGCGTGGCAAAAAATGGAAAAGTGGAATTATAGATAGTAGAGGGACATTGTTCTTTTAGATTGTGAAAGGGGCAACCATAATGTTTGACTCAGGGAAAAGCAGATGCATGTTAACCTCATATAAGGGCAAACCAGATGTTTGGGAAGTGCATTCAAAGTACAAATGAAGTGTAAAGCTGGCATGTTGCTGCCATGATTCTTGCAAGTTTGCAGCATTGGTTATGACCGGATGTACATAAAAAGGAACTGCATGAAATTATTGCCCCAAAATAATTTCAATTTTGCGTGGCAAAAAATGAAGTTTTCGACAGTAACTAATAGAGGGTGTTCCTTCACTTCCGAAACATCCCCCTCTCCTCTTCCGCCTAACACATCACTAATGCAGAAGTAACAGATAAGACTTGACTTACCGACAAAGACCCAACAAGGATTCAACAAAGATACCTCAAGCAGATAACTACCGTAGCTTTCCTTAAAATCCCCCGAGTGCACACTTCAAAAGATATGAAATGATCAAATGTACTCTCTCCTTCTTGCAGAAACATGCATTTTTCGAAAGACAATGAACTGTTTATAAAATTGCTGTCAAAAAATGTTCTAGATAATATCCCTACTGCTTAAGAGTCAGATGCTCTACCAACTGAGCTATGGGTGCGGGGCAAAATTACTAAAAATTCATTTCACTTTCAAAGCCCATTTTGACTCATCTACAAGTATTGTATTTGCAAGGTCTTATAAGCTTTTTCATGATATCTCGCCGCTTAATGTAACCTCATTTTTTTCCTTAAAAAAATGCTCGAACATTTATAAGTATTTTTTACCGAAGGAGAAACCGAAGGAGTTTCGTTCTGATAATTTTCTAGTTTTGAACTGGAAGACACAAAAAGGGTTATTGTCTTCGAACTGATATCCAAACAATGTACAAATGGGATTTGCATAGAGAAATACTAAAATGTGCGAGCTACTTATTACTTATAAGTTTTTGAATTCTGTTACAATTGTTTTATAAAAACTTAATTTTTATTGCAATAGTGTTTGCCATAGTAAATGTTGGTTTTAATATTAACGAGGAGATAGGACCTCTTTGTAGAGAGATAAATGGAAGGTAAAATCTAGGATTATTCTCTTTCTGATAATGGCTAAAGAATAATTGAACCTTTAATTTTTAATCGCTAAGTTTATAAAATAGTTCCTCAATTATTTCAGGATGTTAATTGAACAGTATATCGGTTCTGTGGATTATCCAAATAATTACCACTCTTCGCATCGACCTATCTACTTTGATGTATGAGCTTTTGTTTATAATTCAATGAAAATAAGGTGTACTATATGAAATACTTTATAGCTTTTATTTTTATACTATTCAATATTGTATTGCAAGCACAATGGGTATCAACCGACTTATCCTTTGGTGGAAATGTAAATTGTCTGACAGTAAGCGGAACTAATATTTTTGCAGGAGCTGATAGTGGCGTATATTTATTATCCAACCTCGAATCAAACTGGACACTCGCTGGTCTGAAAGGTAATGCTATTACCGCTCTATATGTAGGTGGGGCTAATATTTATGCTGGTACTGATAGTGGCAGTGTATGTCTCTCAACAAATAACGGAACAAACTGGATAAAAACAAATATTGGCCAAACTAATGATTATGTCGATGCTCTTTTAGCTATTGGAACTAATATTTTTGCTGGTACTTGGAATGGTGTTTATCTCTCAACTAATAACGGAACAAATTGGACTCCAGTACTTCAAGGTTTTCCTAATTTTATTGTTTATGCTCTTGCTATCAGCGGGATTAATATTTTAGCGGCAACATATTGGGGTTTATATCTTTCAACAGACAATGGAACAAACTGGATACATGCAGATGATAGTCTAAATACATCTACGGCTTTGTCTTTGGCTGTAATTGGAACTAATATTTTTGCAGGCACTACAGATGGTGGGGGCGGGGGTGGTGTTTTTCGCTCAACTAATAATGGGTCAAGCTGGATAGAGGTAAATAACGGTCTGACTAATGATCATGTATGGACTCTCAGTGCCAGTGGAACGAACCTTTTTGCTGGTACTTATAGCAGTGGGGCGTTTCTATCAACAAATAACGGGACGAATTGGATCAAAATAGGTCTGAATACTTATGTTTTGGATTTTGCCGTCTGCGAGACAAATATATTCGCAGCTGCTTTCGGAGGAGTGTATAGGCGCCCTCTCTCAGAATTGGTCAGTGTATCTAAGGAAGTAAATGTTTTGTCACAGGATTATACTCTTTATCAGAATTATCCGAATCCCTGGAATCCTTCAACAAACATAAAATACTCTATTCCGAAAACATCCCAGGTCAGTATAAAAGTGTATGATATAATCGGCAATGAAATAAAAACATTAGTTAACGAAGATAAACCAGCAGGAGCTTATGAGTTAACTTGGAATGCAGGCAACCTGCCAAGCGGAATTTATTTCTACAGATTGCAAGCAGGAAGTTTTATTGAGACTAAGAAGATGATTCTCTTGAAATAAAATTGCTAGTGTTATAACCAAAATTATTAAGCCGTTAGTTAATTCTGGCGGCTTTTCTTCTTTCCACAAAGGGTCTCCAAATTTCTCTACTAATAATCCTTATAAAATAAGGACTTAACATACCTGAAAATCCATTCCATAAAACTAAACAAAGTGGAATGAAAATTCTCCTGTTGGTATAAAAACAGTAAACCTAAAATATTAAGGAAAGCAAATGGGGGGAGTTATTATTTATATCGATAATGCTTCAGCATTTAGGAATGCAGATCCAGAAAGATTTAGCAATCAGAACCAAAAAGATTGACCACTCCTAAAAACTAAATAAGGATAATGAATTCTGAAGTATAATACAGATTAATGGTTAATCACTCTTCCGATTTAAGTTCAAAGGGGAGGTGCGGGTTGCGACCGAATTTATCCTTATAAAGCTTTTTATACTTCTTTGCTAAATCTTCGGGTAATTTTTTACCATTAACATAGATATCGCCGTCATCTATTTTCAGATCTATTTTGTCTCCCGGATTTTTTATTAAGTTGTCCTTAACCATCTCCTGTTTAATATCTTTAAGGAACTGATCTAGTTTATGAATTTCCTTTCTTGATCTTTTGAGATGAATACTTTGCTTTGATTTTAATTATATTTGAGAAATTCTAAAGGAAAATTAATGCAAATAGGCATAACCGGGCTCCCATTATCGGGCAAATCGACATTATTTCAGACACTCACAAAGACACACATTGACCCATCAATTCTGGCAAGGGCTGAAAGTCACCAGGCAGTTATAAAAGTACCGGATCAAAGACTAGATAAGTGTACTCTGATGTTTAACCCCAAAAAGAAAGTTAATGCAGCAATAGAATTTGTGGATATTATCGGACTTCAAAAGGGAGATTCGGGGTCAACACAATTTACAAGCAATTTTCTTTCAAAAATCAAGAATACTGATGCTCTTATTCATGTAGTTAGATTATTTGAAAATGAGCTTGTAATACATCCGGAAGGAAAAATTGATTTGATGAGGGATATTAATATAGTAGACACCGAGTTTATTTTATCTGATATGTCGATCATAGAAAAAAGGATAGAGAGTTTAAAGAAGCAGATATTGAAGATTCACGAAGATAATCTTAAAAAAGAGCTGGCTTGTCTTGAAAAATGCTATGAAGCGCTTCAGGAAGAAAAGCCGCTTAGGGATGCTGAATTAAACAAAGAAGACCTGAAGATCCTTAAGACCTATCAATTTCTATCACTAAAACCCCAATTGATTGCAATTAATCTTGATGAGACTCAGATAAATGATGCTGAGAAATATTTAAATGAATTAGTTAAGAACAAAGCAGGACGAAATACTAAAGCACTTGCATTCTTTGGAAAGATTGAAATGGAGATGTCTGAACTATCTGAGGAAGAGACATCTGTTTTTATGGAAGAGTACGGGATTAAGAATTCTGCACTGGACACTATAATCAGGGAAGCTTATTCACTGCTGGGACTTCAATCATTTCTAACTATTGGCGAGGATGAATGCAGGGCATGGACGATAAGGAAAGGATCGACTGCACAAGAGGCAGCCGGAGAAATACATTCGGATTTCTATGCAAAGTTTATCAGGGCGGAAGTAGTTCATTATGATGAGTTTATTAAGCAGGGATCTTTTGCCAAAGCAAAAGAAAGCGGAACATGGAGACTTGAAGGAAAAGAATATATTGTTAAAGATGGAGATATTATTTCAATAAGACACAGCTAAGTTCGATAAAACGAATTAGCTCTATTGAAGTTCATTTTTTTAATAAAAAAACCGGAATTAAAATGAAATTCAAAATATCCTTGTTAACGGTTTTGGTATTATTTATTTCAAATATTTCCTCAGGTCAAAACCCGGGATTATATATCCCCAGAAACGTACAAAAAGCACTTAATAATAGAACCAGATCTTTGGACGGCAGACCGGGAATTAATTACTGGCAGAATGGGGCTAACTATAATATTGATATTGAATTTGATCCGAAAGTGAGATTAGTTAAAGGAAAAGAAAGGATCATCTATTTTAATAACAGTCCAGACACACTAAATGAAATAACAGTTCACCTCTTCCCTAATTTTTTCAAGAAAGGAAATCCAAGAGATTTTGCAATAAATTATGAAGATGAAAGCGACGGAGTTGTAATTGAGAAAATAAGTTACAACGGTACGAAAATGGATATAGGGTTAAACAGTAAGTTTATTGAAAACAGAGGAACCAACCTGAAATTAAAATTGACCAGCCCGTTACTTCCGAAAAGTAATACAGAGATTGCAATCGATTGGAATTATATATTAAATAAGGGTTCAGATGTAAGAACCGGCACTATTGATTCATCAACATTTTTCATTGCATATTTCTTTCCGCATATAGCAGTTTATGACGACATAGATGGCTGGAATGATTTTCAATATACAGGAGGGATAGAGTTCTATAACGACTTTGCGAATTTCGATGTTTCAATTACTGTTCCTAAGGATTATATAGTCAGGGCTACAGGTGTATTGCAAAACCCGGAGGAAGTATTAGCTGACAAATATATAAGGCGCTACCGGTCTGCACTGATATCCGATAGTATAGTGCAAATTATCGATTCAAAAGATATTGTTCAAAAAGATATAACTATTTCGAATACTAAAAATATCTGGAAATTTAAAGCTGCGAATGTAACGGATTTTGCATTTGCTTTGAGTGACCATTATTTATGGGATGGTTCCAGTCTTATTGTAGATAAAGAAACCGGGCGAAGAGTTTTTATAGATGCTGCATACAATAAAGAATCAAAAGATTTTTATAAAGTAGCTAAAACTGCACGTGAGGAAATAGAATATATGTCAAATGTTTTACCCGGGGTTCCCTTTCCCTATCCTAGTGAAACAGTATACAATGGTTCCGGAGGGATGGAATATCCAATGATGGTAAATGACAGTTCAGTGCCAGACTCAAGCATGGTTGGGCTAACTTCTCATGAAATATCCCATTCATATTTCCCTTTTTATATGGGAACAAATGAATCCAAATATGCATGGATGGATGAAGGATGGGCAGCCTATATAGACTTTATGACCACTTCAACTCTCTATTCTATTGAAGTAATCAAAAACAGCAGAGTAAAGGCATATAAGAATGCAATAGGCAATGATATAGATTTACCGATAATTGCTATTTCAAAATATTTGAAGAGCCCTGTTTACAGATACAACGCATACATTAAAGCTGCTTATTTCTATAATATGCTCAAAGAATATTTGGGGGATAATTTATTTTTCAAGGCTCTCCATGAATATATGAACAGATGGAATGGAAAGCATCCAATTCCATATGACTTTTTTAATTCAATGAGCAATGCCACGAAGGAAGACCTCACATGGTTAATAAAACCATGGTTTTTCGAATACGGATACCTAGATCTTGCCATTAAAGATATAACTCTTATAGCAAACAACTATAATATAGTAATTGAGAAGAAAGGAAATTATCCAGGAGGATTTAAATTAAAACTTACATACTCAGATGGAACAAATGAAGTTATAAGTAAAAATGTTTCAGTCTGGAAGGAAGAAAATAACCGATATATAATAGAAAACCCTGCGGGGAAGAAAATTATTAAGGCAATCTTATTTGATAAAATCTGGTTAGATGCAGATAGTTCAAATGATGAATTTATTATCAGATAACCTGCAAGGATTTTTCTTTTTCAACTTTGAAGAGCTTATAATTCATACTATCGCAAAGAGCCAGCCAGCTTGCTTCAATTATATTTTCAGATACACCAACTGTTGACCATGTTTCATTCCCGTCCCCAGATTGAACAAGCACCCGGACTTTTGCAGCGGTTCCATTTTTTTCATTTAGCACACGGACTTTATAATCAATGAGCTTAATTTCAGCAATTTCAGGATAAAACCTTAAAAGCGCTTTTCTAAGAGCATTGTCAAGAGCATTTACAGGTCCATCTCCGTTTGCGGCAGTATGTTCAATTTCACCATCTACCTCAATTTTAATAACGGCTTCAGCAGAAGTATGTTTTTTATTGTCAAAAGAAACATTGATTTTTGAATCCAGAGTATTGAAGAAGGGAGAGAACTCATTTGTTTCAGATCTTAAGATTAATTCGAAGGAAGCCTCTGCACCATCAAACTGATAACCGTTATATTCCAGAGACTTAATATGGGAAACAAGTTTTTTACTAAGTTCGATATTTTCTTTGAGATCAATTCCAAATTCTTTTGCTTTATATCTTATATTACTTTGTCCTGCCAGATCTGAAATCAAAACCCTTTGTTTATTTCCGACTTTCCCCGGATTGATATGTTCATACATCCTACTATCTTTGATAACCGCGCTAACATGAATGCCCCCCTTATGAGCAAAAGCGGAATTCCCCACAAATGCAGAACGTGGATTAGGAACCAAATTCAATAGCTCATTGACATAATTGGAGAGAGAAGTTAAGCCATCAAGATTGATTTCTGTTTTTGCATGCTTATTCATTTTCAATAATATGTTTGGAATAATACTTATAAGATTTGCGTTGCCACATCTTTCACCAACCCCGTTAATAGTCCCCTGAACATGGGTGGCTCCCGCTTCTAAAGCGATTAAGGAATTTGCCACTGCAAGTTCACCGTCGTTATGAGTATGAATTCCAACCGGCTTATTTACATTTTTCATTACTTCGGAAACAGCATTATTGATCTCATAAGGAAGGGAGCCGCCATTTGTATCGCAAAGTGTAATTACATCAGCCCCAGCTGCTTCGGCAGCTTTTAACATCTTTAGAGCAAACTGCATATTATCCTTGAAACCATCAAAGAAATGTTCTGCATCAAATACTACTTTCCTGCCGTGTTCTTTCAGATATTGAACTGATTTAAAAATCAATTCTTCATTTTCGGATTCAGTAATTCCAAGCCCTTTCTCTGCATGAAATTTCCAGGTCTTACCAAAAATAGAAACGTAAGGAGTTTCGGCAGATAGAAGTGCATTCAGGTTAGGATCAGATGAAACTTTATCCAGGAATCTTGCAGTTGATCCGAAGGCACATATTTGTGAGTTTTTCAGATTGAAATTTTTTATCTGTTTGAAGAATTCTTCATCTTTGGGATTGCTTCCAGGCCATCCCCCCTCAATAATATCAATACCAAACTCATCCAGCTTAAGAGCAATACCGATTTTATCATTTATCGAAAGATTTACACCTTCCCCCTGGGTTCCATCGCGTAAAGTCGTATCAAAAATTTCTATTGTATTCATACTGATTTCAATTATATTTTATATTCTTAGCCTAAGAAACTCTTAACGTTACTTTTGCCTTGATGCAAAAGTAACCAAAAAATCAAGGCTTAAAATATTTTACTAAAATTTCAGTTCCATTCCATTGCTCGGGAAGAACTCGCTACGCTCAAACAGCTTCCCTCACTGCCATTCCATTCCACTGAAATTTTCTAACGTAAAATATTTGATGCCCTCCTTTAAAGTCATTTATATTACTTGCTGATATTTTACAATTTATATCATTCCTGCTGAGCGGGCGTACTCAAATAATCCTCCGGCATCAACAATTTGAAAAACATCCCCCAAGGGAAATAGTTGATAGCTACTTTTATCAGAATGATTGATTATTTTATTTAATTCAAGATCAACCTCTATAAGATCACCTGTTTTAATTTTGTCATTAAGTTTTACCTGACTGACATAAGGAATCAGAAAACCCCCATCTACAGAATTGCGATAGAATATTCTTGCATAAGATTCGGCAATAACAACTTTTATTCCCGCTACCTGCAATGCAAGAGGAGCATGTTCCCTTGAAGAACCACAGCCGAAATTTGATCCACCTATTATAATAGTATATTGGGATTTATAATTATCTCCACTTATAAACGGTCGTCCTCCATCCGGTAAACCAGCACCTTCGATAGGTACACTTGATAAAGCAAAGTGCCCATATTTTTTTAATTCCTCCGGATCACTTGTTGAATAAACAAGATGTTCAGCAGGGATAATCTGATCAGTATCAACATTATCTCCCAATACATAAGCTTTGCCAGTTATTTTCTTTTCCATTTTTACCTTAATACAATCTTTTGTTAATTAAACTTGTTATAAAAAATCTCTTGGATCAGTAATAGCCCCATTTATTGCCGATGCTGCAACAGTTAAAGGAGACGCAAGGTAGACCTGTGATGATTTACTACCCATTCTCCCCGGAAAATTTCGGTTAGTTGTAGAAATAACAACATCACCATCTATGCTTCTGCCGACAGTATCAGAGGGACCGCCAAGGCACGCTGCGCAAGATGACTTTGCAATTATGCAACCTGCTTTTTCAAATATATTTTTTAGTGAAATTCCCGAAATAGTTTCTTCCTCCAGCTGCTTTGCTACTGCTGTGCTTGCAGGGACAATAAAGGTAGTCACCTTAACCTCTTTGCCAAACAGCAGATTTGCCGCATAATAAAAATCAGTAATCTTACCACCGGTACATGAACCGATATAGCATTTAGTAAGTTTCGTCCCCTGAACATTCCTTACAGTATCACGGTTATCAGGGCTATGCGGTTTTGCCACCAATGGTTCAAGTTTAGAAACATCATAATGATATTTTGAATGATAAACTGCATCAGCATCACTTTGATAAGTTTTATAATCATTCACGCCTATATCTCCCAGAAATTTCGAAGTGACCTCATCAACTGCAATTATACCATTCATTCCACCTGCTTCAATAGCCATATTTGTAAGAGTCATCCTTTCATACATTGGCAAGGAAGATATTGCTTCACCATCAAATTCCATTGCCCTATAAGTTGCACCGTCAGTTCCGATATCTCCCAATATTTGGAGAATAAGATCCTTAGCAGTTAAATAAGAAGGCATTTTACCAGAGAAGGTAAATCTCATAGATTCAGGGATTCTTTCCCAGATTTTCCCCGTGCCAAGAATGAATGCAGCATCAGTGTTACCTACACCCGTTGCAAACATTCCAAATGCACCTGATGTACAAGTATGTGAATCAGTACCGAATAATACAGTACCCGGAATATTATATCCTTCTTCTGCCAATGCTATATGACATACACCCTTATATCGATCAGTTCCTAAATCATAATAATTAGGAAGATCATAATCGGCTGCAAATTGACGAAGGATTTCAACATTCCGATTAGCATGAATATTTTTTGTAAAGATATAATGATCAGGAAATATGACCAGTTTTTTCTTATCCCATATCTTCGCTTTTTTCCCAAATTCTTTTTTCCAGATAGCAAATGTAGGTGGTCCGCATACATCGTGAGTCATTAATACATCCACATTAAGCCACACATTATCTCCCGGAACAACGCTAGGGCGTTTTGCAGATTCAGCTAATATTTTTTCAGTGATAGTCATTCCCATTATAAACAGTTCCTTTATACTTGTTTTATTTCTAAGTTATTTTCAGAAAGTTCTAAATCTCTACGTGAGAAAGTCAGATAAAGATTTATTGCCTGCAGATAAGCTTTTGCACTTGCTTCAATGATATCTGTCGAAGTACCCCGGCCGGTAAATGAATTTTCTCCACTTCTGATTCTTATAATAGCTTCTCCCAATGCCTGCCTTCCAGAAGTAACTGAGCGCACATTATAAGATTCAACCGTTGGTTTAAAGCCAAGAGCCCGTTCGATAGCATTAAAGCTCGCGTCAACGGGTCCATCCCCAGTGGAAGATTCCTGTAACACTTCCTTATCAGATTTGATCTGTACTGTAGCGGTCGGAATGATGTCAGTTCCAGCATTAACATGCAGATACTGAAGTTCATAAAGCTGGTTCTCTTTATAGATTTCATCCCCCATTAAAACTCTTAAGTCTTCATCAAAGACTTCTTTCTTTTTATCTGCTAAGACAAGAAAGGCTTCATATGATTTTTGCATTTCCTGATCAGACAGGTGATATCCAAGTTCACTTAATCTTGCTTTAAGACCGTGCCTTCCCGAGTGTCTACCAAGAACTAATTTTGTTTTATTAACGCCCACAGATTCAGGAGTCATTATTTCATAAGTTTGTTTATCCTTGAGGACACCATCCTGATGAATACCGGATTCATGCGCAAAGGCATTATCACCGACGATTGCCTTATTCGGTTGAACAATTACTCCAGTAAACCCAGAAACCATTTTACTTGTAGTATATATTTCTTCAGAATTAATACCGGTATGATAGCCACAGATATCTTTTCTTACTTTTAATGCCATTACAATTTCTTCAAGCGAGGCATTACCTGCTCTTTCGCCGATACCATTTATAGTACATTCAATCTGACGAGCACCATTCTGAACCCCGGCAAGAGAATTAGCAACTGCGAGTCCAAGGTCATTATGGCAGTGTACACTAATGACTGCCTTATTAATATTGCTTACCTTTTTTTTAAGTTCGGCGATCATAAAACCATACTCAGCCGGGAAGTTATATCCTGTTGTGTCAGGGATATTAACCGTAGTAGCCCCCGCATCTATTGCCGCTTCAATTATTTCTGCAAGGTAGGTGATATCGGTTCTGCCAGCATCTTCGGCAGAAAATTCAACATCCTTTGTAAAAGTTTTGGCATAAGCAACAGAATCAAAAGACATTTTCAATACAGTCTTTCTTTTTTCTGCCAGAGATACACCATACCTGCTGTCTGCAAACTTTCCAAGAATATGAATATCAGAGGTACCTAAAAACGTATGTATTCTTGGATGCTTTGAATTTTTCAACGCTTCATAAGCAGACTTGATATCAATCTCTTTTGCTCGTGCGAGTCCTGCGATAATTACATCAGATTCGTCTGCAATTCTTCTAACCGCTTCAAATTGAGCGGGAGAAGAAACAGGGAACCCGGCTTCAATAACATCTACTTTTAATTTTGCAAGCTGGCGTGCGATCTCCAGTTTTTCATAAACATTTAATGAAGCACCCGGAGATTGTTCGCCGTCCCTTAAAGTTGTATCAAAGATTAAAATATGATCACTCATCTGATTCCTTTTTTACCAAAATTGATATTATAAAGTAAAAACCCCTAAAGCCTGTTCATTAAAAATCTCATTAAAGTTTTCAATAACGCAGGAGGTCATTTTTTCAGTCGAAACAAGAGTTGATCCTTCAGAAAATATATCGGAAGTCCGATAGCCTAAAGCCAATGTACGTTCTATTGCTTCCTCAATAAGTTCTGCAGGTTTAGACATATTTAAAGAATAATTAAACATCATAGCAACGGAAGCTATGGCTGCCAGAGGATTTGCCTTATTTTGTCCGGCTATATCGGGTGCGCTACCGTGAACAGGTTCATATAATGCATATTTATCGCCTAAACTTGCTGAGGGAAGCATGCCGAGACTTCCGGTAATCATCCCGGCGATATCACTCAGAATATCGCCAAAAAGGTTCGAGGTAAGAATAATATCGAACTGTTTTGGATTACGTACAATCTGCATGGCAGTATTATCGACGTACATATCATTGAGTTCGATATCCGGGAAATCCTTATGGATTTCATGAACGATATTTCTCCAGAATTGGGAGACTTCAAGAACATTAGCTTTATCTACTGAAGTAACTTTCTTTCTTCTCTTTCCGGCTAATTTGAAAGCCATCCTTGCAATTCTTTCCACCTCATTAACAGAATATTCCATAGTATTCCAACCACGAGTTTTATCAAACCCACGAGGCTGGCCGAAATAAATACCTCCAGTTAATTCACGCAAGACGATAAAATCTGTTCCTGTAAGAACTTCTTTTTTAAGCGATGAAGAATCAATAAGAGCATTATATATTTTAGCGGGGCGGATATTAGCGTACAATCCGAGCTCTTTTCTAAGCTTAAGGAGAGCAGCTTCCGGTTTTAAATGATGCGGAAGTTGTTCCCATTTATATCCGCCAACCGCGCCAAGAAAGACAACATCTGAATCATAACAAGTCTGCAGAGTTTCATTAGTTAAAGGAGAATTATATTTTTCAAAGGAAGATCCTCCGATTAATTCTTCTTTAAATTTGAATCTAATGTTGAAGTTTTCACCGACTGCTTTTATTACTTTTACAGCCGAGTCAGTTACCTCCGGTCCGATCCCATCCCCCGGAAGCAATGCTATCTTAAAGGTCATACACCGACCTCTTCCTTTTTATTCTTCTGAAAAAGCCAGCTCATCATTCCTCTAAGTTTAGCGCCAACCTCTTCAATTTTATGTTCTTTATTATCCTTACGGAGTTTATTCATATTGGGCATACCGGCATTATACTCGGCAAGCCATTCATTGGCAAACTGACCGCTCTGCACTTCAGAAAGGATTTTTTTCATTTCCTTTTTAGTTTCGGCTGTTATAAGTCTTTTTCCCCTTGTCATCCCACCATACTCAGCAGTATCACTGACAGAATAATTCATTCTTGATAGACCTCCTTCATAGTAAAGGTCAACAATTAATTTCATTTCATGCATACATTCGAAGTAAGCGAGTTCGGCTGGATAACCAGCTTCTACAAGAGTTTCGAATCCAGCTTTAATTAATTCAGCAGAACCGCCACATAGTACTGCCTGTTCACCAAAAAGATCGGTTTCAGTTTCATTTTTGAAATTAGTTTCAATAACACCCGCTCTGGTCCCACCGATTCCTTTTGCCCAAGCCAATGCCATCTGCAAAGTGTTTCCAGAAGGATCCTGATGAACAGCAATTAGATTGGGAACTCCAGATCCTTCAAGATATGTTCTCCGAACAAGATGTCCAGGACCTTTAGGAGCAATCATCATAACATTAATATCCGCAGGCGGTATGATTTGTTTATAATGAATATTAAAGCCATGACCGAAAGCGAGGGTATCACCACTTTTCAAAAATGGAGCAATTTCAGCATCATAAACTGCTTTTTGATTTTGGTCGGGGAGGAGGATCATAATAATTTCAGCCCATTTAACTGCTTCGGATACGGTCATAACGGTCAAACCTGCTTTTTCGGCTTTCTGCCATGAAGCAGAGGTTTTCCTTAAACCAACGCGAACATTCATTCCGCTTTCTTTCAGATTTAGGCTATGGGCATGTCCCTGGCTTCCAAAACCCAATACAGCTATTTTTTTTTGTTTGAGCAAATCCAGGTTTGCATCCTGGTCGTAATATACTTTCATTTTGTTTCCTTAATTATTTGTGATTTATTGTTTTTCTTGATCTTTTCTTTATTGTTTTTTTTAATTTGTTCACCACGGGTAAGAGCAACAATCCCAGACCTTGCCATTTCCATTATACCAAACGGCATCAGAACATTTACAGTTGCGTCTATTTTATCAGGGGGTCCGGTTATTTCAATAGTCATTGAATTGTTGGTTATATCAACAATGGTTCCCCGGAATATATCAGTGATGTTTTTTATCTGCTCCATTGTTGCCTTCTGCATGCTTACTTTGATCAATGCCAATTCCCGTTCCACATGGTAAGCCGAAGTAAGGTCAATTACCTTAATTGTATCAATTAGTCTATCAAGCTGTTTAACTATCTGATCTAATATCTGGTTATCGCCTTCAGTTACAACTGTCATCCGGGAAATATCCGGGATTTCCGTTTCACCTATTGAGATGCTTGTAAGATTAAAGCCCTTTCCACTGAACATTGTTGCGATCCTATCGAAAGCCCCGAAATGATTCTCTACTAAAACCGAGATTGTATGCTTCATAACAATGTCATCCTTTTGGAATTTATTCTTTTAACCATCATTTCGGAAATTGATCCTCCGGAGGGAACCATTGGAAATACCAAATCATCCTTTACCACTTTGAATTCAATCAGAACCGGTCTATCATTGATGGACAATGCTTTATCAAGAAGAGAATCAACATCCTTCGGACTATCAGTTGAGAAAGATTCAATTCCAAATGCTTCTCCAACTTTTACGAAATCAGGATTACTTGCACTAAGGTCAGTAAAGCTGTATTTCTCCCCATGGAACATTTCCTGCCATTGTCTTACCATTCCAAGGAAACTATTATTAATAATTATAAATTTGACCGGCACTTTATAGGCAGCAGCCGTTATAAGTTCCTGTATATTCATTTGAAATCCACCGTCACCACTTATTGAAATGATTGGTCTATCCTTAACAGCAAATGAGACGCCAATTGAAGCCGGAACCGAGAAACCCATAGTACCTAATCCGCCACTAGTAATATTTGAACGCGGGAAATTATATTTATAATACTGTGCAGTCCACATTTGATGCTGTCCGACATCGGTTACAATTACAGCATTCCCATTTGTTTTTTCAGATAACTTTTCAATAACGTATTCTGTTCTGAGCCTGCCGTCATTATCTTCATATTGCATAGGACATTCATCTTTCCATTCATAAATCTGACTCCACCAATCTTTTATATCAGGAGGTTTTGGCATTTCTACAGCCAGCTCAGCAAGAATATGCTTTACATCCCCGACTATAGGAATATCCACAATTACATTTTTATCTATACAGGTCGGATCAATATCGGCATGTATTTTAAATGCGTTCTTGGCAAATGTTTCACAATTTCCAGTTACCCTATCATCAAAACGAGCACCCAGCGAAACCAGCACATCGCAATTATCGACAGCCTGGTTTGCCCAATATGTCCCATGCATGCCAAGCATTCCGAGAGACAGATCATCAGTCCCGGGGAATGCGCCCAATCCCTGAAGAGTCATTACAACAGGGAGTTTATTTTCACGAGCAAATAGGGCAAGTTCCTGTGAACCACCTGACATAATTACTCCCCCGCCTACATATAACAATGGTCTTTTAGCTTTTGAAATTGCTTCAGCAGCTTTCTTAATTTGATGCGAATGCCCTTTAATTGTTGGTTTATATCCCCGAATCTCCATATTATCAGGATAGACAAATTCACATTTGGAATTAATAACATCTTTGGGGAGATCCACAACAACAGGACCGGGTCTACCAGATGAAGCTATATAAAATGCTTTCTTAATTGTGATTGCCAATTCTTCAACACTACGCACAAGGAAATTGTGTTTTGTAATCGGGCGAGTAATACCCATCATATCCGCTTCCTGGAAGGCATCATTTCCTATTAAATGAGAGGGTACCTGACCGGTAAAAACAACGATAGGAACAGAATCCATATATGCATCGGCTATTCCAGTTACGGTATTTGTTGCTCCGGGACCTGATGTAACTAAAACCACTCCAGTTTTTCCAGAAGCCTTGGCATATCCCTCAGCCGCATGAACAGCACCTTGCTCATGCCTAACAAGAATATGCTGTAGAAAGTCAATATCATAAAGCTGTTCATATAATTTAAGTACGGAACCTCCGGGAAAACCGAATATATGCTCCACCTTTTCTTTTTTAAGGCATTCAAAAAATATTTCGGCACCAGTCATGACCTGACCTTTGTTTTTCATTTATCTACTCTTGAATAATTAATAATTTTTTAATATTGCCCCAGTATTAGCAGAAGAGACCATCCTAGAATAGCGCGCGAGGTATCCGCTTTTTATTTTGGGAACGAAAGCGGGAAGATTATTTAATCTTTGCGCAATTTCATTTTCATCCAAATCGACATTAATACTTCTGTTTAGAATATCTATTTTAATAATATCTCCATTCCGAAGAGCGGCGATAGGACCTCGTTCTGCAGCTTCAGGTGAAATATGACCAATGCACGCACCTCTTGTACCCCCCGAAAATCTTCCATCTGTAATGAGGGCTACTTTATCTCCAAGCCCCATACCCATTATATTGCTTGTTGGGGAGAGCATTTCCGGCATACCCGGACCTCCTTTTGGACCTTCATACCTGATGACTACAACATCGCCAGCTTTCACCTCTCCATTTAATATTCCGTCGCTTGCTTCTTCCTGTGAATTAAAAATTATTGCAGGTCCAGAAAAGATTTTCATAGTTTCCTCCACCGACCCGGCTTTAACAACAGACCCATCAGGAGCAAGATTTCCAAAGAGAATTGCCAAACCACCAGTTTTAGAAAACGGATTATCTATAGTTTTGATTACGTTTTTGTCAAGTATAGCTGCACCTGAAATATTTTCTCCAAGAGTTTTTCCCGTTACTGTTGGACGAGATAAATCAAGTACGCCTGTTTTGGAAATTTCATTAAGTATGGCAGAGATTCCACCAGCTTTATCGACATCTTCCATGTGTACATTCTTTGTAGCCGGGCTAACTTTACAAATGTAGGGAATCTTAGCAGACAGTTCATTCAGAATTCTTAAATCGAAATCGATCCCTGCTTCATTAGCAATTGCAAGCGCATGTAGAATAGTATTTGTACTTCCCCCCATTGCCATATCCAAAGCAAATGCGTTAATAAATGAAGCGCGGTTTAGTATATCGCGTGGTTTAATATCGTTTTTTATGAGATTTAATAATTGCCGGGCAGCATTTTTTGCTAATTCTTTTCGTTCTGGTGCAATTGCAAGTATAGAACCATTTCCGGGAAGCGCTAAACCTAAAGCTTCCATTAAACAATTCATTGAATTGGCAGTAAACATACCTGAACAAGAACCGCAAGTAGGGCATGCAAAATCTTCTAATTCTTTAAGTTTTTTCTCGTTAATAGATCCAGTTTTAAATTTTCCTACGCCTTCAAAAACAGATATCAGATCGATTTTTTCACCATCCGGAGTGCGACCCGATTTCATGGGTCCACCGGAGACAAATATCGTAGGAATATTAACCCTTACAGCACCCATCATCATGCCGGGGACAATTTTATCACAATTAGGGATACAGATAACGCCATCAAGCCGATGGGCTTCCACAACAGTTTCGAAACTATCGGCAATCAGTTCACGACTTGGCAAAGAATATCTCATTCCGAGATGTCCCATTGCAATTCCATCATCAACACCGATGGTATTAAATTCAAAAGGAACGCCACCTGCTTCCCTAATTGCATCCTTAATTATTCTACCAAATTCCTGAAGGTGCACATGTCCAGGTATAAGGTCGATATAGGAATTGCAAACGCCAATAAAGGGTTTATTAAAATCATCATCGCTTTTAATAACGCCAGTAGCTTTAAGCAAGCTTCGGTGAGGTGCTCTCTCAAATCCTTTTTTAATAAGATCAGAACGCATTTAACTCCTTAAAGAAAAAAATTCCTTCAGAAATTCTTAGGGTTTTGGTTAACCCCTAATCTGATCTTTTGTTTATGTTATTTTGATATGATTTGGGGATTAACTTTATTTTTTAGCCTAGAATGGTAATAGAACCAAACAGGCTAAGAATAATAATCCCTAGTAGAATAATAGAAGGTAAATTGAAGATAGAAATTGTCATAACACTTCTGTTACCAGTCATGGGATCATTAGCAGCAGATATTTTATTTTGTGTTATGAAATTCATAAGTATTTAATATTTACAAGCAAAATACTTTTTTATTTTTAATATGTCAAGTTATTAATACTTGAATTTTTAACGTTGGTATAATATTCCTTTATTATTGAAGAATTATATGGGGGGCAAAGACTTTTATAATATTGCTGATTTTGTAACCAGAAATTAATTACTGCAGACAGAGTTAATCTTTTGCAGTCCCAAATTTTGGGCTGAAAGAGTATTTTTGGACAGACGTGAGTTTAAGGGGTCAGTTTAATATTCTCAATTTTGAAAAAGGGGTGAGATACTGAAATTCCCAATATTGAAAATGAATAAAAATAGTGATACTTAGGAAAATGAAGAAAATTGATAAATCTTGCCGGCATGTAAATTGATATTATAGTTATAATACGTTAAATAATAGAATTTTATAAGGTTCTAAATTATTGCCCTAAAATAGTTTGAATTTAGTGTGGACAAAACGTGATTTTTGGAGCTACTACTAATAGGGGGGTACTTTTTTTTAGGGGTGAGTGGTAATTTTTACTTAGGGGAGAATAACCTAAGGTAAATAGGGGAAGTTGAGGGGAAGAATGACAGAAAAGTCGTGAAGACCGAGGCGAAAGGGGAAAACTTTCCTACCTAATAATTAAAATCCAAAATCCCCAAATCGCTTTGAAGTCGCTTTAAACTCGCTTTATAGTCGCTCTGTTGACTAGTTGTTCACTAGGGACGATTAAGGTAATAGTATATTGATTGGATTCTAAATCTATAATCTTATAAGGAGAATATAAAATGGGAACATTCGAAAATCAAATTCTAGGAGAGGTAAAGGGAAAAGTAGGGAACGTAATAGGAAGGAGGAGGAGAAATAAATTTTTCATTTATGCAGCGCCGGCGGAAGTAAAGATCAGCAATTCAGAGGCGGCAATAAAATCGAGAGAGATAATGAAACCCGTAGCTAAATTTGCAAGTGTGGTAAACTCGATTCCCGAACTGAAATATCTATGGCTGAACTCGAAGATTGTGGCATTTGATGCATTCCATAAAATTGAGAAAGAGAACTTTCCACATTTCAGACCTGACAGACCCACTGTAAATAATTTTATTACTCCAATTGAATCGATCAAAAATCCTATATCAGAAGGGATGATTTCTGAAAGAGGGATTAAGCTAAAACTGGATATCGATAAAGAAGTGCTTTCGCAATTTGAAGGAGCAAAGGCAGTAACAGGAGTTGGGGTAATATGTTATTTTAATCCAAGCGAGGGAAAGATGGATTATTTTCAACTGAACAGATTAAGAGCTTGTGCAATTGAGGTAAAGAATGAAGGAGGACTTGAAGTTGAGACTGCTTTTAATGAAGAGGGGAGGAGAAATTATAATTCATATTTGAACAGCATACTTTATTTTACACTTGTATCAATAGATAGTGATGGAGTGCCGGTTAAGTGCACTATTAATTACCGGAGTGAGTTTGTCCATGAGATTCCGGTGATAAAGGAAAGTTTTCCGTATAGGGATTCATGGGCGTGAGCGGCGGGAATAGAAGCAGGAAAAAGTGGAATAACAGCCGCCAGTAAACCGGCATATTATTAAATTTTAATATTGATTGTTGATTTGTAATTTATATTTTCTTGAGATTGCATTTTATTTTGCTGAGTTATACTTATAGGATTTCCTTTTTGATCAACAGATAAGATTAGCGTAAAACAAGAAGTATGGAACAATTATTTCCTCACTTAATTGTGGAACTGAGGAAATCGAACCTCCGACCCTCAGCTTGTAAGTAAACGAATGACAAAATAATAAAAATTTCCGTGATTATAACGCATTGCAGAACAATAAGTTATGGCATGCGAGACTTTCAATATTTTCGCGGAAGTAGAAACGGAATTTGTCACATCGTTTTTAAGATAGTTTTACTTTGATTGGACTCTATCCCCTCTTCCGGTAAAAATAATTGTCGTCAATCGACACTGCATTGTTATATACAGATATCCCCAATTCAAGAAGGTTTAATTATGGCTAAAGAACAAGGACAAATAAATTTAATGGAAAATTTTTCCCATGAAACTGAAGAGTAGTTCGATTTTATTTATTCAGCTTATATTGATCATTATAAAGCCAATTTAATAGCTCATTATATTTAATAATTAAAGCAACACAATCAGTAGTATCGAATCTGACGACATGGAATATGGAATTATTATATTTAATCATATTATGTTTTATTTTAGCAAGAAATTCTATTTTAATTTCTTTCTTAATAATCTTAAAGACTGTATTACTAATCCAATCAACAATTTGCAGTTGAAACGAATTTTTCGAATCTTCAAAAACAATTCCCTTGCCAAACATTTCACTTAAATTCAGACTATTATTGTTTTCATCCTTATATTTTTTA
This sequence comes from Ignavibacteriales bacterium, assembly GCA_003141435.1. Taxonomy (GTDB): domain Bacteria; phylum Bacteroidota; class Ignavibacteria; order Ignavibacteriales; family Ignavibacteriaceae; genus Fen-1301. The sequence continues at coordinate 65,371 of PLLW01000103.1, forward strand.
ATAATAGGATGATTTCTAATGCCCCAATCAGGACTAATTTCGATAGGGTTTTTAGAATTATCATTTGTGATCCAATTTAACCATTCTCGATTTACCCATTTTTCCATTCTAGTAATTTCTATATCTTGGCGGTCGTAACATACATATAAATCATTCCAGCTCTCATCATAAACATTTTCAGTAAAATAAGTTAATGAACCTCTCAGTGAGGCATTCAGAGAAAGCATAAGCAATTGTCCTTTTATTATTTGCACATCACTTAAACCACCTTTGATATTTATATCCTTTATTGCCTTCTGCTGGAATTCATGAAGTGCAAGAGGTTGACTCTTAAACTCTGGATCTAATAATTGTTTTTCATAAAGTTCAATTTGTTCCTTTCTGTATTTTCTGATTTGCTGCTCTGAATTGAATTCTGAGTCTGTTAGACCTACAACAATTCTTAGCCAAGAATTATCATTAAGAAAATCAAAAAGTCTATCACGTGATTTAATTGTCAAAACCTGGCCCTTAGGCTCATTGTTTACAAATTCATCAGGAAGTAAGGACGAAATAAATTTATCATAAAAATCATGTAGTCTTTTTTCAAACACATCGGGGTATGATATTCCAACCATAATATGGGGGCCGGGATTTTTTACGTTATAGCTACCGCTCTCATCAAAAAAATACTTCATAGTAAGTTATTACTGTCATGATTGATCGTGTTGAACGACCTGCAATATATATAATTAGTAGGAAGGGCGATCATACAAGCTGGAACGCTCAATTGGGCAGGTTATCCCGTAGCGTTGCAAAATTTGTTCAACAAGCTTTCCGAACCATTTGGGGGCCATAGGAGATACATGAACAGCCTTAATTAACTCTTCTGGAATAACATTTATATTAAAATAGGTTGCATTAGAATCAATCTGCGACAAGTTAACATCTTCTTCAGACCAAATAATTACTCTTAATTCTTTCTCATGTGAGAAACTCATTCTTTTGTAGATGAAAGGAAAAAACAAATTACCAAAGGGAATTAGAGTGCTTTCGTAGTCAATGTACTTGACCAAAGTAGTTCGTGTCATTATACTGGTTTTATTTAATGTTTCAAAAAGAGTCGTGTGGTCGGTTCTAATTGCAACTCCTTCGCAACTTTGCAAGTACAACTTCCACATTGCGGCAGATTCATGTTCACTAGTATACCAACAGCTAATAAATATTTTTTTTCTCATTTTATCCATACATGCAATTATTTGATCAGCTGCGTTTATTGGAAGTCCACCATTCAGCTTTGGGTTTCGTAAAAGTGTTACGCTTGCTTTTGACCATGTCCCCTCATACGGATCTTCAAATTGATCTGCTCGCGTAAAAAATAGTTGTCTGTTCTCCAAAAGGCTTAATAGTTTAGTAAAGTCCATATACTTCCAAAGTGTACAATTACCACTAGGAGGTGAAAAACTGTCATGATTGTTGTTTATCATAATTCAGATCCTCATAATCATATAAATGTCAATATAATTTTCTGCTGAACGAATATTCATGTTATTATCTCCCGCAATAGTTAAACCTCAAACTAAGTTATTCAATAGAGGAATAATTGACGTCAATAGGTAATTCCAGATGTCGATAATCAGGAACATTTTTAAAGGAATGAGTTCTACTTACATAGCCATAAAACTACAAACCAACCAACGACGATACCCCCAAGAGAACCAAATAATTGACGATAAGATTGTTTGTTTCTAACATGAAGGATTATCTCCCAAACTACTATAATAAAAAAAACTGCCACGCCTGGAGATAATGAAAATAAATAGAAAATAAACCAAGCGGTAAGCACATTCCCAAACCCACTAAATATATCATAAAAAATATGTGCAATACGGTCTCTTATATCCATCTTAATGCCCCCCCGAAACGACCATTGTGTTCCACTAGCTATACCTTGGTTGCTATCGATAATATTCTTTTTCCCACCGCGAGATATTCCTATAATCAGAGAACTTGGAAAAGAAAAAATCATTGCAAATAAATTCCCAATAAAATATGGAATACCAATTACAACTAATGCATAAGCGATAATACTTTTCATTTTACTTACCAAATTATTAAAAAGGTTAAGACCTTACTTCAGCCAACAAGGAATAATTAGAAAGTTGGTGACGACAATTATCAATTGCGAAGACCGACATATGTAGCCTTTGGTAATTTTACAAAAGATTCAGCCATTTTATATATAATCAATGAGTATAATATATTTAGAAAAATAAATGAGTAATAATTATCTCCTATAAAACAATTTATCCATATTCCGGCCATTGAAATGGCACCGATCGAGTAAGCAATGATACGTGTTGTGCGATAACGAATTAAATAGAATTTCAGCGGATTTGAAATATCATACTGGTTAGGGAAAATCTTTAATATAATCAAATCAAATAATTGGGAAATAATGAAACCGACAAAGATTATAGCGATACTTAATAATAAAAACGTTAACCACTTTGAGTTAAAAAATATTTGAATAATAAATGCATTTGATAATGATATTATAAATCCGAGCACTAGATTGAATATGAGGATAAGAAAGAATATTTTTATTAAATAAGCTATTTTCATAATTGTACCTCTTTTTAACAAAAAACTGATATAATTAGTTCGTTTCTGACCTTTTGCTATTTTTACTGTTTTTTCAATCCGAACTTCTTGTTCATAAGGATTTTTTTATTTTTCAGACACAACATTATAAGGTTGAGTGGTGAAATAGCCTTGAAATCCATAATGAATTCTTGATTTTCTTTTAAAAGGTTCTATAAAGTCCTGAATTGGCTTAATTTCTGAGTAGTTATTTTTTTCCATTTCCATAAAGTAATATAGACATAATAGAAATTATTGATGAGGTTAATAATAATAAATTTAGAAAGAATTAAATGTATTATCCACTGTTAATTAAAAATCTATAGAACAGAATATTCCTATTATAACTTCAAAACTAAATTCAATTATTTGAAGGACTCTCCATGATTAATATCATCTTATATTGATACACCCGGATATCTTTTCCCTAACCATTTTTTCATTTTAACGTGTTCTCACATGGATATTGTTTTCCATTTGATCAATATTGTCATTAAAAATATATCTAATTCTTTCAAGGTTGCTTGGATTGCCGACATCCATTATTTAAATAAATGTCAACTATTGTTAACAAATTGTATTATATTTGTAAAATATAGTTTACGTTATAAAGAAAAGGAAGTATATGATATTGCCTAAAATGAAACGTATTCTTGAAAACCTGGGTGAGAATATAAAACTTGCCAGGCTAAGAAGAAGATTAAGTACACAGCAAGTTTCTGAAAGAGCCGATATAAGCCGCCCTACTCTCTCTGCAATAGAAAAAGGCAAACCAACCGTAAGTATAGGATTATACGTACAAGTTCTATTCGTTCTGGGTCTTGCAGAAGACTTTTTAAAAGTGGCAAATGATGATGAATTAGGGCGTAAACTTCAAGACGCAAGATTAATGGTAAAAGAAAGAGCTCCTAAAAGAAAATAAAATATGGCAAAGACTAATACAAGAATTTTTAGTATATGCTCATTGGTTGGAAATGAAAGGACCAATGTTAATGGGTTCATTATAAAGCTGAAGCGGCATCTATGACGAAAGCATTTAATGTTTAATGAACTTTTACCGTGAGATCAAGATTCGGGTGATTTCTTTTTTAAAGGAGTCATAATCTTTGGTGATTTTGATGGAGTTTTTCTGTTTATGGAGAAACTCTTCAAGACGCGGGGGGATTATTATTTTGCTACTTACAGATTGTTCTGATTCTTCAGAGAACTTTGCGGGGTGGGCGGTTTCGAGGACTATATAGTAGGACTTATTAGCTGTTACGGTTTTATCTTTTTGGGCTGCTAAATATCCTACGGCTCCATGGGGATCAAGTATATAATTAAATTCTGAATATGTTTTTTTAATGGCAGCTTTGGTTTCATTATCATCAAATGAATAAGCATGTATGTTGTTTTTCATTTGCGCTGTATTATCATCGAACATAAATCTTATTCTTTCCAGGTTGCTTGGATTGCCAACATCCATTGCATTGGAAATAGTTTTTAAAGAAGGGACAGGTGTAAATTCTCCTGTATCTAAATATTTTTTAAAGACATCATTTTTATTCAGAGCACTAACAAAATAACTAACAGGCAAACCCATTTGCTTTGCAATAAGTCCGCTTGTTAAATTTCCAAGATTACCACTTGGAACAACAAATATTATGTCTTTGCTGTATTTCTTTGTTTGTTTCCAGGCATTGAAATAATAGAATGACTGAGGAATGAGCCTTCCAATATTTATTGAATTGGCGGAAGTAAGAAAATGATCCTGATTTAATTCTTTATCAAGGAAGGCGGCTTTTACGAGACGCTGGCAATCATCAAAGGTACCATCGACCTCAAAAGCAAAGATATTATTGCCAAAGGTACTTAACTGCTGTTCCTGGATAGAGCTAACTTTACCTGAAGGATAAAGAAGCACAATGTCAATATTTTCTTTATTGAAAAACCCACTTGCAACAGCGCTACCAGTATCACCAGAAGTGGCGACCAATATGGTACATCTTTTATTTTCTGATTTCAGATACCAGGAAAGCACGCCTGCCAGAAACCTTGCGCCAAAATCCTTAAAGGCAAGGGTATTTCCATGGAATAGTTCAAGTATTGAAATATCATCTGATAATTTTATTACAGGAGCGGGAAAGTTTATGGCTTCATCAATAATGGAGTTTAATGTATCAGCGGGAATGTCATCAATAAATAAGTGTGAGACCTCATGAGCAATCTGTGTGAAGGATTTTTCTTCAATTCTATCGAAGAATTCTTTAGGGAGTTTAGGAATTGACTTGGGGAAAAACAAGCCGCCGTCTTCCGCAAGTCCTTTTATAACAGCTTCACTAAAAGAATATTCTTTTTTATTATTCCGAGTGCTTATAAATTTCATTTAACAAGCTCAAGCTGTTCAGGTCCCTTTTGATTTACCTTTGAGAGGAAAACATCGGCATCCATTTTTATTTCAATAAGTTTAATAAGTATTTGCACCCTTGCCTGTTCTGCTTTTTTAATGTTTTGAAAGAAGGAGAATACAGTGGGACCAGAACCGGATATATTAAAATTAAGAGCTCCATGCCCCAATAATAAGGAACTAAGCTCTTCGTAATGGGGGATAAATCTTACACGGTAAGGTTCTGCAATCGAATCAATCATTGATCTCGAAATAAGGTTATTGTCGTTGGTGAGGATTCCTGCAATCAGCGCTCCTGCGTTAGCGCTTTGTTTTACCGCAGTTCCGATCGGGACCTGTTTAGGAAGAATTTTTCTTGATTCTTTAGTGGTTATTGAAATATGCGGATAGATTATTAAACAAGTTATACTTTGAGAGAACGGAAGCTTAATTATATCTACCGGAGATAAACTGCGGACGATAGTAAATCCTCCATAATAAGAGGGGGCAACATTATCAGCATGAATGTCACCTGCAGAAGCAATCTGTTCCCCATCAAGCGCATGCAGAAGCACCTGATCATCGGGGAGTTTATTTTTTAACAATGAATTTACAGCTATTGCCGCCGCTACAGCGCTTGCTGCACTTGATCCGAGTCCACTTGCGAAGGGCATCCTTTTATTTATGATCATATCTATACCGAAATCGGCATCGATAGCTTTAAGGAGTGATAGGGCTGCTACAGAAGCTGTATTCTTCCTGATATCTTTGCTGAGTTTGCCGTTATCCCCGGTTATCTCTGAAATTCTTACTCCCTTATCATTATTTGCCCTAACCTCTATAATATCCCCTAATCTATCAAGAGCAAATCCGAAAGTATCAAAACCAGGACCTGCATTAGAAACTGTGGCAGGAGCAAAAACCTTCGAATAAGTATACTTTAGTAATTTTGACGATCTCATATTGGCTTATCCGAAAATCTTAAATATATCAGAAATGATTCCGACTGAAGTTAGTTGAGTGCCAGCGCCAGGACCGTTGATAACCTGAGGAGCGGTATTATAGTATTCGGTATAATAGGCAATTACATTTTCTGTGCCTGAGAGGTTATAAAATGGGTGCATCTCATCGACTTCTTTTAATTTTACTTCGGCAATCCCGTCATTGAAGGATGCGATATAACGCAGTCTACATTTATTAGCTAGAGCATGGTTCAATATTTTATCGAAATGATCATCCAATTCAGGAAGTCTTTTCATAAACTCTTCGGAAGAAACAATTTTTCTATATTCAGGGGGGACAAGATTTTCCACCTTAATGTCTGTCAATTCAAGTTTAAAACCTGCTTCTCTTATAAGAACAAGGATTTTCCTGGCAGAGTCAGTTCCTTTAAGATCATCCCTAACGTCAGGTTCGGTATATCCTTTTTCTTTTGCCTCTTTAAGAACACGCGAGAATTTTTTAGCCGGGGAAATATTATTAAACAGATAACTTAAAGTACCCGATAGGACGCCTTCGATTTTAATTATCTTATCACCTGCTCTCTTTAAGTCATTCATAGTTGAAATAACCGGGAGTGCTGCAGCAACATTAGTTTCATATAAAAACTTAACCTTATTTTTAACAGCGGATTCCTTCAATTTTAGATAGTATGGGTAGCTCTTAGTGGTGGCTCGTTTATTGGCGGCTACGATATTAATCCCTTTATTAAGAATAGCATCATATATTTCGGCTGTTGCATCGCTGGCTGTACAATCAACAAAAACGGAATTATTATAATTGATCGCTTTAATCCTATCGACAAAACCACTTAAATCTGCTGTTTCGCCCCGTTCCATAAGTTCTTTGGGAAGGGAATTAATTGATATTTCCTTTGGACCGATAAGCATTTTTTTTGTATTTATAATACCATGGAGTCTAATGCGATGATAAAGGTCCGGGTTAGAATTTATAAGATTTACAAGTTCAGAACCAACCGAACCATAGCCTGCAAGAAAAAGATGGATCGGTTCAGGTTTACCACTTGAAAAGAACTTATGATGAATAACATTTAAAGCTTTAAGTTCATCCTTACGGGAGATAACCGCAGAAATATTCAACTCAGAAGAGCCTTGTGCAATTGCAGAAATATTAATGAAGTTATCACCGAGAGCACTGAAGAATTTTCCTGCTATACCAAGAGTATTCCTCATATGCTTTCCGACAACCGCAATAACCGAAAATTCTTTTTCCAGAATAATTTTATTTACAATACCCGTTCTCAGTTCATAAGCAAACTCTTCCTCCAAAGCTGATTTGGCTGTTGAAGCGTTATTGGGCAGAATTGCGAGGCAAATTGAATGTTCCGAAGAAGCCTGAGTTATAAGGATAATATTTATTTCATGTTTTGCCAGAGCAGAAAAAACTCTTTGGGCTATACCGGCGACACCGATCATACCACTTCCTTCAACGCGAACAATTGTAACTTCATCAATTGAAGAAATACCTTTAATCGGATAGTCTGAGTCAGTATGGCTGCTTATGACCGTCCCAAGGAAGGCTGGATTAAAAGTATTCTTTATTACTACAGGGATTTTTTTAACTGCAGCGGGATGCATGGTAGGAGGATAAATAACCTTAGCTCCGAAATGGGAAAGTTCCATTGTTTCTTCATAGTCCATATTGGAAATTGAGAATGCATCCCTGACTTTTTTAGGATCGGCAGTAAGGACTCCATTAACATCCGTCCATATTTCAATACTATCAACTCCCAGTGCGGCTCCAATAATAGACACGGTATAATCCGAACCTCCTCTTCCGAGGGTTATAGTTTCATTTTGTAAAGTTGACGCAATAAAACCAGTTATAATCTGAAGTTTTTTATGCTGAATAAAATAATTTTCTATGTTATTATCAGTATCGTCAAACAAGACACGAGCGGAGCCAAAATTTCTATCTGTAATAATTATTTTTCTTGCATCAAGAAGCTCATTTTCTAATTTATTTTCACGAAACGCCAAACTGATGATGGTGTTTGAAAGTAACTCACCGAAACTAAGAATAAAGTCCAGAGTTTTTGCAGAAAGCTCTTTTATAAGATAAACACCCTTTAATATTTCCTCAAGTTCGTCAAGAAGGCCGAGCACTGAGGATTCAACATTTGAACGGGGTTTTGCAGATAGAAGTTCAGAAGTTGTTTTAATATGCCTTTCTTTTAATTTCACAAATTCAGAGACATACAAATCATTCCGTTCTGCAGCCATTCTGCTTATATTTAACAAATCATCAGTAACCCCCTGCAATGCTGAGAAGACAATACCTGCAATATTATCTTTCTTTAATTCATTTTTTACAATGACAATTACATTTTTTATTCTTTCGGCATCTCTTATGGATGAACCGCCAAACTTAAGAATTTTCATCATTTTCCTTTATCGAAATAATTATTTAGAGTCCATAAGGAGAACTTTATTTCCGGGCACAATTTAATATAAAATAAAAAGGAAATGAAAAGATATTATTAAGGCGGATAGCCAGAAAATACCTTATAACCAATAAAAATATATTTCTCTTAAGTTGTTTATTGCCTATTTTTAAACCCATATGAAAACATTTCTCCACATAAATAAAAATAATATGAAACATTTTAAGCTTTTTGCCACCGTACTTTTTATTTTATTCCGGACAAGCATTTTTTCACAGGAAGGGGATTTCTTAAGTAGAAATATTGATAAAAGTGTAGATCCCGGACAGGACTTCTTTAAATATGCCACAGGAACATGGATGAAGAACAATCCCATACCTGAATCAGAGCGTGCATGGGGAATAGGCAATCTTGTTCAGGAAGAAACTTATGCCAGAATAAAATCAATCCTGGAGGAAGCAGCTTCTAAGAGCTATACAAAAGGGATGAGCAAACAGAAAGTTGGAGATTTTTATTTCTCAGGTATGGATACCATAAATATAGAGAAGCAGGGAATTTCCCCACTTAAACCAGAATTAAATAAAATTAACTCGATTAAAAACAAGCAAGAACTCTTCAATGTTGTTGCGCGTCTTCAGATAATGGGTATTGATGCCCTATTTGGTGATTTCGTGGGACAGGATCAGAAGAACAGTGATAAATGGGCTTTTTATTTATGGCAGGGAGGATTAGGACTTCCAAACAGGGAATATTATTTCCGGAATGATGCGAGAACAGAAAATATACGCAGAGAGTACAATAAGCATCTTGCACAAATGTTCATCCTTCTAGGAGAAAATCAGAATAAGGCGGCAACGGATGAAAAGTCAGTTTACGAGATAGAGCTTTTCCTTGCCGATTCATCACGCAAACTGGAAGATCTTCGCGATCCGTATGCCAACTATAATAAAATGAGTATTGCGGAACTTCAGAAGAATACGCCTGACATTGATTGGAAGTCAATATTTAATAAAATGGANNCTGATCAATTCAATGGCTGACAGATTAAGCAGTGCATTTAATAATGAAAATTTTCATTTCAAAGGCACAGTAATGAATGGCGTACGAGAACAAAGGCCCAGATGGAAAAGGGTTCAGGATTATACAGAAAATGCAATGGGAGAACTACTTGGACAGGTATATGTAAAAAAATACTGCTCGCCTAAAGTAAAAGAAAGGTATGAAAAACTTGTTAACAATATTATGGCGGCATTTGGAGAAAGAGTAAAAAAACTTGACTGGATGAGCAGCGATACAAAAGAGAAAGCATTAATCAAGCTGGCAGCTGTTACTAAAAAAGTCTGCTACCCTGACAAATGGAAGGACTTTTCCAAACTATCAGTAAACCGTTCTTCGCTAGCTGAAAATACGATAGCGGTGCATGAATTCTGGTTTAACCGTGAAATTAACAAACTTGGTAAACCCGTTGACAGAAGTGAATGGGATATGACTCCTCAGACATATAACGCTTATTATAATCCTTCGAATAATGAAATTGTTTTACCTTACGCCGGTTTTGTAGCACCCGGTGTTCCCGATTCACTACTGGATGATGCTTTTGTTTATTCATACGGGGGAGCCTCTACGATAGGTCATGAATTAACTCACGGATTTGATGATGAAGGAAGGCAATATGATCCCAAAGGAAACCTACAGAATTGGTGGACTGATGAGGATGTAAAGAAGTTTGAAGTAAAAACGAAGCTGATGGTTGAACAGTTTAACAATTACATTGTACTTGACAGCATGCATATTAACGGTAAGGCTACACTTGGTGAGAACATTGCTGATCTTGGAGGACTTGTTACCGGATATGATGCATTCAGATTAACCGATCAATATAAAGAAGGAAAGTTAATCAATGGTTTTACACCCGGTCAAAGATTCTGGCTTGGTTATGCATATTCCTGGCTCGGGCAGCAGAGGAATGAATCTTTGGCTCAAAGAGTAATGACTGATGTACATTCACCAAATTTCCTCAGAGTCAACGGACCATATAGTGATATTCCTGAATTTTATTCTGATTTTAATATCAAAGATGGGGATGCCCTATACCGTCCTGAAAATAAGAGAGTTAAAATCTGGTAATTAAAGAAGCCGTCTTAATTTGTTATGAGGCGGCTGCTCTTTTTTTAGTATTTTTACAATACAACCGAAAACAGATTGGAGAAATTATTGAGCGACTTACTTGCAGCACGATCCACGATGGCTTTTTCATTAGCATTTCATATTATATTCGCATGTATTGGCATGACAATGCCCTTTCTTATGATAATATCCCACTGGTTATGGATTAAAAAAAAGGACGATACTTATCTTAAGTTAACAAAAGCATGGTCAAAAGGAGTGGCTATCTTCTTTGCCATAGGCGCTGTTTCGGGAACTGCCCTATCATTTGAATTAGGGATATTATGGCCGGGATTCATGAAGCAGGCAGGGGCAATAATCGGAATGCCTTTCAGTTGGGAAGGAACCGCATTTTTTGTTGAATCAGTTTGTATCGGAATATTTCTTTATGGATGGAACAGGATAAACAAATATCTTCATTGGGTATCGGGTTTAATGGTAGGAGTATCGGGAGTTATTTCAGGAATATTTGTAGTTTGTGCAAATGCGTGGATGAACGCTCCCTCCGGATTTAACTGGGTAAATGGTACGGCAATTAATATTGATCCATTCAAAGCAATGTTCAATCCTGCATGGGTAAGCCAGTCTCTACATATGACATTAGCCGCATTTGAGGCAACCGCATTTGCCGTTGCAGGAATTCATGCAATTCTGTTATTAAAACATAAAGAAAAAATTATTCACAAGAAGGCATTGATAATAGCTTTATCGTTAGGGAGTATTGCTGCCATACTCCAACCTTTCAGTGGAGACTTCAGCGCAAAGGATGTAGCCAGGAGACAGCCGATCAAATTAGCCGCAATGGAAGGACTTTTTGAAACAGAGAAAGGGGCAGGTTTAACAGTTGGAGGAATCCCTGATGAAAAGGCAGAAATAACCCGTTACGGACTAAAGATCCCATACGCATTAAGTTATCTTGCCTATGGTAATATTCATTCAGAAGTCAAGGGACTAAATGAATTCCCAAAAGAGAACCATCCGCCTGTTTTAGCAACTCACCTGGCTTTCCAGATAATGGTTGGATGCGGATCATTGCTTGCGCTGGCAGGTGTTCTTTTCTGGATATTCAGGATCAGGAATAAGGCAATTATAACAGGAAAACATTTTCTTAGGTTTATTGCAATATGCACACCATTGGGATTTATTGCGGTTGAATCAGGCTGGTTTGTTACAGAACTCGGAAGACAACCATGGATTATATATGGTATTATGAAAACCTCTGAATCAGTCACTCCTGTTCCAGGACAAATATTTCCATTTCTTTTTTTCTTTGTGATTTATATACTTCTTTCAGGAATGGGGGTTTGGCTAATGTCGCGCCAGATCAAGGCACTTCATGAAGATATTAATACAGATATGGGGGGCTGATGCTTTATATTGTAATATTTTTCCTTCTTGTTTCAGTTTATTTATATTGTCTTTTAGGCGGCGCCGATTTTGGTGCCGGGATTATTGAATTAATTGCCCGAGGAGAGAGCAGAAACAGAACGAGAATTCTTGTTACCAGAGCGATGGCTCCTGTTTGGGAAGCAAACCACATGTGGCTGATTATCGCTGTTGTAATTTTGTTTAACGCATTCCCTCCTGTATACAGCCAGATAGCGATTTCCCTTTCGATACCATTAATCCTTTTGCTGATAGGGATAGTATTAAGGGGATGCGCATTTACATTCAGACAATATGATGCGATAAAAGATTTTTCACAAGAGATATATTCAAGAATATTTACATATTCAAGTTTAATAGTAACCTTTTTCTTTGGACTTATTATTGGTTCACTCGTTTCAGGAAGAATAACAACTACCCCGACAGATTTTATTGATGGATACGTAAACCCCTGGTTCAATTTATTTTCTATTTCTACGGGAGTATTTCTTTGTTGTTTGTTTCCTTTTCTTGCATCTATTTATTTAATTGGGGATGCGAATGATAAAGGAACAAGAGATGAATTTATAAAAAAATCAAAAAAGGCAACTTATGCAGCTGTTATAAGCGGCGGGTTAGTATTCTTAGCTTCATTGGCTGACAATAATGGATTTGTACGCCTCTTTTTTTCAAATATAATAAGTGTCGTTTTTATTATTGCTGCAACAATTACATTACCCTTATTATGGAAAGTGCTTGAATCGGGTTCGGTTTGGGTTGCGAGGATATTGGCAGGAGCTGAGCTTTTCTTTATTCTTGGTGCTTTCTATGCCGCATACTTCCCGATAATTGTTGTTGAGAAATATGGAAGAAATATTACACTCCTCAATTCTGCAGCTCCGAAGATAACATTGAATTACCTAGGCTGGTCATTGTTGATCGGTTCAGCAATTATTTTCCCGATACTTTTTTATTTAATTAAGATATTTAAGTTTGAGGTAAAGGATAAAATAAGTAAATGAAAAAGAACCTGGTTATTATTATAATTTTACTTGCTGCATATATAAATATAAAGGGACAAAGCGCCGGAGTTTCTTTGGGGGGCGGGTTAATAAGCAGTAATTCGCCAAGCGTATCTTCATATTCAACATCTATATTTCTTGAATCACCCGTCTTATTTAATTCATTCTCTATCCGATTAAGTATACTTTACGCAGCAGATTATAACCAGATACTCCCCAACTCAACAATCAAATACAACCCTTTTATTAAGGGAGTAAGTCTGAAGGGATTAACAACCCAGAATTATTCCGGAAGTTATTATCTTGACGAAGGAATAGGGTTACTTATGATCAATGACCGGATTTTTAATAATTCAGATTTTATTGATTATGGATTTGTAATGTCAATCGGGGCAGGATTCGATTTAAGGAATGATTTTCCAACCGGTTTCAGGATAGGGGCAGGAGTGGATTATGGATTTACTTTTACCAATACCTATGCAAATTACTTTTCCCTTCACCTGATTGGACAATATTACTTCTGAAGCTTCCCTTCAATAATTTCTTTAGCAAGCCGGCTTGCATTATAAATCTTTGATAAAGATTCTGTTATACCCTTAGGATGAACACAAACCATTCTATTAGTTTCGGAATTATATATGAAATCACCGGGAAGACTTTCCATATTTCCATCGAATGCGAGACCAACCAATTCACCTTTTATGTTTATAACAGGGCTGCCGGAATTCCCACCTATAATATCGTTTGTTGCCGAGAAATTAAATGGTACTGACAAATCAAAATCAGGGGGAGGAGTTATCCATCTGGCGGGAAGACTCCATGGAAATTTTTTATTGAATGAATAATAGCGGTCATACATTCCATAAAATGTAGTAAAGGGGGGGGCGTTAGTACCATTATAGTTATAACCTTTTACCACTCCATCAGATATTCTTAAAGTAAATGTAGCATCGGGAGGAATTGATGTTCCNNCTTTTCTCTGTTTTTTCTATAAAGGAAATAAACGGGTCATCAGAATTATAGACGGCATCAGAACCTTTATTGATAAGATCTTTAATTTTTGTTTCATCAGTCAGAATAGAACGGGAAAGAATATCATCTGCAGCTTTACCCGGCTCCATACCTTTGGTAAATTCCTCCACATAATCATTATCCCTGCCAGAATTACTATACATGTGCTGGATCTGATCGACCAACTGCCGGTAGTTTTTAACCTTATCAAAATCCGAAGGTAAAAGATTAAGAATAAGACTGTCAAGCTTCGCCCCTTTATAATCTTCCGATCTCTGATCTTCAGAAAACTTAAGTTCGTCGGCAATATTCAGCATTTCCTGTGCTATCAGGAAATATTCCGAAGAAGTTAAAGGATCTATTCTATATAAATTAGTTTCCCCTGAAATCTCAGCCATTCTTTTTCTGATGGAAGCAATTTTATCCCACAGACCACCGTACATTTGTTCAAGTTTGGGATCCTTATTAACGGCAGCACGGAATTTATTTTCGAAATCTTTTTTCTTCTGCATAAGAACCGGATCCTGCAAACCTTTGAGATAACCTTCCAAGGCTTTTTGGGCATTAGAATTTTTTAAGAGTTCATTAGTATATTCATCTTTTTTCTCAGGTTTAGTTTCAATAAGATGAGTGAAAACAACCACTAAATTACTGAAGTATTCAACAAGCTGGGGATACTGATAATCCCGGGCATATTCAAGCTGGGCAATTGTATTAAGCCTGTTGGAACTTCCCGGGTTGCCGACAGCAAAGACGGGTTCATTCTCCTTTGCTCCATCATTATTCCATTTTAGATAATTTGTTGTTTCGAGGGGTTTATCATTTTCATAAACGCGGAAGAATGAGCAGTCCAGGTTAAAACGGGGATAAGTAAAATTATCATAATCCCCGCCGAAATAGCCAAGCTGTGATTCAGGAATGAAGACAATGCGGACATCATTATATCTTTTATATCCATAGAGAGAATATCTTCCCCCGTTATATAAAGAAGTAATGTCAATTTTCAACCCGGTATTTTTTTCCTCCCTCTCCTTTATTTCCGTTTTGATATCCTCTTCCCGGTAGATTTTATCATCAGAAGAAGTGCCTCTATCTATTTCTTTCTGGATTTCATCCGTTACATCCTTAATGAGGACAAGCTGATCAACAAATAAGCCTTCGACCTTTCTTTCATCCGAAAGAGTTGGGGCATAGAATCCGTCATCATTTATCTTTTCTTCTTTACCAGTAACATCAGTAGCGCTTTCCCTGCCGCAGTGGTCATTTGTCATTATCAAACCATCTGCCGAAATAAAGGAAGCAGAACAATAAGTAGAAAAGCGGAGAGCGGAAAGGCGGACATGATCAAGCCATTCTTTAGAGGGAGCGAAATTATATTCTTCTTTGAAGTAGTCAACCGGGGGATATTCAAATGTCCACATTTTCCCGGTATCATATTTCCCAGCTTTTATAGTATCAAGGTTTATCCAATCCGGAGCATTAGTTTTTTTATCCAGGAGCTGCAACGAAGATGAACAACCGGTTAAGCAAAGAAGTGTTGCAAGGGATAAAAGATAAAACTTAATTCTTGTCATTTACTGCCCAGAAAAATGAAAAGTGAGGAGAAGTTAAAGTTATTCAATCTTACCGTTTTTTATTTCATTAGTAATACGTTCGGATTTATATATATGGGAAATTGCTTCCAGAATTGCCTGGGAACAAACAGAAATCATCCTATTATCTTCTGTATCATATATAAAATAACCGGAGTTACTTTCAATATTGCCATCGAAGGTTAGGCCAACAAGTTCTCTTTTTTCATTTATAACAGGGCTACCTGAACTTCCACCTACTATATCATGAGTACTAATCATAGTAAATGGAGTAGAGAGGTTAAAATCTTTTGAAGGATGCGCCCATTGTTCGGGTAAATCCCACGGGGATTTTTTATTGAAAGAATAGTACCTATCGTACATTCCGTAAAATGTTGTATGTGTTGGAGCGATAGTACCATTATAAGAATAACTTTTAAGGACACCGTCGCCGATACGTAGAGTCCCGCTCCCGTCAGGAGGTATTGAAGTACCATACACTGCAAATAATGCCTGTCCCAACATATCAGTATATACTGATTCTGTTTCGTTTATTTCTTTTTCAAGTTTTGTAACTTCATTGAAGCGGTTATTAGTTTTAAGAATAAACCAAATAAGCGGATCATTTGAACCAAGGATAGCATCACTACCTTTTTTAATAAGGGCAGCGACCTGTTCTTTGGTTTTGATGTCTGATTTACTAATTAAATAATCTGCCGCTTCATTCCCAGATTTATTGTCAAAAAGTTTTTTAAGGGATTCATTATCATCGCCCATATATTTTTTTAACAGCATCTGAGTTATACGGAACTTTCTTGTTTCTACAGGGATATCAAATTTAGCGGGGTATATGGAATCAACGGCCGTCTCAAAGAAGTTTCCTTTATATTTATTTTTTCTCTGATCCTCCGGGAGTTTCATCTGCTGTGCAAACTCCACAAGATCGGAAGCCATCTTTATATACTTTGATATCCACGAGTCATTACGACCATAAGCAATCCTTTCATTAATTATTTTACGCATTTCCATTCTTGTTGATTCAATATTATCCCACATGGTACCGTACTTTGAATTCAGCTCAGGGTCCGCTTTAACTTTAGATCTAAACGAATTTTCAAAATCCTGTTTCCTTGCCATANNATCAATTCCTGATAAATATCAGTGACTTCTTTATAGACAAGAGAACTATAATCGTAGGTAAAGTCTCTCATATAGTTGAGTTGCGAAACAGTTTTTAATTTACTTGTCTGTCCCGGATTTCCGATTACAAATATCGGTTCATCTTCATTAGCGCCATTAGGACTCCATTTAAAAAAGTTTTTTGTTTTAAGAGGTTTGCCATTATCATCATAAGCTCGCCAGATTGTAAAATCCAGGGAATAGCGGGGATAGGTATAATTATCGGGATCGCCACCGAAAAGACCGAGTTCATACTCAGGAACGAGCACAAGCCGAATGTCCCGATATCTTTTATAAGTATAAAGAGAATATTTGCCACCATTATACAATGGAACCACACGCATGACAAGGGACTTATCTCCATTGTTATTTGTAAGCTCTTTTATTTTCTGAGTTTTATTTTTATTCCTGTCACCGCTTGTCTGACCGGAGTTGAAAGCATCGAGAACTTCTTTAGTAACATCTTTTATAGAGATAAGCTGATCGACAAAAAGATTTGGACTTTTTCTTTCATCTTCAAGTTTTGCAGCAGTGAAGCCGGTTTTCAGGATATCCTCGCCAGGTTTCTGAAGGCTATCCAATTGACCATACGAACAATGGTAATTAGTTAAGATCAGACCATCCTCTGAAATAAAAGAAGCAGAGCAGCCGAATCCGAACCTTAAAGCAGAAAGTCTAACACTTTCAAGCCAATCCGGAGAAGGGTTAAAATCATAAGTCTTATCGAGATAGTCGTTGGGCGGATAATCAAACGTCCACATTTTCCCTGTATCAAAGCGCTGGGCCTTAACGGTATCTAAATTTATACCATTATAAAGATGCTGGGAAAAAGAGAGGTTAACTAAAAAAAGGAGGAGGAGGAGGATTAATTTTATTTGTTTCATAAAATGAAGGTTAAAGATTAGTTATAAAGATGAGCTGTCCAATTAAAGTACCCTTAGATAAGAAAGAATATAGCCCTTGGGATATATTCCGAACAAAATGAACGAAGCAAGCAATTCAAAATTGTCAGATATAAGAGTCCGATTGATAAAGAGGTTCAATTTCCCATTCATCTTCGACAGAGCCAACACAATGGGAACATTTCGGAACATTAAATACTACTTTTTCTTCATGAGGAGCCGCACGAACAAAATTTAAGATTGTTTTGCAACTTGAACACTGCACAACATGAGAAGTAGTAGTTTTTGTACTACAGCTTGGGCATATAAAACCTAACTCACCCGGAGTTTCTTCGGGATTAACCAGGAAAATTGAATTACATCGGGAATTATTGCACTTGGCGAAATGCCATTTAATTGTATCAATGTTTTCGATATTACAATCCTTTAAGTAATTTATTGTTATAAACATAAACAGTTATAATTAAAAAATCTATTGAAAAATGAGTGCTCTTTAAAAATATTTTCTTACTTTTTGGCTTAAATTTAACATATATTTTTAAGATAGGAATTATACCGATGTTGAATGAGTAATGAAACTCATTTAAATTTCCATGATTTAATTTAACTATATATTTTCAGGAGACTTAATGGATAGACTGACGGCATTTAAAGCATACGATTTAAGGGGAAAAGTACCATCCGAATTAAACCCCGAAATGGCTTATAAAATAGGGAAAGCATATGTAAAATTATTAAAAGCAGAAACAATAGTAGTTGGACACGATATAAGGAAATCATCAGAAGCAATATCAGATTCATTAATTAAAGGTTTAACCGATGCGGGGGCAGATGTTACCGATATCGGGTTATGCGGAACCGAAATGATTTATTACGCGACATCTGCACTGGAAACTGACGGCGGAATTATGATTACCGCAAGTCATAATCCTCCGGAATATAACGGGATGAAATTTGTTAAAAAACATTCTGTACCTGTGGGATATGATACCGGACTAAATGAAATTGAAAGATTAATACTTAATAATGATTTAGGTGCAAACAGTGAATATCCCGGACTTGTCAAAAAGAAAGATATTATGGGAGCATTCATCACACACCTAAAGAATTTCTACAGTGCAGACAGAATAAAGCCGTTTAAAATAGTGGTAAACGCCGGGAACGGCTGTGCCGGGCTTGCACTTGATGCAATTGAGAAAGATCTTCCTATTAAGATGATAAAAATATTTAATGACCCTAATCCGGAATTCCCAAATGGAGTTCCTAATCCAATGCTGCCAGAAAACCGCCAAGTAACTATTGATGCTGTTCTTAAGAATAAGGCGGATGCAGGCATTGCATGGGACGGTGATTATGACAGATGTTTTTTTTATGATGAGAAAGGAAATTTTATTGAAGGATATTACATAGTAGGACTTCTTGCCAAATCGATATTAAAAGTACATAAAGGAGAAAGCATTGTTCATGACCCGCGTCTTGTTTGGAATACACTTGATATAGTAAAAAAATATGGCGGAAAAGCAGTCGAGTCTGTAAGCGGTCATGCTTTTATGAAGCAAAAAATGCGTGAAGTAAACGCAATTTACGGCGGAGAAATGTCTGCACATCATTATTTCAGGGAAAATGCATATTCAGACAGCGGAATGATTCCATTTCTTTTAATACTTGAATTAATGAGCGCGGAGAAGAAGCCATTTTCAATGCTGGTTGAGGAGATGATAAAGGAATATCCATGTTCGGGAGAAATAAATTCAACCATTAACGATCCTGTTGGAAAATTAAAAGAGATTGAGAAGAAATATTCCGATGGCATAATAGAACATGTTGATGGATTAAGTGTTGAGTATCCCACATGGCGGTTCAACCTAAGGATGTCGAACACAGAACCGATTATTCGTTTGAATGTTGAGAGCCGCGGGGACATTAACCTTATGGAAGAGAAAACAAAGGAGCTGCTAAAGGCAATAAGGGAGAGCTAAAAGGTTTTGACGGAGGCGCCGCCATCAACGAGAATATTTTGGCCTGTTATGTAAGATGCTTTATCCATAGCAAGGAAGGCAGCGAGGGAAGCGATTTCTTCGGGAGAGCCGACTCGTGCAAGAGGGGTTTTGGCGATAATACCGGCGTATTTTTCTTTTATAGAGAGAAGATTTTCAGTTAAAGGGGTTCTGATGAACCAGGGGGCGATGGAGTTGACACGAATTCCATACTCTGCCCATTCGACTGCGAGGTGACGCGTCATTTGAATTTCCGCTGATTTTGACATGCCGTAAGGAGTACCCGTACCCACATCAAAAACGCCCGCATAGGAAGTAATGTTAATAATCGAAGGGGAATTTCCTTTCTTCAGAAGAGGAAAAAGGGATTTAGTAATATCGAGAGTGCTGAACATATTGGTCTCGAATAATTTTCTGTATTCATCTTCAGAGTAATCGAGAAATTTCTTACGGATATTAGTTCCGACATTATTGACAAGGATATCGAGAGAATTCCAGGTATGCGAAACTTCTTTTATTAATTGTCCCCTTCCCTCTTTTGTACTGAGGTCGGCAGCGAGACCGTATACTTTGAAACCTAATTTTTTCCAGTCAGACAAAAGAGAATCGACAGTTTTTCTTGTCCGGGAAACTATAAAAACTTCAGCGCCAAGGGAAAGGAACTCTTCAGCGATTGCGAGTCCGATCCCTTTAGTGCTTCCGGTTACGAGAGCTTTTTTATTCTTAAGAGTCCATTTCTTCATTTAATTATTTAGAGGGAGCGTCTCCCTTGCCTTCGATTTTTAAAGAAACTTTTAATTTTTCCCAGATCAGGTTTAACTGGGCGGTAGTTGAGGACATATCCGTAAAGCTATAGAGGAGCCATTCCTGGTTATAATTAGAAACAGGTTTTACTTTTATTCTAAGCGCGTCTTCAGATTCATTATACGTAAAGGCGCCCCACTGATCAGCAACTTTGTTAAAGATGAGAGTCCATTCCTTCTCACCAGGTATAGCGAAAAAGCCATAGGCACCTGCGGGAAGTTTTTTGCCTTCGATAATTACATCGGTGGAGAAAGTAATTTTTGTAGCTTCATCGGCACCGGCGCGCCAGACTTTATTATATGGAACGAGCTCTCCCCATATTTTCCTGTTTTTAACACCGGGGCGGCTATAGGAAACATTTATATCAGTAATGCCGATAGTTTGAAAGACGCCAGCTTTGGGGCTAACTCTTACTTTTTTTACATCAGGCTTCTCATGTTTTTTATCTTGTTTTTTATCCTGGGCAAAAGCGCTAACTGAAAATGCCAGGATCAGCACGATAAAAAGATTTAATATATTCTTCATTTAATACTCCAATTTATTTAATATAAAATACTAAAAGATTAGAATATGAAAAAATCATATAAGTGATTTTGCATAATGTGTGAGAAGGAACGCTTTTTTGGAGAGAAGAGATGATTATAAGAAGATGTAATAGATAAAGGGAGAAATATTTAAAAGGATGGAAGGATGAGTAAAATTTCCTTAAGGACGGTTATTGCCTTGTCGATGTCTTCTTTGGTATTGTAAAAATGGTGGGCNNTGGAATATTTTATCAGCGGAGGGGTGTACGAAGCTGACAATACCGGAAAGGTATTTTCTATCGACATCTGCGAGATAGGGGGTAATGCCGATTTCTTTTAAACGAGATATAAAATAAACACTGTTATCAATTATTCTATTTTCTATTTTATCCAACCCGAATTCTTTGAATAATTTAAGGGAAGCATCCATAACATGAATGGCGGGGTAATTCATGGTGCCGGGTTGAAAGGCATCGGCAGTTTCTTTAATATCTAGTTTATAATCGAGGAGATTCCAGGCATCTTCAACTGAAAGCCAGCCGGGTTGGGATGGGCGCATTGATTCCTGCAATTTCTGGGAGAGGTAGATGAATGCGAGTCCCTGCAGACCGAGGAGCCATTTTTGGGTACCGCAGGAGATAAAATCTATATTGCTTTTCTGCACATCCAACCTGACAGCGCCCAAGCCCTGGATTGCATCGACGGAGAATATTATTCCTTTTTCTTTGCATACTTTTCCGAGCAATTCGAGATCGATGCGGTAGCCGGTAAGGAACTGTACCTGGCTTACGGAGATTAATTTGGTAGCGGGGGTAATTGCATTTATAATATCTTCGGCAGAAACGATTCCATTATGTGATTTAACGAAATCAATTTCGACGCCAAGTTGTTTCAGGTTCATGAAAGGGTAAACATTGGCGGGGAACTCGATATCGTTGAGAATAATCCTATCATTCTGTTTCCATACAACGGATTGGGCAAGCATGTTTATGCCGTTGTTGGTATTGTCTGTAAAGGCGATCCTATCGGGGGTTGAATTTATCATTTCCGCAAGTCCGTTTTTTACATTTTCAATTGACTTAAGGACTGCGGAATAGTCATCGATTTTAGTTTCGCTTCTGACGTGAATATATTCCTTGAGGCGGTCGCTTACATAAGTTGATAAGGGGGCGGTTGATGCGTGACCGAAATAGACTTTACCTGTTTTAAGATAAGGAAAGAGGCTACGGGCTTTTTGTATATCCATATTACAAATTTAGGCTTTTTGCTTTAAATATGTGCGCGGGAAATTGAGAGAATTTGGACAAATAATTTAATTAAGGAACGGGATTCTAAAGAACATGGTGCATGATGCTGTAATAATAACGTTAAAAATAAAGAGATAAAAAACATAGATTACCCCAGGGGTTGTGCTTATTTTTACATTGAAGAAAAAATCCTTAATAATTACATACAAGGAAAATGATAAATGAAAGTTGGAATAATTGGGAACGGATTAGTAGGGTCGACGGCAGCATACGCAATAGCATTATTGAAAGCAGCGAATGAAATAGTAATGATAGATAAAGATAAGAAGAGGTCGATAGCAGAGGCAGCTGATATACAGGATGCACTTCCATTTGTATCGGCGAGCGATGTTTACAGCGGCGAGTATGATGATCTTAAGGGGTGTAAAATAATAGTTCATGCTGCGGGGGTAAACCAGAAGCCAGGGGAGGCGAGGTTAGCGCTTATGGAAAGAAACGCAAAAGTAACAAGAGAAGTAATTACAAACTCATTAAAGTATGCGCCTGAGGCAATATTTTTAATAGCAACAAATCCTGTAGATATAATAACACACTTATCAACAAAAATTGCATTGGAATTAGGAATACCTCAAGGGAGAGTAATCGGGACGGGAACAACATTGGACACTGCGAGATTCCGGGCATTGCTGGGAAGGCATCTTGGTGTGGACCCGCATCATGTTCATGGTTATGTAGCCGGAGAACATGGGGACTCAGAGGTGCTAATCTGGTCAAACATTGACGTTAGTGGAGTTGCTTTATCTGATTTTGTAAAATTCCGTAATGTTGAATTCAATGAGAAGATAAAGAAGGAAATGGACAGCGATGTAAGGAATGCAGCATATAAAATTATTGAGGGGAAGGGTTCAACATATTATGGAATCGGGGCTGCAATTGCAAGGATCACTGATGTAATCGGAAGGGATAACCGTGCAATACTAACAATTTGCACCCGGGTTAAAAGTGCAGCGGGAGTAGAGGATGTAACACTTTCACTTCCCCACCTTGTTGGAGGAGAAGGAGACCTTGGGGCGCTTCCATTGAAGCTTAATAAAGAGGAATTGATTTTACTAGAAAAGAGTGCGCGAATAATTAAGGAGAAGATAAAAGATCTTGTTTAGGATAATTTTTTTAGGGATAATATTCTATCTCTTTTTATATTCAACAGTTTCAGCACAAACAAAAGACTCAATCCCATTCGTTCCTGACAGACCAGGGATGGCGACTCCGCCGTATATTATACACGGAAATATTTTTGAAGTTGAAGAAGGGATTCAATACGAAAATTCTACAGATGGGGTTATACGGAATCAAAACTTTCTTTTTTCTTCAGTGCTTTTGAGATATGGTTTGTTAGAAAATGCAGAGATAAGAATTCAGACCGACTTTGCATACAATATAATAGATGGTGTGAATCATTCTGTAGTGTATGGTTTTGATCCTATTACATTCGGGACAAAGATTAAACTGTCAGAGCAGCGAGGGGTGGTGCCGAATTTATCATTATTATTTAATCTTACTTTACCTTTTATTGGGAAAAATGAATTCAGGCCGGACAATGCGGCACCGTCGTTTTACTTATTAATGGCAAATGATCTATCCGAAACAGTTAACCTATGTTACAATTATGGCATTATATGGGATAGAAGCTCATCTGTTCCGACACATTTTTATGCTATTTGTTTAGGTGTAACTCTAAACGACAAACTTAGTACATTTATTGAGGGGTATGGTTATTTGAACCAAACAGCTAAGCCCGATTTTTATTTGGATGCAGGATTTGCTTATTTGATAGCTGATAATTTACAAGCAGATATAACGGCGGCAGGATATTTGAATTCATTTAAGGATTATTATTTACTAAATATCGGATTAGCCTGGGAGATAAATAAAGAGAGTAGTACACGATAATTTGATTTAAAATTGTGAATAGTGAAAATAAAGGCTGTCCCATGTCAGGAACAGCCTTTAAATTAATTAGGCATAGTACTTATTATACGACACCCTGATCAATCATTGCGTCTGCAACTTTTAGGAACCCGCCAATATTGGCACCATTGACATAATTGCCGGGGGTACCAAATCTATCAGCCATTGTCATGCAAGTAGTGTGGATTTTATTCATGATTAATTTCAAACGGCTATCGACTTCTTCTTTTGTCCAAGGTAACCTCATGCTGTTCTGTGCCATTTCAAGACCTGAAACTGCAACGCCGCCTGCATTTGCTGCTTTACCGGGACCGTATAATAATTTTGCAGCCAGGAATATATTAACACCTTCAAGAGTTGTAGGCATATTAGCCCCTTCACTAACACAAAGGATTCCATTATTTAATAGATTTTGGGCATCCTTGCCATTTATTTCATTCTGTGTAGCACTTGGGAAAGCACAGTCAGCTTTATGGTTCCACAATGGATTATAATCCAACTTTGGATCAGCCGGGAAGAAAACTGCTGACTTAAATTTATCGGTATATTCTTTAATTCTTCCTCTTCTAACATTCTTCAATTCCATAATGAAGGCTAATTTTTCAGCATCGATCCCTTTTTCATCAAAGATATATCCATTGGAATCTGACATTGTAAGAACCTTTCCACCCAACTGATTTATTTTTTCTACTGTATATTGGGCAACATTTCCGCTACCGGAGACAAGACATTTTTTGCCTTCAAGAGTTTTATTTTTTGTTGAAAGCATTTCAGAAGCAAAATATACGGAGCCATATCCGGTAGCTTCGGGACGAATTAGAGAACCGCCCCAGTTCAATCCTTTGCCTGTTAATACTCCTGTAAATTCATTTTTTAATTTCTTGTACTGACCGAACAGATAACCGATCTCTCTTCCGCCGACACCTATATCTCCGGCAGGCACGTCAGTATCGGGACCTATATGTCTGTACAATTCACTCATAAAAGCCTGGCAGAAGCGCATAATCTTAAGATCGCTTTTACCTTTAGGATCGAAGTCGGATCCGCCCTTACCGCCACCCATAGGAAGGGTTGTTAAGCTATTTTTGAAAACCTGTTCGAATGCGAGGAACTTCAAGATGCCAAGATTTACAGATGGATGGAAACGGAGACCGCCCTTATATGGACCAATAGCGCTGTTCATTTCAATTCTGTAACCCCTATTTATGTGAACTTCACCCTGATCATCAACCCATGGAACCCTGAATAAAATAACTCTTTCCGGTTCCAGAATTCTTTCTAGTATTTTTGCAGCCCTATATTCCGGGTGGCGTTCCAAAACCAAAGTTAAAGAAGCAGCAACTTCTTCAACAGCCTGATGGAACTCCGGTTCAGCCGGATTTTTTGCTTTTACTTCTGCCATTAAATCTTTTACATACTGGGACATTGAAACCTCCGATTAATTTTGTAATGAGAATATTATTTATCCAGATGGGTTCCCCTAAACCAAAATTTTGCAAGTAATAAAAAAACCATCATGTTTATAATTTGTTAATAGGAAGTTAGAACGGATTTAAGGGGGAATAAACAATAATTATAATGATTTTATTGTAGTAATTATTTGAGGAGTCGTGTAGTAATAATTACTACAATTCAATCAGTTTATTCTGGATGGCGTATTGTGTTAATTCGACATTAGTTTTAAGATTCAATTTTTCAAGTATTCTATTCCGATAGGAATACACAGTATGAACGCTGATGCATAAATCATTTGCAATATCTTCTGTCGACTTACTTAATGCAATTTTGCAAAGGATTTCATATTCACGGTCAGATAACTTATTTGAATGATGATTCCCGGGGGTGATATTATCCGCAAGGTTTTCGGCAAGGGTAGGGCTGATATATTTTTTGCCTTTTACAATAGTACGAATAGCAGAAACAAATTCATTAGGGGCGCTTGCTTTTTTAAGATAACCAGAAGCTCCTGCTTTAAGAGCTCTTACGCCGTATTGTTCTTCGCCATACATACTTAAGATTAATACTGGGAGATCCGGATATATTTTCTTAAGATCCTTTAATGCTTCGAGACCACTTTTACCGGGCATATTTATATCCAATACGACAGCATTCCATATATCCTTTTTTAGAAGCTCAAAAAGTTCATCGGCATTTCCGGCTTCGCCGGTAACCTTCATATCGGGTTCTTCAGCAAGAATCTGCTTTAATCCTTCTCTTACTATTGCATGGTCATCAGCTATTAAAATTTTAATCATTACAGTTGTAGATTATTTATTTGATATATTATTTATAAGCGGAATAACAGCCTTTACAGTTGTGCCATTATTCATAGAACTTTTTATTACTACAGAACCACCAATAATAAGAGCTCTTTCTTTCATACCTAACAAACCTAAAGATTTCGGATCACTTATCTGATTTTGAGTAATACCTTTTCCGTTATCTATTATCTCTAGAACGAGTTCATTATTAACTTCCCGGAGATTAATAAAAATCTTACTTGCATTAGCATGTCTTGCAGTATTAAAAATTGATTCCTGAAAGATACGGAATAGAGCAGTTGATTTTTCCTGATCAAGATTTATTTCCTCTTTAGGGAGAGTATATTCACAATCAATCCCCGTATTTTCCATAAAATCCTGTGTCTGCCATTCGATAGCCGGAATAAGTCCTAGTTCATCGAGAAGACCGGGGCGTAATTTTGAAGCAATTTTCTGAACCGACTCAATCGAATTATCAATAAGTTTTTCAACCGAATTGAATTTTGATTTTATAATATCGTTATCTGTAATTTTATTTGAAAGAAGGCTGATCTGGATTTTTAGAACTGTAAGCATTTGTCCCAGCTCATCATGAATTTCACGGGAGATCATTTTTCTTTCTTCTTCCCGAATCGACTGGAGTTTGGAGGCAAGATTTCTTAACTGGTTTGTCCTTTGTTTAAGCTTCTCTTCAAAATCACGGCGTTCAGCTATGTCACGCGAAATAAAAAGGATGGCAGGGCGTTCATTATAATCAAACAGTCTGGAGTTTATTTCAGCAGGAATTCTGTCAATGTTTTTGCCGGTCAAAAGAGCATTAAAAATTATGCTTTTATTAGCATTTAACCGATCGATAAATTTCAATATCTCATCTTCCCTGTTTTCAAAAAAAACCTGAAGAGGATTCAGTTGAAGGAGTTCATTCATGGAACAACCCAGAATCTGGCAGGCTTTTTCATTAGCTTCCACAAAACTGCCCAAAGTTTTTCCATAATTCAGATAGCAAACGAACATTGCATCGCTTGTATTATTAAAAAGGCTTCGGAACTGCTTTTCACTTTTAACTAGTTGCAGCTCATTCTCTTTTCTTTCGGAGATATCTCTTACGAGTGAAAGGACGAGGTTATCATTTGAAAAACCTTTAATGAATGAATTAGAAAATTCTAACCAGACTTTTCTACCGTTCCATAGGACAACCTTTCTTTCCAACCGGGGTTTAACATTATCGCTGGAGAAATCATCGTTATATTCTTTAATGATCTCCCCTTGAATGTTAGGGTGGTATAGGATATGAAAGGGTTGATATATGAGCTCAGTCTCGGGTTTATCGAAAAGTTTACAGAAAGCTGGATTCACTGCAATAATTTTTCCATCCAAATCAGTTATTCTAATTCCATCTACAGATTCATGCCAAACATCGGTTAGATTAAAATTAATATTTCCTATTGAAGAGGGAGTCATTGTATTTATTTTAGATTTTATCTGCCGGGTTTTAGGATTATTCCTTTGTTCTGCTGCCCATTGATTCGAACGCCTAAAGGTTTATCGAATGAAAGATGCCTTGTATACTTTAATTCACGAACTGCAGGCTGGAGGGTAAGCCAATCCCAATCAATAAATCCCAAATTATCCAATTCGTTTACAGAAAAATATCCCACCTTAAAGGAAGTGATATTCTGAAAGAAGTGGGAGCCTTGAGACGGCGTAACATTGAAATCCTTAAATCCCGACTCAACAATTACACTTGCACCTGAAATCTGGTCCCAGGTTACTGGAATTCCCAGCCAATGATCAAGGCTACCCCACCGACCAACGCCGATGAGGATATAAGGTTTCTTCAGTGATAAAAGCTCAGAATTAAGCTGGCTAACTTCCAAAGCAACATCGCGGCTTTTACTGCGATCAAATTTTTGTATATCGACCACAACTATATTATGAATATCATTTATTGCTCCATTACCCAACACCTGGCTGCTCTGACAAATCAAATCCTCCTTTTCTGCATTATCTACCTCAAGTTCTTCAAGTTCGCGGCTAATAACGAGAGGGCGCATCTGAAGCATAGCAAATTCTTTAGGTTTACCGGGGGGGACATTCATATTGACGGCAAATTCAATTTCAACCGGAGCGCCCATACCCCAGGTACCAAGTTCGAGTAAAAGATCGAGAATTTCCGCGAGAGGGAAAGCATTATGTTTTAACACCGGGGCAAAAGTAACAACGCGGCTCCCCTTTCTTGAAATCCCATCATATACAGAATCGTTTTCGACAGAATAAGTTGAGCCTACCAGATTTAAAGTCTGGTCCTTTTCTGAAATAATCAGTTCATATTTGACAACAAGTTCTTCGGGATTATCATCGGAAGTATGATTTAATTTACCATTGAGATTAAGCGCATAAAAATACTGCTGGGCGTTTTTAATGGTTTCCCTTGTTGAAAAAAACTGGAGTAAATGCCGGGGATATTTAGGACAGAACCTAACACAATTACCACCGTCAACAACAGTTTTGCCGAGACCCAACGCGACAAGGGCAATACCATCTGTAGATTTTTGCGGGGGCACAGGATAGAAATTAAATGATTTAGCGACTCCAGCGAAATCAGGATAAAACCTTTCTTCATGAGAAGCGCCGACAAGCTGTTGAATTATTACAGCCATTTTTTCTTCTTCAAGCCTGTACGAAGTAACTTTCATATAATCCCTGGCGGCTTTGCAAAAGGTTGAAGCATATACACATTTGATGCATTCCAATAGTTCCTGGAGCCTGATATTAATATCAGGATTATTATTTGGTATCATATATGTTTCGTACACGCCGGCAAAGGGCTGAAACTGTGAATCTTCAAGGAGACTTGAAGACCTTACAGCAAGTGGGACTTTAACTATTTCAAGATAGCCCAGGAGTTTTTTTAATATATCGAAAGGGAAGAACTCAGTTTCAAGAAATTTCTTAATAATAACTTTATCATCCGGTTCATTTAAGGCAATATTTTCCAGATGGTTCTTTTCGATGAATTGATCAAAGACATCCGTAGCGATAACAACGGCTGAAGGAACAGTAATTTCGACATCTTCAAACTTGTTCCGTACATTATAATTATTTATTAATGTATTAATAAAACCGAGACCTCTGGCTTTACCCCCAAGGGATCCGCCGCCCAAGCGGGCGAAGCTGTTTACAGGATCAAAAAGATCTTTATTAAAATCGGTTATTACCCCACGTTGCCGTATAGTTTGATATAATTTTAAAGAACTGATAAGTTCTTGTCTTAAACCCTCAACAGACTGGAAATCGGTAACCTTGCGGGGCCTTAACCTGTAGGCAAGCCAGAATTCTGTTCGTGCTTTTAGCCAATTTGAGAAATGATTTCTTTCTGCATGAAAATGAATGCTTTCATCAGGAACAATTCTTAATTGTTCTTCAAGAGATATTAAATTGTGAGCTCTCCCTACTTCTTTACCATCGGGAGTACGGAAGATAAAATCGCCAAATCCAAAACGGTCCATCATAAATTCTCTAAGCTCATGGAGTAGACGAGGGGAATTTTTCTGAATAAAAGAAGCCCCGATCTCACGGGCAATAGATTCAAAATCCTGATTACTTGATTGTATTAGTATAGGGATATCTTTGTGATTTTCTTTTACAGCCAAGGCGAATTTCAATCCTGCCTCAGGGTCTTTAACCCCATCTTTTTTGAAATTCATGTCGGTAATTATTCCAAGAACCGATTCTTGGTATTTTTCATAATAATTCCAAGCCTCTTCATAATTTGTGCACAAGAGAATTTTGGGTCTTGCTCTCATGCGCATAAATTTATGAGTAAGGTTGACACCTTCGGAAATTAGTCGGAGGGACTGGTTAAAAATTTCAGTATAAATAATTGGAAGATAGGAGGAATAGAATTTAATATTGTCTTCGACAAGAATAATTGCCTGTACTCCAGCAGATAATATATCATTATCAGCATTCAGTTTATCCTCAGAATATTTAGTAATAGCAATTAGAAGTTTATAATCCCCCTGCCAGATAAAAATTCTATCAAAGATTGATATATCGTGATTATCTGTTAATTCTTTTCTTTCCTTGTTGTCGTATGCGAGAAGGATAATAGGAGTATTGATGCCTTTAGCTTTTATTTGCTGTGCAAGTTTGATGACGTGCATATCTTCGATATGCATAGTAGTAATTATCATGTCAAACGTGATTTCATCGAAAAGCTCGAGTGCTTCCTTGCCAGTTGTAACATGAGTAATTTCAGGAGCCTGACTTAAGTTTAATATCCGATACTCTTCGCGAACCAGCTCATATAATCTTCCATCTTCTTCGAAAAGATAATTATCATATAAGCTAGAGACTAGGAGAATTTCCCTAGTTTTGTGCCGCATGAGTTTTTGGAAATTATCCAACCGGTTAACGACAAGATTTTCAATATTCAGCTGGCTGAGTTTATCCATGATTTTGTTACATACTTTAAGAAAAGTACCTTTTAAAAAATTTTAAGGCAGCTACCGAATGGTAAACTGCCCTAAAATACAAAAGAATAAGATTACACTAAACCCTGATCCATCATTGCATCAGCAACTTTCAGAAAACCGGCAATATTAGCACCAGCAACATAATTGCCAGGAGTACCGAATCTTTCAGCCGTTTCTAAACAGGTATCATGGATTTTTTTCATAATTTCATGCAATCTGTGGTCAACTTCTTCTTTACCCCATGGGAGTCGCATGCTATTTTGTGACATTTCGAGGCCGGAAGTAGCTACACCTCCTGCATTAGATGCTTTTCCTGGGGAAAAGAGGATGCTATTTTCCCTAAATATCTTATATGCTTCAATAGTTGTAGGCATATTTGCTCCTTCGCAGACACAAATAC
The DNA here is from genome assembly GCA_003141435.1 of Ignavibacteriales bacterium. Lineage (GTDB taxonomy): Bacteria > Bacteroidota > Ignavibacteria > Ignavibacteriales > Ignavibacteriaceae > Fen-1301. Next base: position 96,656 of record PLLW01000103.1, read on the forward strand.
AGCCGTTTTTAACCAATTCTTTTGCATCTTGTTCAAAGATTTCATTCTGAGTAGCACAAGGCATTGCAACATCTACTTTAACACCCCATGCACGTTTACCGGGGAAGAACTCAACTTTAAATTTATCGGCATAGTCCTTAACATTATCTTTGGCACTAGCCCGCATTTGAAGCATATAATCAATTTTTTCGCCTTTAATGCCATTTTTATCATGGATAAACCCATCCGGTCCCGATAGGGTAACAACCTTTCCGCCGAGCTGATCAATTTTCTGGACAGCTCCCCATGCAACATTACCAAAACCAGAAACGGCAACTAATTTGCCGGAGAAGTCCATACCTTTAGTTTTAAGCATTTCCTGAGCAAAGTAAACTGCGCCATACCCAGTAGCTTCAGGACGAATTAATGAACCGCCCCAATTCAATCCTTTACCTGTCAATACTCCTGTAAATTCATTTTTTAATCTTTTATACTGGCCGAACAGGAATCCAATTTCTCTTCCACCGACACCAATATCTCCAGCGGGGACATCAGTATCGGGCCCGATATGGCGGAACAACTCTGTCATAAAACTCTGACAGAATCTCATAACCTCATTATCGCTTTTTCCTTTTGGGTCAAAATCAGAGCCGCCTTTGCCTCCCCCCATAGGAAGTGTAGTAAGACTGTTTTTAAATACCTGTTCAAAAGCCAGAAATTTTAAAATACCGGGAGTAACAGAAGGGTGAAACCTCAAGCCACCTTTATAAGGACCGATGGCGCTGTTCATTTCAATTCTATACCCGCGGTTAATTTGAATTTCTCCCTGATCATCCATCCATGGTACTCGGAAGGTAATCATCCTTTCTGGCTCAACCATTCTTTCCAAAATTTTTGCAGTTTTGTATTCGGGATGGCGTTCAAGGACTATTCCAAGTGACTCTACAACTTCTTCGACAGCCTGATGGAATTCTGGTTCACTGGGATTTTGTGCTCTTACTCTTGCTAAAAGTTTATTAATGTACTCGGACATAAAGACCTCTTTTAAGTTTTATTTTATTAAATTTTAGTTGGAAAAATTTATGGGGAGAAGGATAAATATATTCGATAATATTTGAATCAAACACAGTATTGAAGTTTTGATTCTTTATGAAAAGGTCGGTGCGCCAAATTCCTTTATAATGCATATAACAATTATGTCTCTTCTCCCTTATAAATAATAATTACAAGCATAAAATTAGCAATTTAATACTTTAAAACCTTGAATAAAGAATGAAATGTTTTTTGGATTTAATGGGTGCTTTATGAAAGAGTAAATAGGAATATTCTTAGATTTTAATGGTCATAATGGAGGATTTGTCTCATTACTAATGCAACTGTACAATAAACTTAATTAAAATGATAATTTTCAATTGTTAAGTAAGATCACACTGAAAATTAACATCTTAACATAAAAACTATTATTATTATCATATAACAATAAATTATTAAGGAGAAAATATGCCTATTAGAAAAGCCAATGCAGTTTGGAGGGGGAATTTAAAAGATGGCAGTGGAAACATTAATACTGAATCAGGAATTTTGAAGAATACAGCATACAACTTTGCCTCACGTTTTGAAACGGGAAATGAAACCAACCCGGAAGAATTATTGGGAGCTGCTCATGCCGCATGTTTTTCTATGGCGCTGGCAAATGCATTATCTGGTGCAGGTTTTAAGGTAAATTCAATTATTACTGAAGATAAAGTGCATATTGAAAAACTAGAATCCGGTTTTACTGTAACTAAGATAGAAGTTAATTCCAAAGCAGATGTTGAAGGGATTGATAATATCACTTTCCAGAAACATGCTAATGAAACAAAAGCCGGGTGCCCTATTTCTAAAGCACTGAGCGTAAAAGAAATTGTTTTAACAGCAGAATTGAAATAAACAAACGCAGCGTAACAGAGGTTTTAATATTTATTGAGAAGGGAATTTCGCAACATTTAATTTCTCTTTTATCGTGTTAAAGATTCAATTTCTATTTTTTGAACTTCGGATATAGATTTTCCAAGGAATAGTTCGGCTAATTCTTTAAATTTCATCGGGATATCACTTACATAAAACGATTGATTTCCCTGTGAGGATTTGTTTGAATTGAGGTTATACCTATCAAGTTCCTCTTTTACTGATTCGGCAGCTGCTATTCCTGAATCAATCAATTTTACATCTTTGCCTACAATATTCTGGATAACTTCGGAGAGAATAGGGTAATGGGTACATCCTAATACCAGGGTATCGACACCAATTTTTATAAATTCTTTAAGATATTCTCCTGCTATTTCATAAGTAGCTTTATGGTTTATCCATCCTTCTTCTGCAAGGGGGACAAAAAGGGGGCAGGCGCGTTCAAAAACGTGAATGGTAGGATCTATGATTTTTATTTTTTTTGAATATGCCTGATTGCTTATAGTGGAGCGAGTACCAATAACTCCGATTCTCTTATTTATAGTTTCCAGAGATGCCATTTTTGCACCTGGTTCGATCATTCCAATAATGGGGATATCAAAATTATTTTTCAAACTATTAAGTGCAACTGAAGAAACAGTATTACAGGCGACTACAAGAGCCTTAATATTTTTATGCATTAGGAACTTAGCGTCCTGCAAGCCATATTCTATAACTGTATCATTTGATTTAGAACCATAGGGAACCCTAGCTGTATCTCCGAAATAAACAATATCCTCCCTCGGTAAATAAGAAACAATTCTTTTAACAACAGTTAACCCCCCGATCCCGGAATCAAATACCCCGATCGGTTTTTCTTTTTCCATAAAATTCAAATAAATAACCTACTTATAATAATTGTGTGATAGTATCAATTATCTCTGTTTTAATTAATTCATAGTCATTTGGTGAAACTTTTTTCCCACTTCTCCCAAGAACATAAAATGAGTCCACGATATCATCACCCTGGGTAGATATTTTTGCAAAATAAATAGATAAACCGATCTCATTCATTTTACTCGTAACCTGGAAAAGGAAACCCAACCTGTCGGGAGAAAAAATATCAATAATTGTGTACTTTTCATGATTCTCAAATACAACTTTTATTTTTCCGGTTCTTTTGAAAAACTTGTTTTCGATTCTCCACCATCTATTTTTCATTTTTGAAAATTCCTGGTTAAGCTGAAGCAGCCCTGTAACAACGGAATTGAGATCCTCTTCAATTTTTATAAATCTTTCAGGTTCAATTTTCCTTCCCGTTCTGAAATTGGAGGCGTTAAAGGAATCAATTACTATTCCGTCCTTACGCGTAAAGATTTTTGCATCATGAATATTGGCATCATTAATAGAGAATACACCGCAGATTTTTGACAGAAGAGAGGGGAAATCTTTTGTTATTACAGTAATATTTGTAAAATCATTCAGTTCTTTAAATAAAACAGAGACAAAAACTCCCTTTTGAATTTCCTCAATATGTTTTGCAATTTCTTCATCAGAAAAATGATTAACATAAGCGATATCATTAATAGAATCGATATGTTCCTGGACGTGGGATTCAGAAATTACCTGAGAGTGTTTACTAATTTCTTTGGGGATAACATAAGTAATTGAGACTAAAAGTTCTTCGCCACTTAATTGTTCCTTCAGCATCGAGCTAGTTTTCCTGTATAATTCAGCCAACAAATCACTTTTCCAGGATGTCCAGACAACAGGGTTTACTGCAGAAAGATCGGCATAAGTAACAAGGTAAAGGAGGTCAAGAGCATTAACGGAAGAGAACTTTGATGTAAAAGTATTTAGTGTCTCGGGATCATTTAAGTTTCGTCTAAAGGCTATCTGCTCCATAAGAAGGTGGTTTTTAACCAGGAAAGCAACCTTCTCAATTTCTTCTTCACTATATCCGAGTCGATACATAATAGAAGATGCCATTTCAGCGCTAATGATCTCATGGCCAGATATATTAATGGGTTTTGCAATATCGTGGAAAAGCAAGCTCAAGTATAAAATTTCTTTATTCTTGAGATTATTATAAATTTTTCCGAGAATAGAAAAATCTTTTTCGAGTTTCTCAACATTTAGGATAGTCATTAATGTATGTTCATCGGCCGTATATTGATGATAGACTCCATGCTGCAGGAAACCAATAAGATCTTTAAATTCGGGCATGAATGCACCAAGTACGCCAAGTTCATTCATACCAGAAAGGGTTTGCCCGACATTTCTAGGAAGCATTAATATTTCCCTGAAAAAAACTGATGAGCTGGTGCTATTTAGCCTGTATATATCCTCTCTCTCCACAGTTTCTATTATTATAGTTCTTAACTTCTCATCAAATTGAGCGTCGTTGAAACCGCGGTAATAAAAAGCTCTTAGCGTATCAGACAAAGTAAAATTTCGAATATTGTTTAAAGAAATAGTTTTTCCTTTAAGTATAAAATCTTCATCAAGTTCTATTGCTAATGAATCCGGGAGAGGATTTTCAATTTCCTCAAGGAATTTTTTTACAATTGATTTAGTAAATCTGTTTATAATATTTGCAGCAATAAAATAATCCCTCATGAATAATGCGATCGCCTCTTTTTTATTATAGAAGAGGGGGGATATTTTTTGCTGGGCTGCAAATTCAAATCTATCATTTTTCTGATTTGAAATTAAATGAAGAAGGTTTCTAACAGTTATTAAAGTTTTGTAACTATTAAAAAGTCTTTTACACTCACTCGGAGTAGAATATTCTTTCTCAAGAAGCATCTCAACAAAAATTTCAGATTGAACTTTCTCATTCTGTTTATTTAAGAATTCCTTGTTCTTAAGAATATACATCCATTCAACTGCCTGGAAATCCCGCAATCCTCCAGCCGAAAATTTAACATTAGGTTCAAGCATTTTAGGTGAGGTTCCGTATTTAGCATATCTGGCATCAATATCATTGATAAAATCATATAGCAATTTTTTTTGTACAGTTGCTGTTAAAGATGACAAGAGAAGCTCATTCCATTTGTTGTATATTTTTTCAGAACCCAGAAGTAATCTAGTTTCGAAAAATTGTGTGAAGGTATGCAGATCATTTAGAAATTTTGTAATATCCCCAAAATCTCTTATTGTATGAGACACCTCAATTCCATTATCCCATAATGATGTAAGAACATCGGAAATTTCATTTTCATTTCCATCCAATGATTCCGTTATAAAAATAAGATCAATATCTGAGAAAGGGGCTAACTCTCTTCTACTGAAGCTGCCAGCAGACGCAATTGCGAAATTGATTTTTTTATTACGTGTTAATAGACAGATATAATCCTCAACAAGGAGGCTATATTCCATGCTGAAATTAAGTGAATCCGTATTCTTTAGATTTTCCTGAAATAGCAGATCTCTTCTTTTTATGAAATCTTTTTTTGCACCGATACTAACAGGCATTATATTAATTAATTATAATTTTCGTTTGATAGATTTTCTTTATGATATTCAGTCTCGACAACTGAAGATATCCCGCCACGAGTATTAAATTCTGCAGTTATATGCATATACCTTGGCTGGCATGCAGCTACAAGGTCATCTAAAATACGGTTAGTAACACTTTCAAAATAAATTCCGTCATTACGAAAAGAGTGAAAATATAATTTAAGGGATTTTAATTCTATACATAATTTATCAGGTATATACTCAACCGTAATTGTAGCAAAGTCGGGCTGCCCTGTTTTGGGACATAATGATGTAAACTCGGGCGCTTGATGTATGACTGTATAATCTCTACCCGGGTAGGCATTTTCGAAAACCTCAATAATTTTTATTTTATCGTTCATTTTTTTCCTTCAAATGTAAAATGGTTTGGTTTTGTATTTTATAGAGTCTTCAATGCCAGCCAGTTGAAATCCTCTTAATCTTAACGCACAACTTTCACAGATTCCACAGGATTCTTCTTCACTTTGGTAGCATGACCAGGTTAAATGGAAAGGAGCATTTAACTCTTTTCCCTTTAGCACAATTTCTTTTTTTGATAAATTTATAACTGGTGTAATTATTTTAATATTTGTCTCTGGCTTAGTTCCCAGGTCAGACATTTTTTCAAAAGCGGAAAAAAATTCGGGCCGGCAGTCGGGGTAACCGGACGAGTCTTCATGCACAGCCCCCATAAAAACTGCAGAAGCATTAAGAACTTCTCCCCAGCTAATGCATGCTGAAAGTATATTGGCATTTCTAAAAGGAACATATGAATTTGGGATAGATTGATTTGAAAAATCCGCTTCCTTTACTTTGATATTCCTATCAGTTAAAGAAGAGCCACCAATTTTTGATAAATGAGAGAAATCGATTATCAATCGTTTCTCAATTCCATAATAGTCGGCAATATCGTTGAATGATTTTAGTTCTCTTTTTTCAGTTCTCTGTTTATAATTGGCATGGAATAACGCTAGATCGTACTCCTGGTTTGCAATAGCAGTTGTGACACAGCTATCTAGTCCACCGCTAAGTGCAACAATTGCAACTTTCTTTTTCATTTCTGGTTAATTAAAAAATCATTTATAGCTAATTTAAACTATGTTAATATAGAAAAATCTAATTTTACATAGAAGGAAAAAGGGTATAAACATTTTTATTAACTTATAAAAACATTAAGTTTAGAGTGGCCATTTAATAATTAATAAAATCAAATTAGAGGTTATATGAGAAGGAAAGTAATAGCCGGAAATTGGAAAATGAATAATGATTTAAAGGAAACTCAAAATCTTTTATCCAGATTAACATCTGGTATATCCGTGAATAATTTGAATTGTGATGTAATAGTTTGCCCGGCTTTTACTTCATTATTTGAGGCTTATACTTTGTTAAAGGATACTAAAATTAAGCTAGGTGCCCAAAACATGTATTTTGAAACTTCAGGTGCCTTTACAGGTGAAATTTCCGCTGCGATGCTGAAAAGTGTTGGATGCGAATATGTAATCCTTGGTCATTCGGAAAGAAGAAATATTTTTGGCGAAACAGATGAACTAATAAATAATAAAATTAAAAAAGCTAATGCTAGTGGGTTAAAGCCGATTTTTTGTGTAGGAGAACTTCTTGAAGAAAGAGAAGCCGGAATTACAGAAAAGGTAATTGAAAAACAGATAAGATCCGGTTTAAAGGATATTTCATCAGAAGAAATGGGCAATATGATTATTGCATATGAACCGGTTTGGGCAATTGGAACTGGAAAGACTGCATCTCCTGAACAAGCCGAGGAAGTACATAAGTTTATCCGTAGTCTTATTAATGACAAATGTGGAGCTTCTATTTCGGAAAATATTATAATACAATACGGTGGGAGCGTTAATAATAAGAATGCAAGAGAACTCCTGTCCCAAAAAGATATTGATGGCGCTTTGATTGGAGGGGCTAGCTTAAAAGCAGATTCTTTTATCGATATTATACAGGCGACCTAAAGAATTATCTAAAAAGCACCATTAAAGGCATTTTTAAGTCAAATTTACATTGATTTCCCTCCTATTATTCCGTATATTTTTAGCTTTATTTCCCTAATTATTGGATAGTTGCACGGATGGGTTTTCCTAGATTTTATTTATACTTCATTTCTTTTTTTTCAATATTATTATCTCATTTTTCCTACCCGCAAATCATTTTTAAGGAACTTCCGGGCTATAAATTTAATTATTTGGAAAAAGATCTCATAGATATCACCGAAACAAGAAATGTAATTTCTCTGGATGGGAGGTGGCAGGTATATAATGCAAATGATAAAGAGCAAAAAAGAGTAAAAGTAGAAATTCCCTCAGTTTTTGACGGTGATGGGGTGTTGGTTTTTGAAAAGGCATTCACCCTGACCAAGGAGCAGATCTCAAATAATAAATTTAAAATCTATTTTTTAGGTCTGAATTATTCAGCCGATATATCAGTAAACAACGTTATTATATATAGACATACCGGGGGCAGGTTTTCATTTAACCTTGATCTCCCCAAAGATATTATTACATCAGACAAAAACAATATACTTTCGGTCAAGCTTAATTATAAAGCGGATGCGGAAAATACAATTCCAGTTAAACAAGGATTTCTATTACCCAAAAGTTACGGCGGAATTTTTGGGGATATATATCTTCAGTTATTACCAAATATTTCAATCAACGATCCTGATATTTCTTACAAATATGATCCCAAAACAAATAAGGCAAGGTTTACTTTATCCTCCAAAATTGAGAACAGGGATTTTTCCTTAAAAGATACCAGTGCAAGGGAGGATCTTCTAAACCTAAAAATAATATTCCAATCACCCACAGGGAGTATTACCTTAGCCCAGGATCAGGCATTTCAGCTAAGTCGGAATAAAGAAAAAAATTTAACAGAGAATTTTGACCTTTCATCACCTATGGTTTGGTCCCCCTCTAGTCCACAATCATATACTCTTTCATTTTGGTTATACCGTAATGGAAATCTGATCGATAAAGTCAATAGGAAAGTATCTGTTTATTCATTATTGCCGGCAAAGGATTCTTTTTTATTTAATGGCTCAAATTTCACTATAGAGGGAGTAACTTACATTCCGTCGAATAATGAATATGGCAGCATGCTCAACTTCGAACAAATGGAAAAGGATATCAGGCTCATAAAGGAAACTGGTTTTAATTGTGTAAGGTTTTCAAAGATAATTCCTCATCCATACTATTTGACTTTGTGCGAAAAAATAGGTCTGCTTGCTTTTGTTGAAGTCCCATTGAATTTAATTCCGGGAAGACTTTCAAGCGATCTAAATTTTATACAAAGAAGCCAAAACTATCTGGATAATTTTCTTAGATCATATAAAAGATATTCTATAATAGCAGCAATTGGATTGGGAAGCTCATATTTGCCAGGAGTTGAAGCTCAAATAAATCTCCTTAATTCTCTTGCGGGGATGACCAAGAAACAGACGCAAATTTTAACATATGCCTCTTTTGCAAGATATAATATAACCAAACTGGATAATATAGATCTTTACGGATTAGAGTTCTTCAATACACTCCCGAACCAATTTTACTCTGAGATTCAGAATTTGAGAAGCGAACTTGGAGCTGGCAGAGTTTTTATCAGTGAAGCTACTTATACAGTTAATTCAGGAAATTCAGATGGTTATGTCAATAAGTTTACTTATGAGGCGCAGGCAGCATATTTTGATGAACTTATAGATTATTTCAGTTCAAATCCTCTTGCGGGTTATTTTCTAAATACAATGTTTGACTATCGTGGAGAATATTCTTCCTTTATTGCTGGCTACAGTCCAGATAATATTTATCACATTGGATTATCAGGTGAAGATCGGGGGAATAATCGACTTGCTTTGAAAGTTGTCAGCGCAAAACTTCATAATACCGAAAAAGTAACTATTCCAATAGGTAGCAAAAAAGACAATTCGCCAATGATATTCATAGTATTCGGAATATTTTTAGCAATAGCACTCGGAGGTCTTGTTAATTCCGGAAGAAAATTCAGAGAAGATTCTTCCCGCGCATTATTAAGACCCTATAATTTTTTTGCTGATGTAAGAGACCAAAGATTAATATCAGGATTGCAGTCAAATATTCTGATAATTTTAGTCTCCACCATTTCTGGACTTCTTTTAAGTAATCTTCTATTTTATTTTAAGGGAAACCTGTTCTTTGAAAGATCAATTCTCGCATTTGGAAGTCATGGAATATTAAAAGTTAGTAATTATCTTGCATGGCGCCCGTTGCTTTCAATTTTTTGGTTATCTGCCGCATCTTTTATTGTGCTTATATTATTATCAGTTTTAGTTAAGGGGGGGGCATTTTTTGTAAGAAACAGAGTTTATTATTCCAGCGCTTATTTTACAGTAGTATGGTCGTTTCTTCCACTTCTTCTTTTAATTCCCCTTGGAATTATTTTATATAGAGTTCTATCTGCTGATATTGTTAACGGCTATGTGTACATTGCTTTAATAATTTTTTCAATATGGATATTTTACCGATTGATGAAAGGCATTTATGTTATTTTTGATGTTAATTCAGGCAGTGTTTATTTCTATAGTTTACTATTAATTGCTATTGTTTTCAGCGGTATTATCTTTTATTATGAAATGAGCAATTCTGTAATTGAATATCTGCAAATCACTTTAAAATTGTTTAATATTTTTTAGGACTCGGATTGTACTTATCAAAGCTTGAAATATTAGGATTCAAATCATTTGCTCAAAAAACAAATGTTCAGTTTAATGAGGGTGTAACTTCCATTGTTGGGCCAAATGGTTGCGGAAAAACTAATATTGTTGATGCCATAAGGTGGTGCCTTGGGGAACAGAAAAGTGGCACTTTAAGAAGTGATAAAATGGAGAATGTCATTTTCAACGGCACATCGAATAAAAAGCCGATGGGTATGGCCGAGGTCTCCTTAACAATTGAAAACAATAAAGGTATACTGCCGACAGAATATTCGGAAGTTACTATTACTCGTAGAATTTTTAGATCTGGGGAAAGTGAATATCTTCTGAACAAAAACATTTGCCGCCTAAAGGATATTACTAATCTATTTATGGATACTGGCATCGGAGCCAATGCTTATTCTGTAATAGAATTAAAAATGGTTGAGACTATATTAAGCAATAAAGCAGAAGAAAGACGGACAATGTTTGAAGAGGCAGCGGGAGTAAATAAATATAAATTACGACGCCGACTTGCACTTAAAAAACTTGATGATGTTAAAACAGATCTGAACAGGGTTAACGATATTGTTACTGAAGTTGAAAAAAAGGTCAACTCTCTTGAACGTCAGGCTAAAAAAGCAGAGAGATCAAATAAAATATCTTCAATAATCCGTGAGCTGGAAATAGAACTCTCAGAAAGGGAATTGGCCCGGTTTAATAATCAAAAAGAAGAATATAAAAACATAAGAGAATCTAATTTTAAGCTTAAAATTGAAATTGAATCTAACATTACGGAAATAGAAAATGAAATTAAATCAGTAAAAGAAAAATTAAATCAAACTGAAACAGAATTAAAATTAAAGAGATCCGAAGTAACAAGACAAACTGAAAAAATCTATAACTCGCAGAATTTTATTTCTGTTAATAAGGAAAGAGAAAAATCATTAGAAAATAATATTTATAAATACAAACAGGAACTGGAAGAACTTAAAATTGAACTGGCAAATTCCAGAGAGCTGATAATTGAAAACAAGGAAATTATTGCAGGAATTTCTGATAAGATTGGAGAAAAAGAATCTGCCAAGAAATCATTTGAAGAAAAAGTAATTCAATTTAAAACTCATCTTGAAGAGAAAAGGAAAGCACTTAAATTACATTCAGACATGCTCCTAGAAAAATTTAAAGAAATCACTACCATAGAGAATGAATTTTCGAACTTAGAGGTTGCACTTATATCAAAAAACAGTTCTATATCAAGGCTTAATGAGAAGATCCAGTCATTGACAGGAAACATTGCAAAGACCGTCGGATTTATTGAAGAACTAGAGGAAGATAAGACTGAAACCGGGGGGAAAATAGCTGAAGCCGAAAATTTATATTCAAATAAGCAGCAAGAAAAGGAAGAACTCGAAAAGGAACTGAATTCCTTAAAAGAAAAAGAGCTTGAAGAGCGTTCATTTATAAGCACTCTAAGGGATAAAATTACTTTTATTCAAAATCTGATTGATAATCTGGAAGGAGTATCCAAAGGTGCTAAGGCATTACTTGAAAACGGCAGCTGGGCAAAGGGGAATAAGGTCCTTTTGGCTCATATTGGAAATTCTTCAGAAGAATATCGTTTTGCTATTGAAGCTTCATTAAAAAATAACCTGAATAATATACTGGTTGAATCATTTGAAGACTTAAAGAATGGAATTGAATATCTAAAAAACAGTGGAATTGGGAAAGCTTCCTTTTATCTTACTCAAAATCAAATTGAACAAAAGAAAAATTTGATTCAGCATCTGCAGTCGTTCTTTATCCATCGGAAAATCAGGTCATTAAAAAAAGAGATTGGTTTTCTAGGCTTTGCCAGGGATTTTATTCAGACTGAAGAAAAATGGAAACAATTTTTTGAGAAAATATTATCAAAAACAGTCCTTGTTGATTCGTTGGAAACTGCATTTTCCCTTTCTTCTGAATATACCATGTTTAACTTTGTGACTCTGAATGGCGATTATATTGATCAATCCGGCATTATCGAGGGGGGGTCTGCTCCTAGGCTTGATGATTCATTGTTCGGTAGGAAACAGCTGCTGGAAAACTACAAAAATGAATTTCCCCGCAAGGAAGAAGAACTTGAATTGCTTCGTCGAAGGATTGAAGATAAAGAACAAACGATTAATAGTATTGATCTTAAAATCCTCTCCGAAAAAGGAAGAATGCTGGTCAATGACTTGGCTAATATTGAAAAACAGATTGCCCAATTTAAATTTGAAAAGCAGAAGGCTGTGGATGAAATTGAGAAAGCCAGGGCTGAAATCCAGGAATTGGCTTCTGAATATAATCGGCTTGATAATGAGAAATCAAAATTGCATGAAATCCTCTCTCTTCATAAAGATGATAAGCTTTTAGCTGATGAAGAAAGCAAAAAAATGGATGAAGATTTCAGAAATATGGAACAGGAATTTGATTCTTTGACATCCAGCCTCAACACAATAAACCTTGAATTGGAACGTTTGTATGGCGATTTGCGAAATTCGGAAAATGCAATTAAAAGGGCTGAAGATTCTGTTGATTCAATTATAAAGAACCTGGCGAAGAGAGAATTAGATATATCATCAAATTTACAAGAAACTGAAACCATTAAATCTATTTTGGATAAAAAATCAATTGAGCTTGATGAATTAATAGAGACCAAAGAATTGCTTTTAAAAAATGAGAATGAGATAGATTCTGAATTTAAAACAATTAGGGCGGTTATTGAAGAAAAAGAATTGAAACAGGATTCCCTCCGTAAAGAAAGGGAATCAGTTTTAGACAAAATTCATCTTTCTGAAATCAAATTGAATGAACTTAATTTGATGATAAAAAACTTACTTGATAATATCAAAGAGAACTATTCTTTGACCCTTCAAATAAAAACTTTTGAAGATCTTGAAACTTTTGAATTTGAACAGAAAACCGAGGAACTACATTCCTTAAAACAGCAAGTAAGAAATCTTGGTCCTATTAATCTTCTTGCTTATTCTGAATATGAAGAGGAAAAGGAAAGATTTGATTTTTTGAATAAGCAGAGGAACGATCTGCTAGAATCTGAAAAGGATATTGTTAATACTATTGGGGAAATAAATACTACAGCCCAATCCCTTTTTATTGATACTTTTGATAAAATAAGAGGACATTTTATAAATATTTTCAGAGGGTTATTTAATCCGGGCGATGAAGCTGATCTTAAACTTGAAGAGAATGTTGATCCTCTTGAAGCAAAGATTGAAATAATAGCCAAACCCAAAGGAAAGCGCCCCACATCGATCGAATTGCTTTCGGGAGGAGAGAAAACATTAACTGCGATTGCTTTATTGTTTGCGATTTATCTTGTTAAGCCAAGTCCTTTCTGCATACTTGATGAAATTGATGCCCCACTTGATGATGCAAATATTGACCGGTTTACTAAAATCATAAAGGATTTTAGTAAAGATACTCAGTTTATTGTTGTAACCCATAATAAAAGGACGATGGAAGCTGCCGATACTTTATATGGGGTGACTATGCAGGAGGAAGGTGTTTCAAAACTTGTCAGCGTAAGGTTTAATGAGGATTTCAATTTTGTCAATTAAATATTGCACCATAGGCTTGCTTTCATTCATCCTTGTGATGATCTTTATTTTGCCTATGAAAGCACAATGGGTTAATAATCCGGCATTAAACACAAAGCTTGTTATTGATGGAGCAAAACCGATAAATATTTCTTCGGTGGAAGATCTCAAAGGAGGCGCGTTTATCTTTTGGGAGGACAATAAAAGCGGTTTTCAGAACGAGATATTTTTTATTCACATGGATGGGAACGGAAAGGTAAGTTTCAATGCTGATGGTAAAAAAATATCAGATCAAATGGGTGATAAGTTTACTCCTGTTGTTGCACAAAATCTTCCCAACACAGCAGTAGTTGTTTGGAAAGATTATTCAATAAGTAAAAATGGAAATCTTTTTGCCCAGCGGGTTTACAACAATGGAAATCTGCTATGGCAGATAAAGGGTGTTCAGGTTACCCCTGATTATCCTGATGTTATCGATTATGCTGTTTGTTCCGATAAAATAGGGAATGTATATATATCATACATTGCTAAATCTGATGAATTCGGGTCAAGTTATAAACTTATTCTGCAGAAGATTTTTGTCAATGGTAAAATCCAGGGTAATATTAATGGAATCTTAGTAGATGATTCCGCTGGTAGAAAAAGTATATCAAATGTTTTTGCTGATAATGATGGTGGTGCCTTCCTGTTTTGGTTAGAGAATCAGAATAATAGCACTATCTTGTTTGCTCAGCATGTAGATTCTTCTGGCAAGCAGTTGTGGGGAAAGAAAGCGATTGCGCTTTCTAATTACAATCAGACAGTTCTAAGCTATTCAGTTCAAAAAAGTGATTTCTCCGCACTATATTTAGCTTGGCAAATACAAAAATCTGAAAAAGAAATTTATCATCAACTGTTAAGCTTTAGCGGAAAACAGTTATGGGGACCAGGGGGGAAAATCGCTACTGCTAAAAAAGGAAGTAAAACAAATCCCCAAGTATTAACTGCTGACTCGACAATTATTTTGAGTTGGACAAATGAGATAAATAAAGATAAGGATATTTTTATCCAGAAATTTAATATTAAAGGTATCCATCGGTGGAAAGAAGACGTTGCCGTTGTTCAACTTCCAAGAGACCAGTTTGGTCAAAAACTTTTAGGTGATGGTAAGGGTGGGGCTATTGTGTCTTGGATTGATAAACGGCATGAATCCGTAAGACCGGATATTTATGCTCAAAGGATAAGCAATTCAGGTAAACAGCTTTGGGGGCCTTTGGGTATTGTAATTGCCTCGCACAATAATTCTGAAAAAAGTTATCCCTCAGTTGTCTCGGACTTAAGGGGGGGCGCTATTGCTATATTCAAGGAAATTAGGGAAAGTAAAGGAGAAATTTATGCCCAGAAAATATTTAATACCGGCACGTATGTTTCCCAGATTATTGGTCTGAATGCTGTGCTTGATGGTGACTCAGTGAAAGTATCCTGGTATTCTGCTAATGAATCAAATGGAACCAATTATGATATTGAACGGACAGTACAAAATGATAATGGGACTTCTCAATGGAGTGTTGCAGGTAATATTAAATCAGACATTATCAGTAGTGCCAGATATTATGAATTTATAGACCATCCGAATGAAGTAGGACCACTTTATTACAGGATAGTGCAAAAAGACAATCTCGGTAATATTCAGACTTCTGATGTTGCTAAGGTAGAATTCTTTGAATCGAAAGGAAAAATTTCACTTGCACAGAATTCTCCCAACCCATTTACAGATGAAACGACTATCCTTTTTTATCTTTCCGAACCTTCTTGGATTAAATTTGAATTTTTTAATAGTCATATTGAACTGATAAAAGAGCTAGATAGACAAAAATATCCTAAGGGGGAAAACAAAGTTGTTTTCTCAGGAAAGGAACTTCCTACAGGAGTCTATTTTTACCGGGTTCAGTCTGATGATTTTGTTGAAGTTCGGAAAATGGTACTTGCAAGATGACACATCAAAAATTTAAAATATTTATTGATTTTGATGGTACTATCACCAAGGAAGATGTTGGCGAATCGATTTTTCGCAATTTTGGAGATAAAATTAAAGTTGATAGAATTATTGATGATCTTCTTAATGACAGAATTACTGCCAAGCAGTCTTGGATTGAACTTTGCAATTCGGTTGATCAAGTTGAAGTAAGTGTATTAAACGATTTTATTTATAGAATGGAAGTCGATTCCGGGTTCCATAATATGATCAGGTTCTGTGAAGATCGCAATATCCAGGTTTTTATTTTGAGTGACGGTTTTGACTATTATATCGATACGATTTTAAATAGAGAGAAATTAGTCGGTCTAAAATATTTCTCAAACCACTTAATGATCTCACAACAGAATAAACTAATTCCAGAGTTCCCTTATTATGATTCCTTTTGCAGAAACTCCGCTAATTGTAAAAGAAATCATATATTAAATAATAGTAGCGATGAGGATTTTACTGTCTATATTGGTGATGGCAATTCCGACAAAGATACAGCGTTGTATTGCGATATTATATTCGCAAAAGAAAGTCTTCTCAGGTATTGTGAGAAGGAGAGGGTTTCTTTTTTACCCTATAAAACTTTTGATGATGTCATCGATAAACTCTCTAATATTTTATTAAGAAAAAACTTAAAAAAAAGATATCAGGCGGTACTAAAAAGGAGAGAGGCATATATTTCGGAATGATTCATAAATGATTGGATAAAGAATAAAACATGAAACTATCAGAAGTTTTCTTTAAATATCGCAGCTATACACCTATTCCGTTTATTATTATTATGTTGTTCTATCAAAATTCTAGTATATGGAGTCTCATAGCTGGATTTATAATTGCTTGTGTTGGCGAATATCTAAGGCTATGGGGAGTAAGCTGGGCTGGAAGTGAAACTAGAACAACAGGTAATGTAGGTGGAACATATTTAATTATAAGTGGACCATTTGCACATTTGCGTAATCCCCTTTACCTGGGAAATATAATGATGTATACAGGTATCGGCATTATGTCATTTGCATTATTCCCTTGGCTGCAGATTGCCGGGTTGATATTTTTTTCTTTTCAATATCATATTATCATAAATGAAGAGGAAGCATACCTGAAAAATACTTTCGGTAGGCAGTTTGAAGATTATACTTCAAATGTCCCTCGCTTTATTCCACGCTTGTCTTCATATAAAGTTTCCAAAATTGAACAGCCCGATTTTTCGTGGAAAGACGGGATGAAATCTGAGATAAGAACTTTTCAGGCTTTTGGAGTTGTTATTGCTACGCTACTCATTTTATGGTTTTTAAGAAGAAGCTAAGAAATGAAGTCGATTAATAAAAATATTCTTTTTATTGCTGGTGAAGCCTCAGGAGATCTTCATGGTTCAGCTCTTATTATTGAGCTCAAAAAGATGGATCCTTCAATAAATGTTTTCGGAATTGGAGGGGAAAAAATGAGAAATTCCGGCATGAATCTACTTTATTCAATTGACAAACTTGCATTCCTCGGTTTCACTGAGGTTATTGAGCATATCCCATTTATAAAAAAGGTTCAAAGAGAAATCATCAGGCTTGTAAAAGAAAAAGATATTAAAAATGCTGTACTAATTGATTATCCGGGATTTAATCTTAGCCTTGCAAAGAAATTAAAAGCATCTGGGTTATATATCTTTTATTATATCTCTCCACAAATTTGGGCATGGGGGGGCGGAAGAATTAAAAAAATAAAATTACTTATAAATAAAATGATTGTGGTGTTCCCTTTTGAAGAAGAACTCTATCGTAAAAATAATGTAAATGTTGAATTTGTTGGCCATCCTCTTCTTGAAAGAATAAATGAATATAACTTATTCCCGAAGGATGAATTCTATAATAAATTTAATCTGGATTTAACCAAAGATATATTGTTGATCTTGCCTGGAAGTCGTAAAAATGAAATTTCTTATATTTTTCCTTCCGCCATAGAGGCTGCAGCAAAACTGTGTAGCGAATTCAATTTGCAGACAATCGTAGCCTGTGCTGATAATATTGACATAAATATTTTTAATAAACTTGGCAGAAATAGAAATTTTAAAATCATAAAAGGTTTCAATTACGATCTGATGAATCTTGCAAAAATCGGCATCATAAAATCTGGAACATCAACTCTTGAGGCAGGCCTATTCTCACTCCCAATGGTTATCATTTATAAGACCAGTCTGCTTACTTATTGGATAGGGAAAAAATTGATTCAATTGGATTCAATTGGAATGGCTAATATAATAACCGGTGAGAAAATTGTTCCGGAATTAATACAGGAACAGGCGAATAGTCAGAATATTTATTTAGAATGCCAAAAGATTTTATCTGATAATAAACTTTATTCGTCAATTAAAAGTAGGTTATCACTTCTAAAAGAAAAACTTGGACAGCTGGGAGCTTCCCGAAAAGCGGCTCAAATTATCTATAGAGTTTTGAATGAGCAATAGAAAATTTAAGCAAGATATTCTCCATATTATTGGTCTTTTTGTACTTTCACAAGCCGTTGACCTTTTATGTAAAAGTCTGAAAGTTACTTTTAAAAATAGAGAAGTAATGAATAATCTTGAAAAACAAAACAGAAACTTTGTTCTTGCTTTCTGGCATGGGCAGATGCTGCTGGGCTGGTACCTTCATAGAAATAAAAACTTCACAGCTTTAATTAGCAAAAGTAAGGATGGAGATTTACTTGCGAAACTATTAAAACATTGGAATTACAATGTTGTAAGAGGTTCCAGCAGTAAGGGAGGAGACGTTGCGCTTGGTATAATGGTCGATTATGCAAAGAACAATGAATCAATTGTATTAACTCCCGATGGACCCAAAGGAAAAATTAACATAATGAAGGCTGGAGCAGTTATTACTGCAAAAAAAAGCAAAGCACCTTTAATATTGGTCGGTATTGGTTATAAGAGAAAGAAAATCCTGAAAAGCTGGGATAAATTTGAAATCCCGAAGTTCTTTTCGACGGTAAATGCAGTTTATTCAGATCCGGTTTTTGTTAACTCTGATTTGTCCTTTACAGATACTTCCGAATTAATTCTAGATTGTGAACGAAAATTAAACGAACTTCAGGTTGAAGCGAATAATTTCGGGACTAAATTATGATTAACTTTTTGAAAATAATTCTTTTTCCTGTTATTCCGGCATATGCCTTTGCGGTTGGAGTAAGGAATTGGTTATTTGATATAAAAATTTTCAAGGAAAAAAGAGTTAATGCTAAAATAATTTCGGTTGGAAACCTTACCGTCGGTGGTTCGGGAAAAACTCCTCTGGTAATTTATCTTCTTGATTTTCTTAAAAAACATGGATTAAAAACCGGGGTTCTTAGCCGTGGGTATGGAAGGAACTCGAGAGGATATAAACTGGTTTCGGATGGAAAAAAAATATTTACTTCTGTCGATCAATGTGGAGATGAAATTTACCAAACTGTTTCTGAGTGTCATGTCCCGGGTGCAGTATGCGAAAACCGGGTTAAAGGAGCAGAAGAATTTATACGCGAAACAGGTGTTAAGGTTATAGTACTTGATGATGCTTTTCAGCATCGGTGGATATATAGGGATCTAAATGTGTTGATTTGTGAGCAGAAATTCCTTTTATGTCGTAACTTTCTTGTTAAGAATCTTTTTCCCACTGGTAATAAGAGGGAACCATTTTCATCAGTTAAAAGGGCTAGTGTCGTTATAATTAACCGGAAATTTTCTGCCGAGGAAAATATACCTGCGAACCTTCAAAAATATTTTGAAGGTAAAAAAATATTTAAGGCTAATTATGAGGCGATCGGATTTGTCGATATTAAAAGAAAAATAGACCATCAGATCGAAGAATTTAAAGGACAAAAAAGTCTCCTTGTATCAGGAATCGCAGATCCTTCTTCTTTGATCAATGTTCTTGATCAGAATGGAGTAAATACTGAAAATCGAATGATTTTTGTCGATCATAAGAACTATTCTCATAAGGAAATTCAATCGATAAGAAAAAAATTTTATAATACTAACTCACATTCTGTCATTACTACTAAGAAGGATGCAGTAAAACTTGTGAGTTTCTCAAAAGAATTTGATGACATAGATATTTTTTATCTTAAAATCAAAATGGTAATGAGTGATGAACAATCATTTATTAAATTTATACTTGATAAGTTAAATTTAGGTTCATGATTTCGCTCAACAATAATTAAATCAAATATTAGATAAATTTAAATTTGGAGTAAAATAAATGTCTAAATACGTCTATTTCTTCGGCGGTAAAAAGGCCGAGGGGAAATCTGAAATGAAAACTTTGCTTGGAGGTAAAGGAGCTAATCTTGCTGAAATGGTTAATATTGGATTACCAGTGCCGGCTGGGTTTACTATTACAACTGAGGTTTGTATAGCTTACTTTGATAACAAGGAAAAATATCCAAAGGAACTGAAAGGCCACGTCGAAGCATCACTTAAAAAAGTTGAATCTGTGATGGGAGCCAAATTTGGCGATTCCGAAAATCCTCTTCTCGTTTCTGTAAGGTCCGGTGCTAGAGCTTCAATGCCCGGCATGATGGATACTATTCTTAATCTTGGTCTGAATGATATAACCGTCCAGGGACTAATCCAAAAAACACAAAATCCCCGCTTTGCTTACGATTCTTACAGAAGGTTTGTACAGATGTATGGTGATGTTGTGCTTGGATTAAAACCTGTAGATAAGCATGACGCAGATCCTTTTGAAATAATACTTGAAAAGAAAAAGCATGATAATGGTTTTAAATTGGACACTGAACTTACAGCTGATCATTTAAAAGAATTGGTATCTGAATTTAAAGGTGCTATAAAAGAGAGAACAGGTTCTGATTTTCCCGATGATCCCATGGTGCAGTTATGGGGAGCGATAGGCGCTGTTTTCGGATCATGGATGAACGAACGGGCCATTGTTTATAGGAAATTGAATGATATCCCTGCAACTTGGGGTACTGCAGTCAATGTTCAGTCAATGGTTTTTGGAAATATGGGAGAAGATTCCGGTACTGGTGTTGCATTCACAAGGGATCCTGCCAGTGGAGAAAATGTTTTTTATGGCGAATACTTGTTCAATGCTCAAGGTGAAGATGTTGTTGCTGGTATTCGTACCCCCCATCTCATATCTGAACTTAATAAAGAAGCTCCAAAACTTTACAAAGAACTTGATAATTACCGTAGGATACTTGAAAAACATTATAAGGATATGCTCGATATTGAATTCACAATTCAGCAGGGTAAGTTATGGATGCTCCAGTGCCGCGTTGGTAAAAGAACTGGGTTTGCAGCAATTAAAATGGCTGTTGATATGGTAAAGGAAAAATTAATTGATAAGGAAGAAGCGATTTTGAGAATCGAACCCAATCAACTTAATCAACTCCTTCGTCCTATTTTTGATCTGGACCAAAAGAAAAAAGCTATTGAAGAAGGAAGGTTTATGGCTAAAGGCCTGAATGCGGGTCCAGGGGCAGCATCAGGTAAAGTTGCACTAAGTGCCCAGGATGCTGAAATCATGGCAATGAATGGCGATCCGGTTATTCTTGTACGGATTGAAACTTCCCCAGAAGATATTAAGGGTATGAATGTATCCGAAGGTATCCTAACTGCAAGAGGTGGAATGACATCCCATGCAGCTCTTGTTGCGCGTCAGATGGGTAAAGTATGCGTTGCTGGATGTGGTGTTCTAAATATTAACTATCAGGATGGAACAATCCGGGTTGAAGGTAAAAATATTGTAGTTAAAGAAGGGGATTATATATCAATCGATGGTACAACTGGTGAAGTTATACAAGGTAAAATCCAGACTAAACCTTCAGAAATTATTCAGGTTCTTATTACTAAAACACTTGATGGAAAACAGTCCCCAATATACCAAACATATGAAAGCTTGATGAACTGGGCAGATAAGTTTAGAAGATTAGGTATAAGAACAAATGCGGACCAACCTGATCAGGCTTCGAACGCAATTGCTTTTGGTGCTGAAGGTATTGGGCTTTGCCGTACTGAACATATGTTTTTCGGTGAAAATAGGATCATGTCTGTACGAAAAATGATTGTTTCCGATACACTTCCAGAGAGAAAAGCAGCCTTAGAAGAACTGTTGCCTTTGCAAAGATCAGATTTTTATGGAATATTCAAGGCTATGAAAGGATTCCCTGTCACCATAAGAACACTTGATCCTCCATTACATGAGTTTCTTCCGAATACCGAAAAGGACATAAAAGAACTTGCAGGTGCACTGGGAATTTCAGAATCAAAGCTTGTTGAAAAAATTGAAGGTCTCCATGAGTTCAATCCAATGCTTGGCTTTAGGGGCTGCCGTCTCGGCATCCTTTATCCTGAAATTACTGAAATGCAGGCACGTGCGGTATTTGAAGCTGCATGTGATGCTGTAGCTGAGGGTATTAAGGTTAAACCTGAAATAATGATCCCTCTGGTTTGTGATCTCAATGAATTTAAACTTCAGGAAGATATTGTGAGACGGGTTGCTGCTGAAGTGTTTAAAGAAAAAGGGAGGAAGCTTCCTTATCTTGTTGGAACAATGATTGAACTCCCCAGAGCATGTCTGCTTGCTAATGAAATCGCTAAGAGAGCTGAATTCTTCAGTTTCGGTACAAATGATCTTACTCAAACAACATTCGGGCTCTCAAGAGATGATGCCGGAAAGTTTCTTCCCTTATATGTTCAGAATGAAATATTACCTAATGACCCATTCGAGGTACTTGACCAGAATGGTGTTGGTCAGCTGGTTAAGATGGGGGTTGATAAAGGGCGCTCAACTCGTCCTGATCTAAAGGTTGGTATCTGCGGTGAACACGGTGGTGAACCTTCTTCGGTTGAATTTTGTCATCGGGTTGGTTTAAACTACGTTAGCTGTTCCCCCTTTAGAGTACCGATTGCACGGCTTGCTGCAGCTAGAGCGGTCGTTAAAGAATTAAAAGCAAAACCGGTTAAAAAAGCAAAAGCTAAAAAAACTGTAGTTAAAAAAGTTCTTTCTAAAAAAAGAAAATAATAATGTAATCAACGGGAAAGGAAAATTTCCTTTCCCATTTTTTAAATAAATGAGGTTATGAAGAATGAAATTATCAGACTTCAAGTATAATTTACCAAAGACTTCAATTGCTAAATACCCTGCTTCTTCAAGAGATAAGGCCAAACTCATGGTGCTTAACCGTGAAAAACAAGAAATAGAAAATAAGGTATTTACTGATGTCTGCGATTATATGGAGAAAGGGGATATTCTTGTTGTCAATGAAACAAGAGTATTTCAGGCAAGGTTATATGGGAAAAAAGAAAAAACCAACGCCAAGATAGAAGTTTTCCTTTTACGGGAATTAAATTCTGAAGAATGTATCTGGGACGTTATTGTTGATCCAGCCAGAAAAGTCAGAATCGGGAACAAGATTTATTTCAACGATAAACTCTGGTGTGAAGTTATCGATAATACTACTTCACGTGGACGGACTGTAAGATTTAATCAGCCCGGAAATGTCTTTAAGGCGATTGAAAAAATCGGCATGACCCCTCTTCCCCCCTATATTAAAAGAGAACCGGAACCTTCAGACAGGGAAAACTATCAGACCGTCTATGCTAAAATTGATGGGGCTGTCGCTGCTCCTACTGCAGGGCTTCACTTCTCTCAGAGACTTTTACAAAAAATAGAAAAGAAAGGGATCGAAATTATCCCGGTTTTACTTCACATCGGTTTGGGAACTTTCCGCCCCGTTGAAGTTGAAGACCTTACAAAACACAAAATGGATTCGGAATATTTCGAAATAACCCATTCCGCGGCTGAAAAAATAAATAAAGCTATTGCCTCCAGGAAGAAGGTTTTTGTGGTGGGCACTAGTACTTGCCGTGCTCTTGAAACAAGTGTTACTGCTGATAGATTTGTAAAACCGAACCGCGGGTGGACAGATAAATTCATCTACCCTCCTTACGATTTTAAAATTACTGACCGGCTTATAACTAATTTTCATTCACCTGAATCTACCTTGCTTATGCTTGTTTGTGCATTAGCTGATACGGATTTCATGATGAAAGCCTATAAGAAAGCCCTAAAGGAGAATTATCGCTTTCTAAGCTATGGCGATGCTATGCTTATTTTATGAGGATCTTTGCCATTATCCCTGCTGGGGGAAAAGGTACCAGAAGTGGATTTAATCTCCCCAAGCAGTACCTTAAAATAAACGGGAAAGAGCTTATAGCCTATACTTTGGAAGTCTTTCAGAAAAACAGGTCGGTTGATGAAATAATAGTCTCAGCCGATCCTTTTTATTTTAAACTCCTTGAAAAAATTAAAAAGAAATATTCCTTATCTAAATTGACAGGGCTCGTCAAAGCAGGTAAAGAAAGGCAGGACTCTGTTTATAACGGTTTACTCTCGCTTTCCGCCAAAGCTCGCGATATAATTCTTCTGCATGATGCGGTGCGTCCTCTATTACCAGTAAATGTTTTATCGGATGCGATAAAAACAGCCAAAGAAAAAGGAAATGCCATCGTCTGCATAAAAGCAAAAGATACTTTGATCCGCGGAAAAAATCTGGTTGAAAAATATATTGATAGGGAGGATGTGTGTTATGTTCAGACTCCACAAATCTTTGAATATTCTGTGCTTAAAAAAGCTATGGACAAGGCTTTGAAGGATGAATTTAGCGGAACAGATGAATCTATGCTGGTTCAAAGACTTAATGAAAAGATTAATATTGTTGAAGGATCTGTTTTTAATTTTAAGGTAACTTCTAAAGAAGATATTCAACTTTTGACAAAATTAATTTGTAGTAAAGACTCTTCTCCTCCAATATTCTGATATATTATCACGGATGTATTACCTGATTTCTTATTATTTTTACAACTAAATAATCAGGATGTAAAATGTATAAACAAATTTTTTTATTACTCATTATGTTTTTTGTCTCCTTCATGATTTTTAACTGTACAGATTCTACTGAATCAAATGCTAAAAAATTCGTAGACAACTATTCAAAAGAATTTCAGATACTATATTACCAGGCAAGCCTTGCCCAGTGGGTGGCTAATACTAATATCACTGATGAGAATACTCAAAAAGAAATCACGGCAAATAAATTATTATCAGTGTTTGAGGGAAGAAAGGGAATTATCGATTCTGTTAAAATGTATCTGAAGGATAGAAGCAAACTTGATTTTGAAACTGTGGGTCAGCTGGATAAGATTTTGTACAACGCCAGCCATGCCCCGGCATCAATTCCGGAAGTGGTTGATCAGCTGGTTAATGCTGAGGCTAAACAGACTCAGGTTCTTTATGGCTACGAATTTAAATTAAAAGATGGTAAAAAAGTTACAGCTAACGATATAGATAATATGCTTGTCAATGAAATGAATCTTGCCAAACGTCAGGAAATCTGGGAGGCTTCCAAGGAAATCGGTAAAAATCTTAAAGATGGCTTATCCAACCTGCAGGGACTCCGAAATAAGGTTGCAAGGGAAATGGGTTACTCATCCTATTTTGACCTTGAAGTTTCACAGTATGGTATGAAAGCCGGTGAAATGAAAGATTGGATGCAAAAGGTGAACGATCAGCTTAAGCCATTGTACGAACAACTTTATACTTGGGTCAAATATAAACTTGCTGAAAGATACCATGCCCCGGTACCCGATAAAATTCCTGCCCACTGGCTCCCTAACCGCTGGGCTCAGGAATGGCCCGGAATTGTAGAAGGCATAAACCTCGATAATATGTTCAAAGATAAATCTCCCGAATGGATTGTTAAGCAGGGTGAAAAATTCTATATCTCCATGGGTATGCCTCATCTTCCACAGTCGTTTTGGGATAAATCGGATCTGTACTCTCTTCCCGCAGACTCTCCGCGAAAGAAAAATACTCATGCTTCTGCATGGCATCTTGATCTCGATAAGGATATTCGCTCTTTAATGAACGTTGAATCCAATGCCGAATGGTTCCAGACTGTACATCATGAACTTGGTCATACTTATTACTTTATTGCATATTCAAATCCCAATGTTCCTATTCTTCTCCGCGACGGTCTTAATCCTGGCTTTCATGAAGGAATGGGCGAATTGATTGCAACTGCTTCAATGCAGCAACCTTATTTAAAAGAGATTGGACTACTTCCAAATGATGTTCAGATAGATTCAATTAAATGGCTCCTCAATGAAGCATTAAGTAATGTCGTCTTTATCCCCTTCGCTACAGGTACAATGTCTATGTGGGAATATGAGTTCTATGAAAACAATCTTCCTAAAGATCAGATGAATAAAAAATGGTGGGAACTCGCTGAAAAGTATCAGGGCATAGTGCCCCCCGCTGTCCGCGATGAAGTATATTGCGATGCTTCAACTAAAACCCATATAAATGATACCCCTGCCTACTATTATAATTATGCTGTTGCCAAACTGGTCCAGTACCAGCTCCATAATTATATCAGTAAAAATATTCTTAAACAGAACCCGCATTATGCCAATTATTATAATAGTAAAGAAACAGGGCAGTATCTTTTAAGCATACTTGAAAAAGGAAAGACCATCGACTGGCGTTCCTTTATAAAGGAAAAAACAGGCGAAGAACTCAGCGCAAATGGAATGCTCGAATACTTCCAACCCCTTATGGATTGGCTTAAAAAAGAAAACGCCGGCAGAAAAATAGGTTGGTAAAATCGAATTGTCCTTTTATTTATAATAATAATCCCCGCTTAACGGGGATTATTATTATCTAGCTCTTTCATATTGTTTCGGCCAGTCAATTTCTGCTTTAAGAACTTTTGCTGCTTGCATTGGCCAGTAAGGATTCCGCAGTATTTCTCTTGCAAGCAGAACTATGTCCGCTAGACCTGTTCTTATAATGTGGTCCGCTTGTTCTGGCGATGTAATAAAACCAATTCCCCCGGTTAGTATTCCAGCCTCCTTTTTTATCCTTTCTGAAAACGGGATCTGATAACCGGGACCTGCCGGAATATTTGCTTTCAGTACATTTCCCCCGCTCGAACAATCTATCAGGTCAACTCCAACTTCTTTTAATCTTTTCGAAAGTAAAACTGAATCCTCAATGCTCCAACCCCCTTCTACCCAGTCTGAAGCTGATATCCTTGCAAATAATGGGAAGTCCTCAGGTATTGCTCCCCGCACTCCTTTTGCAATCTCTATAGCAAACCTGCACCTGTTTTCCAAACTTCCACCATATTCATCATGTCTTAAATTTGATAATGGAGATAAGAATTCATGCATCAGATAACCATGTGCCATATGAAGTTCGATTAATTTGAAACCTGCCTTCACACTTCTTATGGCTGCTTGGCAAAAATCATCAATTACTTTTATAATATCCCCTTTATCCATTTCCCTCGGAGTAGGAAAATTATCGCTAAAGCGTATAAGACTTGGCGAGATCGTTTGCCATCCTCCATCTTCTTTTCGTACTTCTCCTTTCCCTTTCCACGGAGAATATGTTGATCCCTTCCTTCCCGCATGTGCTAATTGTATCCCCGGAACACAATTCTGCGAAATGATAAAAGCATTTATTCTTTTGTATGCTTCCATCTGCATATCATTCCATATTCCTGCATCATCAGGCGAAATTCTCCCTTCTGGGGATACTGCAGTTGCTTCCTGGATGATTAGGGCAGCACCCCCTACTGCACGGCTCCCTAAATGCACAAGATGCCATTCAGTCGGCATGCCATTATAACTTGAATATTGGCACATGGGTGAAACAGCAATCCTGTTTTTTAATTCCACTCCTCTGATTTTAAGTGGTGAAAATAGTTTATTCATTGGATATCTTTTCCTTCGTAAATTATTATGATTATTGTACAATTTAATAACTTTAATCTCAAAACACATTAAGCTAAATCATTACTTTTCTTTTGACCTTAATTATTTCCTTAAAAATACGTTTTCAAAACGATTTCACCCCCTGACTTCTCCTTACTTGGTGTGTAAATATCTTATAGCCCATATCTGTTTTTTTTATTTAATGTATTTAAATATTATTTTCCATCAGTCATAATTAAACTTTATCGCTGCCATGGAAACAACATTTAAATACAAATGGTTCGTAAAGGAAGACCTTAATGGTTTCTTCGGACTTATGTTCGATAACGTAACTGTTCTCTCATTCCTTGCCGGTATAATGATCTTCGTTTTCAAATTTCCTGCTGATATCGTATACTCTAAAATGTTTCCCGGCACTGCGCTTGGCGTTCTGGTCGGTGATATGGTTTATACGGTAATGGCTTTCCGCCTCGCAAAGAAAAATAAAAATCATAATGTTACTGCTATGCCGCTTGGTCTTGATACCCCGTCAACTATAGGCATTGCTTTAACGGTGTTGGGCCCTGCATTCCTTTATCTCAAATCCAAAGGAATGGCGGAACACGATGCCGCCATGATGACCTGGTATATTGGTATGGCAACCATGATACTGATTGGTATCATTAAAATACTTTTTTCCTTTATAGGCAGCTGGGTCCAGAAAATCGTTCCTCAGGCAGGTTTGCTTGGAAGTTTGGCTGGTATCGGGTTGGCGTTGATTGGCTTTACTCCTCTTATCGATATTTTTAGCCTGCCCATTATTGGCGTAATGTCCCTGGGATTAATTATCTATACGCTGGTTGCAAAAATCCAGCTCCCCAAAAACTTCCCGGGTGTCTTTGCTGCTGTTGTTTTCGGAACAATTATCTATTATATATTGGCCCCCATGGGGATACTCGGTGTCTCTTTTTCATTCAATGCCCCACAACTTCATATGGGTGTTCCAATTCCAACTCTTGGATTTGTTCAAGGATTTACCGAAGCATTAAAATATCTTCCTATTGCTTTCCCATTTGCGCTTCTTACTATCGTCGGCGGTATCAATGTAACCGAAAGTGCCAGAGTAGCAGGGGATGATTATAATACAAAAAATATTTTACTTACCGAAGCTGGCTCTACTTTAATAGCAGGACTTTTCGGAGGCGTTGCTCAAACTACACCATACATTGGTCAGCCTGCTTATAAATCAATGGGCAGTAGGGCTGGGTATACTCTGCTGACTGGACTATTTATAGGGCTTGGCGGTATCTTCGGCTATATCTCCTTTATTGTTGAATTCATCCCTCGTCCGGTATTAGCTCCTATATTGATTTTTGTCGCCCTCGATATAATTACGCAATCCTTTAAAGCCACTCCATCAAAATATGCACCCGCTGTGGCTTTCGCTTTCTTTCCTACTATTGCTCGTCTCTTGCAAATTAAATTATCCAATCCGGACCTTGTGCCTGTTGAAAAATTTAATTCTTTTTTAATGCAGCCCGGCAAGGTGATTCCTGAACTGTTAGTAATCGTTGCTCTTGGTAACGGATTCATTTTAACTGCTATGCTGTGGGGTGCATTCATTGCTAAGCTTATTGATAAACAACTTAGAGCGGCATCAGTTTTCCTTGTAATTACTGCTTTCTTTACTTTCTTCGGGATTATTCATTCCGCTATCCCGGAAGGAAGTATGTATTTCCCCTGGCAGCTTCCTCAACAGCTTGCCATTGTCCCTTACCAGTTTACCGCAGCATATCTTTTATTAGCGGTTATGTTTATAGCCTTTTCGTTCTCTAAGGAATCTATAGAAGAAAAACATTTGATAAATTGAAGAAGAATTAACATTATTTCTATTGATATCATAACTATTTTTTTTCAGAACATAATAAGTAGTCTTTCGCGAGTTACATAATTACGCTCTGACTGCCTGTCAGTGTTTACAAATTTGGCTTTTTGTTTTTTGATCCACGCTATTGTGGAACGTCTATTCTAACTCTGCCGGATGGTAGATAAAATAAATGGTCTAAGTTTTGACTTTTTTTTATTTGCAAAATGGAAAAACAACATTGTTACCAAATGGGTCCAACTATTTATTCCCTTGGAATGTTTATCCGTGTTATATTTACCGACAACGCTAGAAAAAACAGAACGAGGTATGTATTGCAATATTTGAGAGAAAAGTGTTACATTTACCATAAGACTACCTCAATTTGAATCTATATAAATCAAATTTACGGCTTTTAGCCTTTAGCTAATCGTCCGTTGGAGGTAGTCTTTTTTTATTCTATCGTTTTGGACGGATATGAATATTAAAAGAAATCTTCCCTTATCTTTCCGGAATTTCTGAGCCCTTTTGATGCCCGGGGGATAACGAAAAGGCATAAGTGTGGTTCTTTCCTTTATTTTTCGTATATTTACTACATCATTTTGAAAAGTATTCCACAAAAATATTCCATTGCCTGCTATTCTTAATAGATTTTCATTCATCCGACCGCCTTTCTGAAAAATAACAAATTTTCTACCGCTGGTCTTAAAAAAAGAAGTATTACTTTATGTCATTCGAAAAACTTGATCTTATAAAACCAATTCAAAAAGCCTTGATCGAAGAAGGCTATTCTATTCCAACTCCAATCCAAAGACAGGCTATCCCGGTTATTCTGGCTGGAAAAGATACGCTGGGTTGCGCTCAGACCGGCACCGGTAAAACTGCAGCTTTTGCACTTCCTATTCTGCAGATTCTTTCTGCCGGTAAATCCAGTCTCAAAGGGAAAAGTCTCATTAATTCTCTTATCCTTACTCCGACAAGAGAACTAGCTATCCAGATAGACGAGAGTTTTTCCGCTTATGGAAAATACACCGGACTAAAAAACACCGTTATCTTTGGGGGTGTTTCACAAAAAGCTCAAACTGATAAATTAAGGAATGGAGTTGATATTCTCATTGCTACTCCGGGGCGACTTCTTGATCTGATGAACCAAAATTATATAAACCTTAAGAACATTAAGTTGTTCGTTCTTGATGAAGCCGACCGCATGCTTGATATGGGATTTATTCATGATGTAAAAAAAATTATTTCTTTTCTTCCAGGGAAAAGACAATCGCTTTTCTTTTCCGCAACAATGCCGGCTGAAATTGTAAAACTATCACGTACTATTTTGACTGATCCTGTTAAAATTGAAATAACCCCTGAAAATCCTACTATTGAAGCAATCAAGCAGGCAGTCTACTTTGTTTCAAAACCAAATAAACGAGCATTGCTTATCCATTTATTAAAAGATAAATCAATTGCCTCCGCTTTAATTTTTACCCGTACTAAACATGGAGCTGATCATGTTACAAAATTTTTGAACCAGTCAAAAATTCATGCTGAAGCTATTCATGGAAATAAATCTCAAAATGCCCGCCAGCGAGTGTTGAGTAATTTTAAATCTAAGCTAACCAGGGTTCTTGTAGCAACTGATATTGCTGCCCGAGGAATCGACATAAATGAATTATCGCATGTAATAAATTATGAAATTCCGAATATTTCAGAAACTTATATCCATCGGATTGGGCGGACGGGCAGAGCCGGATTGAGTGGTGTTGCTATTTCCTTTTGTGATGCTGACGAACGTGCTTACCTGAAGGATATAAACAAATTGATTAACACTCAGATCCCTGTTATTAATGATCATCCTTTTAATATGAATGAAAAAGAGTTGGCTGGTGCTGAATCTATTTCAAAGAAAGTTCCGGTTATTGCTCAAAATAATTACAGACATCGTCATCTTTCCGGCTCGGCTCCTAAAGGGAAAAAGAAATGGGTCCCAAGACAATTCAGCACTAAAGGGAAGGTCTAAACAGTGGACGGAATAAAACGGGATGATGTCGTCAGCATTTCAGCTAAAACTTTTAAGCCGTTGGTTAATTCTAACGGTTTTTTTTAATCTAATTATAAGAACAAAGCTTGAGATTTTAGTGAGTTGAAGATAGATAGTCTGGATTGACGCTTTAGAAGTATTTTTTTTTAGCACTCCAGGAAATTCCTCACCATCTTCTGCAAGAATCTGGGGTGAGAGGCTGTTATATGTAGCGGAGATATAGGGACTCTCTCCATCTTGCGGTAACATGCGTTTTTCGAATGAAAATGAGCAGTTTTTGAAAACGATGTCCTAAAAGTTCTAACGGATTTTGCGGAGAGATCAATAGAAGTTACAATCTATTATTGTATTCTTGCTTATAAATGTTCCAGAATAATTAAACTTATGATTTTAATAGGATAGACTTATAAATAGCGACAGGAATACTAACTGAATGGATCGATTATTAAATTAGTGTATGGTTCTGATTGGTCACTTAGTTTACTAATAAATAATTATACAAAATAAATTATTAAATTGAACTTTTTTAGATCAATTCGGACTGCGTCTTGGTTTTGACAGGATCAAAAATCTTATATGCAACCAACTTAACACGATCGTTTAATAGGAACCATATCAGAGCATAACCCCAAACAAACCCTGCCCAACCCCAACCGAGCGGAGTCATAAAAAACCCAAATACCGCTATCAACGTCGCTATGATTTGTGTGCCGAGGACGGCTATCCATAAGATTTTGGCAGGACGTATGGACCAGAATGGACCTCGCGTTCTTGTAAGAAAGATTGTTAAATGTCCAGCTACAGACAGCTTCAAGTACATCAGTGTCTGGATATGCGCACGGTCGAGATGAAAAACACGTTCACCAAGATAAAACAAACCGAATGCTGAAACGACTCCGATTACGCCTAATACTGTGGAGATACCAAGAACCATTCGCATATTCCAGGCTTCGGGCTGATCTTTGTAATGAACATTGTCATATGCAATGGACAGGATAGCGCCATCATTGAGCAATGCTAACATCACGATCATCACTGCCGTCAATGGATAAAAGTTAAAGATCAAGATTGCCAATGTCATAAAGAACAGCACACGTAATGTCTCGGCTATGCGGTAAATAGCGTAGCTATTCATTCTCTGGAAAATTCTTCGGCTCTCCTTGATCGCGTCAATAATTACAGATAGACCGGGCGTTGTCAACACGATGGCAGCTGCCGCGCGTGCCGCATCTGTCGCACCTGAAACAGCGATTCCGCAATCTGCTTTCTTCAGTGCAGGGGCATCATTCACACCGTCACCTGTCATGCCTACTATGTGACCGTTTTTTTGCAAGACATCCACAATATGGAATTTATGTTCAGGGAAAACTTGCGCAAAACCGTCGGCCTTCTCGATGGACTCAGATATTGCTGCTGTTTCTTTTTTCTTTACGTCTCCCAAGCCACCGGCATCGAGAATATTAGTGCCCATGTCCAACTTTTTGGCGGTTTCCTTTGCGATGGCTAAAGCATCTCCCGTAACCATTTTAATCTTAACACCCATCGCCAGTGCGGTTGCGATTGTTGCTTTAGCATCCTCACGAGGTGGGTCGAAAAGAGGCAACACACCTATAAACTGCCATTGTCCGCCTCCATCAGTACGTGCCACACCTAAGGAACGAAAGCCTCGCTCTGCAAATTCGCTTACGACTTTCTCGATAGCGGATTTCACTTGATCAGAATTGGAAGACAATTTCAAAATCACCTGCGGAGCGCCCTTCGTAACCTTGAACTCCTTACCGTCCTTTCCCTTTACAGTAGCTTCGGTTCGTTTGTGCACCGGGTCGAATGGTTGAAAATGAACCACCTCATAACTCTTTAATGAATCCTTGTCCTTTAGTCCGCCCAGGATTGCCAGATCAATAGTGTCGTTATTCTCCGTTCGGGAGGCCAATGCTCCCAAAAGGATAACTTGATCTGAGGGAACATTGTTAATACTGAATGGATTCCCCAACGTAAGTTTGTTTTGGGTCAGAGTGCCGGTCTTATCTGCACACAATACATCGACTCCTGCTAATTCCTCTATAGCCACTAACTTGCTTACAATCGCTTTTTTCCTGGCAAGCAGGCGTGCACCGACCGCCATCGTTACAGACAGTACTGTCGGCATCGCAACAGGAATCGCCGCCACTGTAAGTACCAGAGCGAACTGCAATGTAGTAATAATCGGATCACCACGATAGATTGCTACAGCAATAATGGCCGCTACTAAAACTACTGCAAGTATGATTAGATAATTGCCAATTTTCAGCACGGCGCGTTGAAAGTGGCTTACTGTGTGAGCCTCCTGAACTAATTGCGCCGTTTTTCCAAAATAGGTTTTCGCACCAGTAGCATAGACCAATGCTCCGATTTCTCCCTGACGAATAATAGAACCGGAAAATACTGTCTCACCTGACTTGCGTGTGGCAGGCAATGATTCTCCTGTCAATGCTGATTGGTCTACCTCCACCGGATCGCCATCAAGCAAGCGTGCATCTGCAGGCACGATATCACCTAAGCGTAAACGAATAACATCACCCGGCACTAATTCTCGAGCTACAGGAGTAGTCCATTTTCCATCACGTTTTACACGAGCGTTAATAGCAAGCTTAGCCTTCAGGGCAGCGATTGCATTACCTGCCTCTCGTTCTTCCCAGAATCCAACCACTCCGTTAGCAACAAGCAAAAGAAGTATTATGAAAAAATCCGGCCAGTGCCGAACTACACCCGACAGAATCACTGCTCCTTCAATCATCCATGGAATTGGACCCCAATAATATGTAAGGAATTTAAGTAAGGGATTGATTTTCTTTTCTTCAATCTCGTTAGGCCCATATTGAGTCAGTCGTTTCTGCGCTTCCGCCTGACTGAGTCCCTCTTTAGACGAATCTAGTTTTTTCAATAATTCCGGCATGGGTAGAGATTTTAGCTCGTCCTTTGCATTGGATTTCGGGTCAGAATCCTTTGGCTGGTTGGGTAGTGTTTTCATAATGGTTATACTCTAATTTTTGTTAATTCATTCTTAAACTGAAATCAGATACTTTCTTGATTTCTTATCACCTATGGGACTTTCTGCTGCATCTGAGGATGAGGCCGCACAGACAAGTCGTTCGTTTTAACATATATTATCATGGCAACCAGCATCAATAAAATCGCAAGCCAGAATTTCCAGTCGTGATGGGCCCGTTTCCAATACGGGATTCCACCTTTCCCTTTACTTAAGTGTAGTGGCATATTTGGTTTCATCTTCATTTCCTTTCTATTAATGATTTATATACTATGTTGAACAGCCCGGTTGCACGAAAACAGTTATAAGAGTTTGCCTTAACGACAATACGTAAGGCCTCACCAAAATGTTTTTTGTGTAATTGGTTTTATCACCCATTCAACAACTCTCTGGATCTCTTGTAGCGCCGGATTAGATTGTTGGTTGAACTATCATGCTTGAGTTGTAGATCGGCCCCAGTTTCAAGTTCGGGGATGATGCGCTCAGCAAGAGCTTTCCCAAGTTCGACTCCCCACTGATCAAATGAGTCAATTTCCCAAATGACACCTTGTGTGAAAACACTGTGTTCGTAAAGTGCGATGAGCTTTCCCAGCGCCTCTGGTGTCAGCCTTTCCAAAAGAATAGTGCTTGACGGTCGGTTGCCCTCGAATGTTTTGTGAGGTAATAACCATTCTGGTGTGCACTCAGCCAGAACCTCCTGCGATGTCTTGCCAAATGCCAGCGCTTCTGCCTGGGCAAACATATTGGCAAGAAGCAAGTCATGGTGGCGGCCCAGAGAGTTAAGCGGCTGTACAAACCCGATAAAGTCACAAGGGATGAGCTTAGTTCCTTGATGAATCATTTGATAGAAAGAATGTTGGCCATTGGTACCCGGTTCTCCCCAATAAATCGGCCCCGTTTGGTAATCGACTTTTGTTCCATCAAGTTTGACATGCTTGCCGTTGCTCTCCATAGTTAACTGCTGGAGATAAGCAGGGAAACGCTTCAAATACTGCTCATAAGGAAGAACTGCCATCGTCTGCACACCAAAAAAATTGTTATACCAGAGACTTAGTAACCCCATAAGCACCGGCAAGTTTCGTTCGAATTGAGCAGTGCGGAAATGCTCATCCATCTGGTGAAAACCATCGAGCATAGCACGGAAATTTTCGGGTCCAATGGCAATCATCGTCGAAAGTCCAATCGCCGAGTCCATTGAGTATCGCCCGCCAACCCAATCCCAAAACTCAAACATATTTGCAGTATCAATTCCGAATTTAGCCACTTCTCCAGAGTTAGTCGAGACCGCTACGAAATGCTTTGCTACAGCAGCAGGATTTTTCAAAGTTTTGAGCAACCAGTCGCGGGCTGTATGCGCATTGGTCATCGTCTCAAGTGTTGTAAAGGTTTTTGAGGAGATAATAAACAAAGTCTCCTCTGCATCGAGGTCCATGGTAGCCTCAGCGAAATCAGTGCCATCGATATTTGAGACAAAGCGGAATGTCAGTTCGCGCTGACTGTAATGCCGTAATGCTTCGTAAGCCATCACAGGTCCAAGATCAGATCCACCGATTCCAATATTGATAATATTTTTAATCGGCTTACCTGTATGACCCTTCCATCCACTATCTCGTACCTGCAAAGAAAATTTAGCCATCTTATCGAGTACAGCATGAACCTGAAGTACAACATCTTCGCCATCAGAGAGAATTGATTCTCCTTTGGGAGCGCGAAGGGCCACATGCAGAACAGCACGATTTTCAGTTACGTTTATCTTTTCGCCCCTGAACATTGCATTGATGCGGGACCGCAGACCGGACTCCTCCGCCAATTGTAAAAGAAGTCTAATGGTCTCGTTAGTAATACGATGTTTAGAATAATCAAAATAAATACCAATTGCCTCAGCTGTCATGGATTCCCCGCGTTTTGGATCGTCCATAAATAACTTTCTAAGTTGTAAATCTTTGACCTTCTGGAAATGAGCTTCAAGTGCCTGCCAGGCTGAGAGTTTAGTAAGTTGTGGGATGCTTGTTTTCATATTCATTTCCTTTCCATTGAAGTATTGTATTCACCTCGACGAGCAGCCCAGTTGCACTTTGCCCGATGATACAAAGCTTGTTGTGCTGCTAACACATTTGCCTCCTTGCCTTGCCAGATCTCCAAAGCCGGTTGCTGAATTGCGCGTGCAAACGAAAATGCCAACTCCCAAGGTAATCGCGACTTGAATCTAACATTCATTGCATTTAAACGGGCAGAGGCTAGTTCACAAGGCTGGCCACCTGACAAAAACGCAATTCCCGGAACTGCAGCAGGGACGGCCTGCAAGAGACACCTCACTGTAGCGTCAGCAGTCCTTTCAACTTCGGACGCATCTTCTTGCTGACGGTCAATCAATCTAACCTGATACTGCTGTTCGCCAACCGCTACCTCGGATACTTTTTCTGTCGGTGGGCAGGTTAATCCGGGAAGCACCATATTAGGTTTCAGGATCATACCCTCAAGTATAATTCCTTGTGTGTATAACTGGTTGAAAACCATTCGCAGAACTTCCTCTGTTACCTCGAAGCACCGATCAATTGAATGCCCTCCGTCCATCAGCACTTCAGGCTCTACAATCGGGACTAGTCCAGCTTCCTGAGACAATGCGGCATAACGAGCCAAAGCCTGTGCGTTTGCCTCTATGCAACCACGACTAGGGATACCCTTTCCTATAGCAATCACCGCTCGCCATTTGGCAAAACGGGCCCCCATTTTAGAGTAATCAGTAAGGCGATTACGCAATCCATCCAGACCTTCGGTTATTTTCTCACCGGGATGACCTGCCATGTCTTTCGCACCTATATCGACTTTGATTCCGGGAATAATTCCTGCATCGGTGATGGCTTTGATAAATGGAGTTCCATTTTTTTTCTGCTGGTGGATTGTCTCGTCGTAAAGGATAGCGCCACTAATGAACTCTCCAAGACCAGGTGTAGTTATAATTAATTCACGATAGGCTCGCCTGGTCTCCTCTGTCTGTGGAATTCCCAATTTAGCAAATCGTTTATTACAGGTTGGATTACTTTCATCCATTGCCAGCAGGCCCTTGTCGTTGGTGACCAGCATCCTGGCCGTATCTACAATGTCTTCTGAATTCATTTATAATACCTATGCAATTTTATCAATAATTAGTAGCCTATCTTTTGGGCTATTCTCTGGGATACAGGAAAAGTATTTCCTCATATTAAAGCTTCTTTTTTCTTTCCAATGCAGCCACTTTCGCAAGACGACGTTTGAACCTGTCGGTTCCCTTAAAACTGGCGCTTAGAAATATCTTTACTAAATCCCAAGCAAGGGCTTGTCCAATTACCCTGCCTCCCAGGCACATAACATTCATGTTGTCGTCTTCTACTCCCTGATGTGCAGAAAATGAATCAGTAATCAATGCTGCCCGAACACCGGCCACTTTGTTGGCTGCAACGCAAGCCCCCACCCCGCTTCCACAGATAGCCAG
>PLLW01000002.1 GCA_003141435.1 Ignavibacteriales bacterium
GCGCCGGAAGGAAAAATCCAGAAAAAAGGTAATCTTCCAGACGGAGAAACTGCTTGCCGCTACCGCGAAGAAAGCGGTGATTGGATTGACGTAATTACCGATAAATCGGGAGGCACCACAATTAAGCGCTACTCATCAGTCGGTATTCTAAAGCGCCAAGTAAAATTTAACAAGACGATGGGGAATATTTATCAGAGCATTGAACTGCAAGCAAACGAGACATTTAATTATTCGCTGTTGATGACTCTCATTGAAGCCGAACCGATAAAAAGCGAATTACTACAAAAAGAATAATTCAAGGTTGGCTTGAGGTGTTTTACTATTTGTTCTTCCTCAACAGTTAACGGCAGACTTGACCCCTTTCCATAGATGTTATTCTAATAATTTCCGATTTTTCAATTACCTTATAAAATTGGATCCGTAACAAAAAAATGAAGATTAACAAAAGAAATGATATCAGAAAAGATTTTTCAAAAAGTTTTTTATATTCTCAAAACAAGTATTATTGAAATTCCAATAACCTTGCTGAGCGGCTAATCCAAGAGTATTCACAAACTTTGATTTACACTGTGATGCGAGGTAGGACAGAACATGGGCTTTATTTTCCTTGAATTTTGTTTGTTCAGTAGGATCATGATGCTTTTTTATACATTTGATATAATTTTCGATACAGTAATTTAATGGGAGTAGTTTAATTGAGTCAATGCAAAGATGCTCTAAAGTACCCGCATTCGAGTTGTCAGGCATTATAAAAATTCCAACCCATGGATTATTACTTTTATTTATATCACCTGCTTTCGTTGGGGTAGGCAATTTGTTGATAATCACACCTTTTATGCTATCGAATGCTGATTTAGCAGGATTTAGCTCAGCATCTCTAATAAATCCAATACGATTTATCTTGTAAAAACCTTCAGTGTTGCAAAGTGCATCAAAACTCATTGGGAATTTATCTATTCCCCCAATGTTAATAATCTGTACATCATTAATTGAAAGATTTTTTTTTAACAGTGTATCAAAAAAATTGCACTCATCTTTGCCTTCAACCGCTAAAAGCTTTGTGGACTCTATAGTAATAGCCACTATAGTACCTCAAATTGCTTTTCTATGCCGGCTTTAAGGACTTCAGGATTATACTCAAAAGCTTTATGTTTTCCCTCAGACCTATCTATACGGTAAAGCCTTATTTCATCTTCATTATGTAACTTAATTTTGTCATAGGCATCAGACAATGCTTTCACACATTCAGGAGAATGTGTTGTTGCGATTAATTGGGTATTATTTTCTTTGCAGGTAATTAAAATAGCTCTCCACAATGAAGACAATGAAGAATAATGTAATCCATTTTCAATCTCATCTATAAGCACTACTCCATTTGGATAAGATACTATGTCGGCTATTATAGCTAAAATAGACCTCATACCTTCCCCCATTACATTAATTGGAAGGAGTTTATTTAGAACTCCGATATCAACAAAAAATAAATTATTAGCCATTCGAATATCTGATAGTTTCGGTTCAATATTCTTTAGAACTGAAATAACTATATCCAACTTTTTGTTAACTATAAGTTTTCCCATTTGATCGTTTATGTTGCCTATTAATGTTCTGGGTGTCCAAAATCCGCAAAGTAGGTCCTCTTTATATTGAGGATTTATTTCTGGCACGACTTGGGGGGTATTGCCTACTTGGGGGTTAGAAACCATGCTAATTTTAACTTTACTATGATATGTTTTTTCTTTAATTCTAAACTCAAGATCAATAGCCTCCACATTATGTCCAGAAGTAGAAGCACTACCTTGCAAATTATCTTGCTTTTGACTATCAACGAGCCCTATCTCAGGTTTTTGATGGGAATCTGAATAAGAATAGACAGGTTTAATAATTAATTTGCGATTTATACCATCAACACTCCCCTCTAATTCGACATGTTTTGAAAAATCTAAATTATTGAATATAGTAAAACCTTCGTTAGTGTTTACCACTAAGCCTCTAAGATTATCTACAGCCACCGGTAGATTTGAATTTGACATACCTGCTAACAACCATATGGCTTCAAGAATTGAAGTCTTGCCACAATTGTTTCTTCCAACAAGAAGATTGACTTGCTTCATATCGGGTATCTTAAGGTTTTTTATCCCTCTAAAATTGTCAATATTTACATTCTGAAAGCCCATAGGATACTCCTTTTTTTGATAAATAATTTGCTTTAATAAAAAATAAGCATAGGAATTTTATAATTGTATGTCAAGGAAATATTTACTATAAAATGAAGTACTTGGTACTGATGACCGTGCGGAGGATACATTACGAGATCCGTCCTTTTGTATCAAGTTAGTATCACCTGTTTTTAGGAGATAGTAAAATCGGACAGTTGGGTTGTGGGCTTCGGGTTCGACTACCGCCGCCTATTTAATTTCTTTCTTCTTGTAATGTTGTTTTCTTATTTTACCAATTCATACAACCTTTCAATCGGAAACATACATGACAGCATTCTGTCACAAAGGAGAATGAAAATAGCTTTGCCGACAGCTCTTATTGTGAGTGTAATAATATCAATATATTAGACTTCTATTTTCAGAGGAAATAATCAAAACTGCTCGTATGAAACTTCC
>PLLW01000079.1:0-3173 GCA_003141435.1 Ignavibacteriales bacterium
TCAATCGAAAAATATTGCGGTGTAGTCAATTTAGGTCCCTTTGGCTGCATGCCTACCCGGTTTTCTGAGGCTGTAACCGTTCCGGAGATGACTATCAAAAATAAAATCCACGCAAAAAGATTAAACAACCCCTCGTATCAGTTACCCGCGCAGTTTACTGAAAAAATGAATGTCCCTTTCCTTACCATCGAAACTGATGGCAATGTCTATCCTCAAGCCGCTGAAGCTAAAATAGAAACCTTCCTCATGCAGGCCGAAAAAACCTCCCGCCTGATGCAGCAGACTAAAAAATAATCTTTATACTACCTGTCTCTATTCAAAACCTCATCTGATATAAAATGCTCCTCGATTCATCAGTTTTTTTTCTGGTCCAGCTTCTTCTTTCATATTTATGTATTAAATCTTTCTGAATATTGAAATTTCCTACCGATAACAAATGAATTATTTTGATTTCGGCGGAATTTATCTATTTGTAATACAGATGGGGTTTTGACTAAGGACAATCCGTAAGAAAGTAGATTGGGAGTTGAGCTTATTTTCCTTTAAATTTACAATCTATAATCGCAATGATTTGAGAATTTTCAATGGGTAAATTTGTTAGAGATTAATATTAAAGGAAAAGCTGAAGATTCTAAAGCTCGCACCGGTTATTTTGAAACTGATCATGGAATTGTAGAAACACCGATTTTTATGCCCGTGGGAACTCAGGGTACCGTTAAAGCTGTGAATCAGAGTTTCCTTGAAAATGATATTAAGGCTCAAATTGTTCTTTCTAATACTTATCATCTTTATCTAAGACCCGGTACCGAAGTTCTGGAAAAAGCCGGGGGGCTGCATAAGTTTATGAACTGGTCAAAACCTATTTTAACCGATAGCGGTGGTTACCAGGTTTTCAGCTTAACCGATCTTAGAAAATTGAAAAAGGACGGTGTGGAGTTTCGCTCCCATCTCGATGGCTCTAAACATTTTTTTACTCCCGAAAAGGTAATTGGGATAGAAAGAAGTATCGGTTCCGACATTATGATGGTGTTGGATGAGTGTACTCCCTATCCGTGCGATTATCGGTATGCTGTAAATTCAACTCAGCTGACTTCTGATTGGGCTGCCCTGAATAGAGAAGCCTTCAACAATACCAAGCCTTTGTATGGGCATAAACAGTATTTGTTTGGAATAGTTCAGGGAAGTGTTTATAAAGACCTCAGAGAGAAATCAGCAATTGATTTGAACAAGCTTGATTTTGATGGATATGCAATCGGTGGTCTTGCAGTTGGCGAACCTACCGAACTCATGTATGAGCTCATAGATTTTACTACTGATTTTATGCCTGAGAACAGACCAAGATATCTTATGGGCGTCGGACGTCCTGAAAATATTCTCGAAGCTATAGACCGTGGTGTTGATATGTTCGATTGCGTTATGCCGACTAGGAACGCCCGGAATTCAAATCTCTTTACTTCCTCCGGAGTCCTTTCTATGAGGAACGCAAAGTATAAAGATGATTTTTCAGTAATAGATAACAATTGCACCTGTTATACTTGCACTAATTATTCACGTGCATACTTACGGCATTTGTTTATCGCCGGAGAAATACTTGCTCTGGAACTCGCAAGTATTCATAACCTTCATTTTTATCTCGATCTTGTAAGAGAAGCAAGAAAGATGATTCTTGAAGGGAATTTCAAAAAATGGAAAGTAGAAAAAATTAAGCAGATATCTTTTAATATAAATAATCATTCGGAGGAATAATTGAATCTTTTAATAGCAATGGCTCCCCAGGGCGGAAGTGGCGCCGGCGGTGGCAGTATGGTAAGCACCTTTGTAATGTTCGGTGCTATTTTCTTAATCTTTTACTTTATGATTATCCGCCCTCAGCAGAAAAGGGCTAAAGAAAGAGAAAAGCTCCTTTCTTCTATTGAAAAAGGGGATAAGGTAATTACAAGCGGTGGTGTTCATGGTACGGTTGCAGGTGTCGAAGAGAAAACTATATTGCTCCAGGTAACTGAAAATGTTAAGTTGAAAATAGAACGCTCTGCAATTACAACTATTTTAAACAGAGATGCTAAAGAAATTAAACAGGCGTAATTAAGGCTTATAATATGTTTAGTCCAGTTGAAGAAGCCATTGAAGAAATAAAAAATGGCAGGGTTATCATTATTGTTGATGATGAGGATAGAGAAAATGAAGGGGACTTTGTCTGCGCTGCTGAATATATAACTCCCGAGATTGTAAACTTTATGGTTACTCACGGCAGAGGTATGCTCTGCGTTGGTGTCAGCGGGAAAAGACTTGATGAGCTCGGTCTTCATCTAATGGTTGATTCAAACTCTGCTCTTCATGGTACCCAGTTCACCGTTACTATTGATGCAATTGAGGGAACTACTACCGGCATCTCTGCTGCTGATAGGGCTTTGACTATTAAAAAAATAATTGATGACAAAACTAAGGCTTCCGATTTTGCCAGACCGGGACATATTTTCCCTTTGCGTGCTCTCGATGAAGGTGTTCTCAGAAGAGCTGGGCATACGGAAGCTGCAGTCGATCTCTGCAAACTGACTAAGTTGAAACCTGCTGGAGTACTCTGCGAAATCCTGCACGAGAATGGTGAAATGGCACGCGTCCCCGATCTGATTAAGATTGCTAAAAAATTTGGGATTAAAATAACTACCGTTCAGGATATTATAAGGTACCGTCTGCAGAATGAAAAGCTTATCGAAAAGATTACTGATATAAATTTTCCAACTGAACATGGCTTGTTCCATCTTCATTTATATCGGAGTTTCGTTGACGGGAAAAAACAAATTGCATTGGTTAAAGGCAAAATAGATTCTGATAAACCAATTCTTGTAAGGATGCATTCTGAGTGCCTTACCGGGGACGTCTTTCATTCATCAAGATGTGACTGCAACGATCAGCTTAACGCTGCCCTTGATCAAATTGAGGCTAATGGTTCAGGCGTTCTTGTTTATATGCGGCAGGAAGGCAGGGGCATTGGGC
Source organism: Ignavibacteriales bacterium (assembly GCA_003141435.1). GTDB lineage: Bacteria > Bacteroidota > Ignavibacteria > Ignavibacteriales > Ignavibacteriaceae > Fen-1301. The sequence goes on from PLLW01000079.1 coordinate 2,995, forward strand.
TTACTAATAAGATCCTCGCGTATAAACTTCAGGATGAAGGGAAAGATACCGTTGAAGCCAATGAGGCTCTCGGTTTTAAAGCCGATCTCCGTGATTATGGCATCGGTGCCCAGATTCTCCTCGATCTTGGTGTCAGGAAAATAAACCTGCTTACTAATAATCCTAAGAAGATTATTGGT
>PLLW01000079.1:3180-8088 GCA_003141435.1 Ignavibacteriales bacterium
TAATTATTTAATTTTACAAAGAACATTATTATGGGCTTATAGTGAAAAAACTATTGCTGGTTTCTTTCTTTATATTTCTTTCCGTTAATCTTTTTTCCCAGAAAAAAGTTTTCCTTGCGGAAATTACGGGGGAAATTGACCCGCGGATGGCGCCTTACATAAGCAGAGTTGTTTCTGATGCAGAGAATGATGGCGCTGATGCGATAATATTCAGGATCAATACTTTCGGCGGAAGGGTAGACGCTGCAACACAAATAAAGGATGCAATCATCGGATGCCGTTTATTAACTATTGCATTTATTAATAACCGCGCTATCTCTGCCGGATCTTTAATCGCTTTATCTTGCAGAAAAATATGCATGGTCCCCGGTAGTTCTATCGGCGCGGCGACTGTAGTTGATCAGAGTGGTCAGAAACAGAGTGAGAAATACCAATCATTTATGCGTTCTGAAATGCGCTCTACTGCAGAAAGAAATGGCAGAAGAACTGATATTGTTCAGGGAATGGTCGATGAGAATATACTTATTCCCGGCATAAATGATCATAACCGGCTTATTACTTTGACTTCGGATGAAGCAAAGAAATATGGAATAGCCGATACTCTTGTTTATAATCTTAATGATTGCCTTTCTGCTTTCGGGTTAAGAGATGCTCAGGTTATTAAAGTCAATTCAAACTGGGCGGAAGACTTGGTCGGTTTCCTCAATCAGCCGTTAATATCTTCTATTTTAATTATGTTAGGACTCGTCGGAATATTTGCAGAGATCAAATCTCCCGGTTTCGGCTTCCCTGTAATAATAGGAGTTGTTTCACTTCTTCTCTTCTTCGGATCATCATATATACTGCAGCTTGCATCTATAATAAATATAGTTCTTTTCATAATCGGGATAATCCTGCTTCTATTGGAAATATTTGTGATCCCCGGTTTTGCTATCACAGGGGTGATAGGTATTATCCTTATCATCGGTTCTATTTTCCTTTCCCTTATTGGGAACAATCTGCCATATTGGGATTCCACTGCTGTTTCAAAAGCAATTATTCAGCTCTCTGCTTCTTTGCTTTTTGCTTTTATATTGATTTATATTCTTGCTAAGTTTCTCCCTAAAAGTTCTGCATTCAGCCGGCTGGTTCTTTCAAATGAAGAAAAAGCGGATCTGGGGTTCGTCTCTTATCCTTCAGTTAAAGAGCTTATTGGTATGGAAGGAATTGCATTAACTACTCTTAGACCTGCAGGTTCAGCCGAGTTTAATGGACAAAAATATGATGTTGTAGCCGATTGGGAGTATATCCCCAAGGGGAACAAAATTAAAGTAATTCGTGTGGAAGGAATTAAAGTAGTGGTTAAAGAGTTAAAGGATTAATAAGATGGTTAAGCCTTCTTTTCTTTGATGCCACTCGTTTTTTATTCATCTTTTAATATTTAAGTTAATATATTTAATAAATATCTAAAATAACGGAGCAATAATGGCTTTACTGCCTATTACTTTGATTGGTGATAAAATCCTAAGACGGAAAGCTAAAAAAGTTTCTGATGTAGATGTGGAAACGGTTGAGCTTATTAAAAATATGTTTCAGACTATGAGAAATGCTAACGGTATCGGACTTGCCGCTAACCAGGTAGGTGCTGACAAATCAATTATAACTTGTGATCTTTCAGTTGTTGAAGATTATAAGAAACTTAAGCCTATGGTTTTTATTAACCCTGAAATAATTTATAGGTCTGAAGAAAAAATTATTATGGAAGAGGGTTGTCTCAGCATTCCCGATATCCGCTGCGAAATTGAAAGACCACGACAGGTTGTTCTAAAATACATGGATACGGAAATGAAGGAGAACGAACTTGAAGCTACTGATTTGTTAGCTCGTGTTATCCAGCATGAATTTGATCATCTTAGCGGAATTTTATTTACTGATCTTATTGATCAGATTGAGAAGAAAAAATTAAAGAAACCTTTGAGCCTGATTAAAAACAGACAACTGGATGTCGATTATCCTGTAACTGTAGATTCTGATTATCGCCTATAATGAATATAATATTTATGGGGACTCCCGATTTTGCAATTCCTTCTCTTGAAAAGATTTTTAATTCAAGGCATAAGCTGCTTGCCGTTGTAACTGCTCCCGATAAAGAAAGGGGAAGAGGACAGAAAGTCTCCTTTACTCCGGTTAAAGAATTTGCTTTAATAAACAATCTTCCTCTTATGCAGCCGGAACGGCTAAAAGATGATGGCTTTATCAACTCTCTAAAAGAGCTTGCTCCCGACCTTCTTGTAGTAGTTGCCTTCCGTATATTGCCAAGGCAAGTGTTTTCAATTCCAAAATATGGTTCCTTTAATCTGCATGCTTCGTTGCTTCCAAAATATCGCGGAGCAGCCCCGATTCAATGGTCTATTATTAATGGTGATAAGGAAACTGGTGTTACTACATTTGCGCTTGAAGATAAAGTAGATACAGGTAACATATTTATCCAAAAGAAAATAGAGGTTTTGGATGATGATAATTTTGGTTCTATACATGATAAATTGAGTATTATTGGCGCTGATGCCGTTATAGAAACAATCGACCTTATAAATTCAGGTAGTTTCACTCTCCAGGATCAGGAGGATACTCTGGCTTCACCTGCTCCCAAAATCAATAAGGAAATTTGCTTAATTGACTGGAACAAACCGGCTTCTGATATCAATAACCTAATCAGAGGTTTGTCTCCCTATCCGGGAGCATATTTCTTTTTTAAGGATAAGCTGATCAAGATTTATAATGCATCGGTCAATAAAGAAAAGGTATTGAAACCCGGGGAAATATTCGCTGGCAAAGAGAATCTGGTAATTGGGTGCGGACAATACTCTCTCAGCATTATAGAACTTCAGCAGGAAGGAAAGAAAAAATTATCCGTTATTGAATTCCTTCGGGGGTTTAATTTTATATGAGAAAACTTCTTCTTCTTTTCTTTTTTCTGCTTATCTCATTGGATGTTTTTTCTCAAGGTAAGTCTGAACCGGATTCTGTTGAAGTCTACCTTATTGATAATTATATAACTCCTGATAAACCGCCTATATTAATCGTTTCATTTTTTACAAATCTTCCCGTTAAATCTAAAATTATTGTTGAAGATAAATATGAGTATTTGGTTTCAAAAGAACTGGCCGAAACTCATAAGGATAGCATTGATGTATTCAGCCTTAAATTAAAATCAAAACAAATTCATTTCGTTGTTCAGGTTGTGGACTCACTGGGAAGAAAGTATAACAGTGAAATTTATGAGGTTGATTTTCCCAAAGAGGTGGAGATAAAGAGCGAATCGAATTTTTTATTATTGTGCTTGTTAGGCGGGACTGCATTTATTCTTCCTTCTCCGGTTTATATTAATTGGGGAGGAAAATCATATTTCAACCTTAATAAAGAAATTCCTCTTGTATTTATTAGATCAGGAAGCTTTTCTTATCCCACTGGTTATTTCTCTTTTGAATATTCATACATATTTCATGCCCCGGTAAGGAATTTTCTCAGGTTGGGATACAAACATTTAATTGAAGTCCCGGGGATTGAATATGTTTCTCCGGGTATCGATGGCTTCACTAACTTGAAGGGTTTCAATGGGATTAGTCCCGAACTCTCTATCGGGTGGTTGAAAATATTTGATACGTTCACTCTTTATTCAAGATTTCGCTATAACTTTAAACCCGGGGGAAAGGATAGCGAATTCAGTGAAATATCTATTGGATTATACTCAGGATTCTTTGCCATATATTTCTAGTCCCACACAAATTTCATTCCTTTTAATTCACTTTTCAATTACATATATTTGCAGATCAAAAATTAGAGATATATGTTAAGTATAAAATCATTGAACAGCGAACAGAAAAAGGCTGTTGAGCAGATAAATGGACCCGTAATGATTGTTGCAGGTGCGGGCTCCGGAAAGACTAAGGTCTTAACCTACAAGGTAGCATATTTGTTGGATCAGGGGGTTGACCCTGAGAATATTCTTGCTTTAACTTTTACCAACAAAGCTGCTAATGAAATGAAACAAAGAATTAAGAAGCTGGTAGGTAGCAAAGCTGACTTAATTTGGATGGGTACTTTCCATTCTATCTTTGCAAGGATTCTAAGAATCGAAGCAAAATATCTTAATTATGAAAAGAATTTCTCTATTTATGATGCGGAGGATTCTGCCTCGCTGGTGTCAAATATAATTTCGAACCTTAATATTGAACTTGAATCTTTAACAACCAATAATGTCAAACATAGAATAAGCTTTCTTAAGAATCATATGATTATGCCACCCGAATTTAGGCAGCACCATATGAAAAATCCTGTCACCGATGAGAAGATAGCAGAAATATACGTGGAATACCAAAAAAGGCTTAAAGAAAATAATGCTATGGACTTTGAGGATCTCCTCCTTAAACCCAGCGAGCTGTTTAAAGAAAATCCCAAGATTCATCAGAAATATAAAAAAAGATTTACCCACGTTCTTGTTGATGAATTCCAGGATACTAATAAGGCTCAGTATGAACTCCTGAAAATGATTGTTCCGAAGGATGGTAACATCGCCGTGGTTGGGGATGATGCCCAGAGCATCTACAGCTGGAGGGGCGCTACCATTGAGAATATGCTCCATTTCCAAAAAGATTTCCCAAAGTTTAAGCTATTTAAGTTAGAGCAGAACTATAGATCAACTAAGCATATCCTCCTTGCTGCAGACTCTGTTATCAAGAATAATCAGTCCCAGATCATGAAAACATTGTGGACGGATAACAATGATGGGGAGTTGCTAACTCTGATAAAATGCTCTGATGAAAAAGATGAGGCTTACCAGATTGCAAAGTGTATAAAACAGGAAATATCAAAAAGAAAACTATCGTTAAATGATATCGGAATTCTTTATAGGACAAATGCTCAGTCAAG
>PLLW01000071.1 GCA_003141435.1 Ignavibacteriales bacterium
GTTGTAAAACTTGGTAATAGGATTGGAGATTCCGCTTCCATGGCTGTTATTGAATTAGTTGATTATAATGATGTCGCTAATGCTAAAGCTGAAACACAGAAAGAAAAAAGACAAACCAGAAAAGAAACTAAAAAAGAGGCTGAACTAAACCAGAATGTGGACGAGGCTCAGGTTTTGGAAGAATCTTCAGATAAAAAATAGATTGATTTTTTACTATTCTAAGACGCTCTTCGAGCGTCTTTTTTATTTTTAAATAATAGTTAATGTTTAAAAAACAAGAATTTGTTAAATCAGTATATAATGTTTCTCAACTTCCGGAAAATAAAAAACCGGAAATCATCCTTTGCGGTAGATCAAATGTCGGAAAATCTTCATTTCTAAATTCTTTGTTTAACAGAAAGGATCTTGCAAAAACTAGTTCCACTCCAGGGAAAACTAGGTCAATAAATTATTATTTGATTAATGAAAAATTTTATATTGTCGATCTTCCAGGGTTCGGATATGCCAAAATTAGCAAAAAAGAGAGGGAGTTCTGGGGTAATTTAATAAAAGATTTTTTTAATACTTCTGGTAGTATTAAAATGGCATTTCATCTAGTTGATAGCAGGCATACACCAACTATCCTTGATATAGAACTTAACCAACTATTAAAAACTAGCCAGATCCCATATATAATTATTCTTTCCAAGACAGATAAATTAAAACAGTCAGAGTTATCAGTAGCCAAGAAAAAAATAATTGAATATTTTCCGGAACTGAGCCAGGGTGATAATCTTTTTCCTTATTCTGCTAAGAATTATATCGGGCACAAGGATATTCTGAATATTCTGTCATCGCTGTTTTTAAAAGATTAATTGTTTATTTTTAATCATTATCTTTTATGTGCTATTCAAAAATTGTAAGTATAAATCTCCTTTTTAATAACTAATTCCAATATTATTCTTATATGGACCGTCGGCAAAAAAAAAGGTTAATTATTTTTCTCTTTGTGCCACTTTTAGCTGTTATCTTATTTGTTACAGATGACCTCACTATTAGAGTCATTACGCTTGCAGTAATCATTATTTATGTGGCTTTTATCATTTTTTTCCGGGATACTTCCCATTTTGATAAAAATTTCTTTATTAAAAATGATGAGGATTTAACTAAACCTGTAGGTGATCAGGAGAATTTTAATGAATCTTTTGAAATAGTTTCTCGGACAAAGAATATCGAAGTAATTACTGCCGATAATTACACTCCGGATTTTAAATTGTCCAAAACAACTCTCAAACCACCGGATTTGAAGGAAAGATTCGAAGAAATTGCAAATGAATCGCTTCCTCAGGGAATTGGGAATGATGGACAGTTTACTTTTGTACTTGAAAAAATGCTTGCAGTTATTAAAGAGGCATTCACAGCTAATAGCGCAATATTTTTCTGGTATAATAAAAAGAAAGAAAAGTTGACGATTGAAAAATATATCTCAAGTTCTACTGATTTTTCTAATAGAAAATTTGATGTTGAAGACGATATTTTAAGTAAAATTGTCCAAACAGGTGAACCTGAACTTTTAAACAATATATCATCTGCCGCCGAGGCTGATGTTATAAGATATTATAACTCTCCGCAAAACATAAAGAGTTTTGTTGGAGTTCCATTATTTTATGATAAAAACCTGATTGCAATAATTGCAATTGATTCAAAAGCGGAAGATGCTTTTGGAATTGAGACTATCTTCTCGTTAGGTAGATTTGTCCGCCTGATCACCATGTTAATTAATATTTTTGAAGAAAAACACACCGAATCAGTTTCTCAGCAAAGATTAAATGGACTCTTGAATTTAATTAATCCTGATCATAAAATTGAAAATATTAACGATCTTTCAAATTCAATTCAGGAAACTGTGTCTTTATTAATCCCTTGGGACGCCTTTGTTTTTGTTTATTTCCTTCCCGTCGAGCAGAAATTTAAGACTATAAAAATCTGCAATAATACTTCTTTAAAATATGTCGGTGAAAATTTAGAAATTGATTTGAATGGAACATTAGTTGGTAAATCAATAGTCACTGGCATGCCTGTCAAGATTGATGATACTTCGGTCAATGAATATATCCGTTTCTCTAAAATGGAAGACGTAAGCTTTGACGGATCTTTTTTAGCTTTACCACTTATTTATAACAACCAAAACTATGGTGTATTTTGCTTTGAAAGTTTAAAAAAGAATGCTTATACAAATACTGATGTTCAGTTCCTCAAAAGCGCATATAATATAATATCATTTATTATTTATTCATTTTCAACCCAGGCGCTTTATAAAAGTTATCTGGCTATTGATATTGAGACCAAAACATTAACTGCTGATTCCTTTAAAGAGAGGATGACCTCAGATTTATTGAAGGGGGAGTTATTAAAAATCCCCTGTTCTATGGCACTTATTAGGATTGATGATTTTTTAGAACAAGAGTCTCTGTTTGATGGAAACCCATTCCCTAATGTATTATCAACAATAACGGAAACAATATCAAAAGAATTGACACCACTAAATATACTTGGTAGAATTAGCGAAAGAGTTTTTGGCATTTTCTTCTTCAACTCTAATACAAAGGATGTTTTTCTTTGGTCCGAAAAACTAAGGGTAAAGATAGCTAGACATCCAATAGCAGTTGTTTCAAAGCAAACAACTTATACTGTCTCTATTGGTGTGGCCTCTGCTACTAATAAAGGTACTGCTGATGAGATAATTTATAATGCCGACCTGGCACTCCAAAAAGCTCTGGAAAAAGGCGGCAATACTGTCCGAAATATTAACTAAAACAATTTATTTTATTATATACAAATAGAAGATGAAACGTGAATAGTTTTTTTATTGTTATTTTAGATGGCGTCGGTGTTGGTGAACTGCCCGATGCAGATATATATGGAGATGTGGGAAGCAATACACTTTCTAATATGGCCCAAAAGGTTAATGGACTGAATCTTCCTAATTTGGCCAGAATGGGATTGGGAAATATTATACCTATCAAAGGGATTCCAACTATCAAAAATGCTATCTCCTCTTTTGGCAAAATGACTGAGGTTTCAAAGGGAAAAGATTCAATTTCCGGACATTGGGAAATTGCCGGATTAAAAACCACTAAAGATTTCTCTTACTTTCCGAATGGATTCCCTGATGAATTGATTAGTAAATTTCTTCATTTTACTCATTGCAAAGGCATTCTTGGAAATAAACCCGCCTCTGGAACAGAAATTATTAAAGAACTTGGAGAGGAACATCAAAAAACAGGTTATCCGATAGTTTATACATCAGGTGATTCAGTTTTTCAGATTGCTTCTCATGAGGAAACAATTCCATTACAACGACTTTATGAAATATGTGAAATTACTCGTCATAATGTACTTACTCCTCCCCTGAATGTCGGTAGAGTTATCGCCCGCCCGTTCTTAGGAAGACCTGGAGAATATAAAAGAACCACTAACAGAAAAGATTTCTCACTCGATCCTCCTTCAGCAACTATTTTGGACTTACTTCAAAAAAACAATATTCCGACTGTTGCCATTGGGAAAATAAATGATCTTTTTAACTATAAAGGCATTTCAGTTCAGCAAAAGACAAAATCAAACAAAGAAGGTTGTCAGAGATTAGTGGAGTATGCTGTTAAATCAAACAAATCATTTATATTTGCCAATCTTGTCGATTTTGATGTCTATTATGGGCATAGAAATGATCCATTTGGATTTGCTGATTCATTAAAGGAGTTTGACGATTTTCTTCCGGAATTCCTTAATAAAATGCATGAAACTGACTTATTGGTTATTACTGCCGATCATGGTAACGATCCCACTTCTGTTAGTACCGATCATAGCAGAGAGTTTGTCCCCCTTTTGTTTTATCAAAAAGGAAAACTGGGAAAAAACCTTGGAATAAGAAAAACATTCTCTGATGTTGCAAAAACTGTTGCTGAATTCTTTGATGTTAACAATTCATTAGAAGGGAAAAGTTTTCTTTATGAATAATGATAAGTCAGGAAATATATTTCCTTCTTTGCATGGGAAAATAAAATTGATAATTTAATAGACTCTATTAGATATACAATTGCAAAAAATAATAAATCGAGAATTGTAATTTTAAATAGAGAAAGGTATATTAATACAGATATAAATTTATTACATCCACCGGAGGTATTGAATAAATGATTTTAGGAAAAGTAATTGGTACTGTTTGGTCTACTAAAAAAGATGAAAATCTTGTCGGATCCAAACTTTTAATTGTTAGGCAGTTGGACCTGGATTTCCAGGAAAAAAGCAATTTTTTAATAGCCGTGGATAGCGTAGGTGCTGGGGAAGGAGAAATAGTTCTGGTTGCTTCTGGCAGTTCAGCCCGTCAGACCGTTATCACCAAAAATAAACCGGTCGATGCCGTTATTATGGCTATTGTTGACAAACTTGATGTTTCTATCAAGGAAATGTTGGCAGAAAAATCAAACGTATAATTTTTACTTTTTTTTAAGATTCTATTATTATATTTTAGTAAACTTTTAAATTCACTACTTCAAAATAAGTTAAAGGAAATATATTTGTTCCTTGGCAAAGTCATTGGTAATATTTGGGCTACTCAAAAGTATGAAGCTTTGAACAGCTTTAAAATGCTTTTAATTCAGCCTATTAACGCAGATTATGAGAAAATTGGCGAGCCTATCATTGCTGTTGATACAGTAGGAGCAGGTGCTGGCGAATTTATTTTTTACATTACTGCCTCTGAAGCAGTGATTCCATTACCGGTTGATTTTGCACCTGTAGATGCTTCAATAGTTGGAATTATTGATTCGATAAATATACTAAAGTAATTAGTGAGGTAGTTTATTGAAAATTGCTAAACAATTTACTAACCGTGAGAGCCAGTCTCTTGATAAATATCTTCAGGAAATTGGTAAAGTTGATCTCCTTTCTCCTGAAGACGAAATTCAGCTTGCTATAAAAATAAGAAAAGGGGATAGAAGTGCTTTCGAACAGCTCACTAAAGCAAATTTAAGATTTGTTGTTAGTGTAGCAAAACAATTCCAGAATCAAGGTCTTTCTTTGGGGGATTTAATAAATGAAGGGAATCTTGGTTTAATAAAAGCTGCCTCCAGATTTGATGAAACAAGGGGATTTAAATTTATTTCCTATGCGGTTTGGTGGATAAGACAGTCGATTCTACAGGCTCTTGCCGAACAATCTAGGATTGTGAGATTACCCTTAAATCGGGTTGGTACATTAAATAAAATAGGAAAAGCTTATCGTAATCTTGAACAGGAGTACGAAAGGGAACCAAACTCCTTAGAATTAGCCAAGGAATTGCAGATAGATACTAGTGAAGTGACTGAAGCTTTAAAAATTTCCGGGCATCATATTTCTATGGATGCTCCATTGAAGCAGGGTGATGAAAATAGACTTCTTGATGTTATTGAGAATGAAGAATATCCTACACCCGATCATTTGTTGATAAGTGAATCTTTAAAAATCGAAATCAATAGAATTTTATCAACATTATCAGATCGTGAAGCTGAGGTTATTAAATTTTATTTTGGTCTNNTCAAGAAGTAAAAATTTAAAATCATATTTAGGATAAATATATGAAAATACTGACCTGGCTTCTGATGATCGGCCTCATGGGTGTCTTGCTGATATTCGGCTGTTCTGCTTCATCAAGCTCTGTTCGTTTCAAACCCAAAGGAGAGCAAACAGATAAAAACGATCCGAATGTTCGTTTTAATTCAAATGAATCCCAGAATAGTTCTGTTCCGGATTCCAGCAATACTGACGAAATATCTGATGATAATGATTCAGAAGAACTTCCCGATGAAACTCAATCTATAGATATTTCTTCATTAATGCAGAAAATTGGTACAAGCAAAGATTCAAAAAATTTACCAGTCGATAATTCGGTAAAAGAAAAAATGTTGATGGAAATAATTAAATACCTTGATACTCCTTATAAATATGGGGGGAATTCTAAAAATGGTATCGATTGCTCCGCTTTTACTCAAGCAATTTTTCAGAACACTTTTTCTGTCATTCTTTTAAGATCTGCAAGGGACCAATATACTCAGGGTTTTGTTGTTGATGACCGTGAAAAATTGCAGTTTGGGGATCTTATTTTCTTTAATACAAGAAGACGAGTTCGTCCTGGACATGTTGGTATTTATATCGGGGATAACTTATTTGCACACTCAAGCTCAAAGAATGGGGTCATTGTTTCTTCTCTTGATCTTGACTACTACTCTCAACGATTCATGGGGGGCAGAAGAATCGAAGGAATAATGAGTTCGAAGTTGTAATTAGCTAATACATTATTACCTCTTATTTACCAAATCGTCTAATATTCGGCTATTATAAATTATTTTATATATTATTATAATATATTCTATTTTTGTAAAAGTGATTATTAATTAAACAAATTTCTTATTTGTCCTATTTTATATAATCTTAGGAATAGACTTGAATAATGAAAAAATAATTGAAGTTGAAAATCTTTCAAAACAATTCAATGAATTATGGGCCGTGAAAGATCTCAACTTAACTGTTTATAAAGGAGATGTATTTGGGTTTTTAGGTCCCAATGGTGCTGGAAAAAGCACTACTATTAGAATGTTGCTGTCTTTAATTACTCCTACTGAAGGAAACATAAGGATTTTTGGCAAAGACTTGATGACGAATAGGATTAATATCTTAAAAAGAATTGGAGCCATTGTCGAGAAACCCGACTTTTATGGTTACCTGTCAGCATATAAAAATTTAGAAATACTCGGAAGACTTTCAAAAAGTGATGTTTCGCAAAAAAGAATAATGGAGGTTCTTGAGCTCGTCGGTCTCGAAAAAAGATTTAAGAGTAAAGTAAAAACATTTTCGCATGGAATGAAACAAAGATTGGGTCTCGCACAAGCTCTAATTCATGATCCTGATCTGATTATCTTGGATGAACCCACTACAGGGTTGGATCCACAAGGTATGAAAGAGGTCAGGGANNCATATTTTGTATGAAATTGAATTGGTGGCTAACAGAATGGTTATTATCGATAAAGGTTCTGCTATAATCGAAGGCAATGTAAACGAACTTCTGAATGCTAATAGGCTTAAAGTTACTTTTGAAATAAATGATAATGAAAAAACTAAAATCATTCTCAATAATTCCTCATGGATTCACAAAATCGAATCTTTCGCCAATAATAAGTTTGTTTTTTCCTTGACCAATGATGAAATACCAAAGCTGAATAGTTACCTTGTTGAAAACGGTATTGATGTAAGTGCTGTAATTCCGGCACGCTCCCTTGAACAATATTTTCTTAATATTACTGAGAAAGGGGCTTAATGTTAACCTTAGTTAGAATTGAACTTTATAAGATATTTAAAAAGTGGAGAACATATATCGGTTTTATTGCAATTGCTGTGCTCGTGCCGGTAATTCAGCTTGCCATACTTGCGGAAGGGGAAAGGTCACTTGATTTTATGACTCGTAATTTGCAGCAATCATTTGTTTTCGTAGGCAATCTTCTTAATGGGTATCTTATCTCATATATCATTCTAAACAGCTTGGTTATTCATATCCCATTTTTAATAACTCTGGTCGCCGGGGATCTACTTGCCGGAGAAGCTACCGCCGGGACCTATAGGCTATTGATTACAAGACCTGTTTCAAGATTTAAGATATTAAGTTCTAAATTCCTTTCAGGTATTATTTATACCAATTTATTAGTACTATGGCTTGCTGTTATAAGTCTTGGTCTCGGAATAATTATTTTTGGCGTTGGTGAATTAATCGTTATCAAAAGTTCAAGTATTATAATATTTCCTAAATATGATATCTTTTGGAGATTTCTATTTGGTTATTCATTTGCTTCTTTAAGTATGATGGTTGTTGCTTCGCTTGCCTTCCTGTTTTCATCACTTGTCGAAAGTGCCATAGGACCTATTGTTTCTACAATGGCTATTATAATCGCTTTCATAATTATTTCAGCCATTGATATTGATATTTTCCAAAAAATCAAACCTTTTCTCTTTACTACTTATATGTCCTCATGGAGGCTATTCTTCGATAACCCTCTTGATGTTTCCAAAATAATAGAGTCAATTTTAATATTAACAGGTCATATTCTCGTTTTTTTTGGTGTTACTGTATACATTTTTCATAAAAAAGATATTTTAACTTAATGATCCGGAGTTAATAATGAGGAATTTAATTGTATCTATTATTTTACTATTAAACGGATTTGCATATTCCCAGAGTAAGGATCCCGACCTAATTCTGAAAAAAGTAATAGAATCCTTTAGCAAAATAAAAGATTATGAGGTCGATGTTAATATTAAAGTTGATGTTGATTTCATTAAAGTCCCCGATACAAAAGCAAAGATCTACTTTAAACAACCCGATAAAATACATTTTGAATCTGATGGATTTGCTATGATTCCTAAAGAAGGAATAAATTTTTTTCCTCTTTCCTTCTTAAAAAAAGATTATACTGCTCTTTATCAAAAGGAAGATTATATAGAAAATCATCCGGTTTCTGTTATTAAAGTAATTCCTTACTCCGAAAAGGGGGATATTGTGCTTACTACCTTATGGGTTGACCAATTGCAGAATATTATTAGAAAAGTTGAATCTACAACTAGAACTAATGGTACTTTCACAATTGACTTAAAATATGATGAGGATAAAAAAAATTATTACCTTCCTATTTCAATGGTTTTTGGATTCAACATAGATAAAATGAATATATCCAAAGCTTTTACGGGACAAGCTGAAACAGAATCACTGAAAAATATTGGTAGGTCTACTTCTGGTAAGGTATATATTACCTATTCCAACTATAAAGTTAACAAAGGTCTTTCTGATAAGATATTCGAAAAAAAGAAAAATAATAAGAAATAATATTTTGCTTGCTTGCATTAAGACTTTCCCCTTCTCAAATCGTAAAAGGTACTCATTTTTTGCAGAACTTATTTTTAATGAAATCTTATTTTAAAAATGATTTAAAAAGTGCAATTGAAAATTTGCTCAAAATCGGGCTACCTGAACAACTCCTAAATTCATTATGATGCAATGAGCGCTTCGGTTGTCTGTAATCCTTTCCTGCTAATTGCACGTAATCTTTCTCTTTGATTAAGTACAAATGATACAACTGTTTCTAAATTTTCTCCCTCGTATGGTTTTCTCTCAGCAATCGACAATATAAAATCTATGCCGTTTTCCAGATTTTCTAAGAATATTTTGAGATATGATTTTCCTGCGGCATTCAGTTCCATTGTGTTTAGTAATTTTTCAAAGTAGTTCACATATATTTCAACTTCTTGGCTGAACATATGTGGTCTGTCTGATGATACTAAAGATTTTCCTCTCCCGTATATATGGTTAACCATTTCTATGAGTGTGTATTCTCTGTCGAAATATGCAATGTTAGGACCTGGACATACAGCCTTTGGAACATTCTCTCCTCCTTTGATTATGTCTAATGCACTTAGCGCACCGTTTGCAAGATGCATGCATAAACAAACTTTCTCAGAAAATGAATTTATTTCTTTCTCTTTCTGCTCGTCTGACTTATCAGATAGCAAAATATCTTCCCGGATTTTGGTTTGATAAGGATTGGAAGCCGTACAAAGTGGTGCTCCTGTAAGATTTGAACTCAATTTCAAAAATCCTTTCGGACAGGTGGATCCTGGTTTTGAGGATACAGCTCTTTCTTTCGTCCACAATTCTGAACTTGTCATTTTAAGATTATTAAATGGAACACCAAGTGGTGAAACATCACTCAATATCTGATCTTCTTTTTTGGCTTTTATTAAAAGAGCTAATGTTTCTTTATCTACACATGTCGCTTCGGGTACCAATAAAAATGGTGTGCCCCAGCCTGTTGCATCACATCCGAAATCTTCCGTTAGCCTGCGCGCTTCACCGTTTGTTCCAATTCCTCCCTGTACTGTAATGAGTGGCTTGGCTTCCATTGCTGATTCAGGATAGGTTAAGCCCATATTGGTATAAAAATTTATGATTAGTGGTTTAAGCTGTATCGTTAATTGGTCTTTCTTTTCCTTGAATTCGTTTAATAGGGATGGAAGCAGATATCCCTGCGAAGCAAATGCATGCCCGCCGCAGTTTAATCCTGACTCAATCCTGAATTCGCTTACTTCCAACCCCTTTGTTGCTAAAAATTTTCCTTGGATAAGTGCAGAACGGAAATCGCTTACTTTTATTGTTATCTTTTTCTTCAACTCACCATTTTTATCTCTGTAAAAATCATTGAATTGAGCAATATAACTGCATAAGTTTCTGTTAAATCCTGCTGAAAATACAACTGAAGAATTAAGACAGCTTTTTGCATATCCTCGTAATACTGCCTTTGCGTCGCTATATTCTTCCCCTAACTTTTCCCCGTTCTCATCAAAATTCTGCTTATCCACTTTCGACATTATATTTACATCAATTGATCCTGGACTCATCATATTCGTCAGTTTTTCTGCAAAATGAAGTTTCTCAAAACCATTCTTCATTTGAAGTAGTTTTGTATAACCTGCTTTTAATGGACTTTCCTCCGGTAGCATTTGAAAATATTTTGTTTTGTCATTGTTAAGGAAAAAAGGTTGTTTCTTAATCTCTTCCATTTTAAGATGAACAATCTGATGAACAAGATTAAGATATTCTGTAATCCTTTTGGCTCTGCTGTCAGGTGAATTTCTTTTAATTTCAGTATAAGTAAAATTAAATTTTTGGCAATAATACTTGCGTATCCGTTCAATTAGCACATCATCAACTATTGAAATTACTGATGATATTCCAAATGGTGCTATCCTTATTGGGGAATCTATTGTGAAACTTAATCCCATTACGGGTATATGGAAACGATGAAGTGAACTTTGCATTATATTGCCTTTTAATAATCAACATTCATTCATCGGCTAAAGAAAAACTATCAGGGAATTGATGGCTGAAGGTTGGTTTATATATTTAATTTCAATACAAAGCTAATCGATTCACCCCTGAATTCATATGATGAAAAACTTCTTTACAAAACTTTTACATTGTCCTCTTATACAACCCCATTAATTCCCCTTTAGCTATAATATGCCCTTCCATAGCTTTTACAAGCTGTTCTTTTGTGGCACCTGATTCAATGTGGTGTAGTATTGTATCCAATGCATATATTCTGAAATAATAATGGTGTGCTTTTCCTGGAGGTGGACATGGTCCCCCGTAACCTATCCTACCGAAACTATTTGTCCCCAGCATTACTTCATCCGGGATATTTCTGGAGGGCGTAACATTTTCATGTAATTCCAACATGTTTTCGGGAATATTAAAAATTACCCAATGCACAAAGTCACCGCCGGGAGCATCCGGATCATCTAAAATAATTGCGTATGATTTTGTATCCTTTGACACTTCATTCCAATGAAGTTGTGGAGATATGTTCTCATCTTCACATGAATATTTTGAGGGTATTACACCCCCTTCATGGAATGCATTGCTTTTGATTTTTATTTCCATCTTTTTATTCAATAGTTTAGTTTGAGAAAATATTTGAATTGATAAAATTGAGACCAATATTACTAATATTGAATTCCTTAATAATGTTATCATTTTATTCAATATAAAATTATTAATAATGTCCTTTGATTAAAATATATCCGGATAGTTTATTAATCAAGTGGAATATTTGGAAATTAATAATTTATCTATTCTCAATTTTTGGACTTTTTATTTCCTGATTTTGTATTATGTTGCTAAAGAATTCTTTTTCCAGAATCCCTCTGTTTTTTACTGGATTCTTAGATAACCGGGTATTTTTATGCTCGAATCTAAAAAATACAACATTCTATTGTATTTTTGACTTTTTTTAATAGATTGTACCCCTGAAGTTTATAGCTTTTTCAGGGAAAACACTTCAATCTATAAACTTTATCATTCGGTAACTTGGTAAATACTTATTTAATAACTTTAATTTTAAGGAATATATGAAGTTAAATTATTTTTCAATTCTTGCTTTATTTGCATTTTTATCGGTTAGTGTCCCAGCTCAACAGCAGGATTCCGCTCATAAAATGGACAATAACGCAGCAATCTATTATAACAAAAGCGTTGAAGCCATGAAAGCTAATAATCTGAAAGATGCTGCTGTTTTTATTGACAGCTCTCTCGCTATCTCTCACGATTATCGTAATGTTTTTATTAAGGGACAAATATGCTTTAAGCTTAGTAATTGGGATTGTGCAGCTAAACAGTTTGAAGAATGTATCACCCTTGATAAAATTTCTGAACCGGCCTATATTCAATTAGCTGCCGCCTATAATAATCAGAAACTATATGATAAAGCTATTACTGTTAATAGGAACCTGATTAAATTAACTCAGGATTCTCAGAAAAAATCTGATGCCGAAGCTCGGATCAACGATATGCAGCAAACTATGGCAATAGAATATTATAATCAGGGTATCGATTTGTCCAAATCCAGCAAATTTGATGAGGCAATCGCAATGTTTAATAAATCTCTTGATTTGAAAAAAGATTCAAAGGTATACTTAACAAAAGGTATAACCTTGTCTAAAATGCTGAAACTTCCTGAAGCAATTACGGAAGTAAAATTAGCTGTGGCTCTTGATTCCACCTATGATATCGCTTATTATACTTTAGGAGGTATGTATTTTGCTGCAAAAGATTTTAAGAATGCTCTCCCTAATTATCTGAAAGCTCAGGAGATAACAAAAATTGAAACTCTTAAAAACAATAGCAAAGAATCTTTAAAAGCCGTTTATTTTCAGCTTGGTACTGCATCTTATTCTGATAAAAAATGGGATGCTGCTATCGAAAATTTTACTAAATCACATGAACAGGTAGAATATGACCAGGCATATCTATGGCTTGGTAAAACTTATACTGAAAAGAAAAAATATGACCTCGCTCTGCAGTCTTTTGATAAAGCACTCTCAATTAAGAAGACCGTTACTGAGGGAGCAATCGGTTATTATAAAGGTACTTTGTATAAACAAAAAGGTGATCTCGATAAAGCTATTGAATTTTTCAAACAGGGACTAACAGATGAAAAATTTAAGAAAGCTTGCAAGTCGGAAATAGACAATACTACTGCTCTAAAAAAACAGAAAAAGTAATTATTCAGTTGCAGTTAACTATTTAATATTTATAAGCCTTGGTTTTTACCGGGGCTTTTGTATCATTAATAATAATCTCAAATAAATCTCTGCATGGCACTAATAAATAAGTATAGAAAATTCACTGAATCCTTCTTTTTACTAATCCTTTTTTGCCTTCCGCTATATGGACAGTCTTCCTCTGTAAAACATTTTCCTGATTCTCTTAATTTTCTTGTGATTAGTGATTTCGGAGGACAAGGAGGAAAAATCCAGCGAGATGTTGCGTTTCAATTAGGTCAAATTGCCCAAGTCGAAAAAAGCAAATTTATAATTACTGGTGGAGATAATTATCACCAAAATGGTATACCAAGTGCACACGATCCACGCTGGAAGAGTGAATATGAAGATATATATTCCTCTCCCTCTCTTATGATTCCATGGTATGCTTCTCTTGGAAATCATGATTATGTTGGTAGTGCACAGGCGGAAATTGAATATACCCAATTTAGCAAACGTTGGAATATGCCCGGTCGTTATTATGCCCATACGGAAAAAATAAATGATACCGCCGATGTCCTTTTCGTTCATATAGATACATCTCCCTTTATTACTGATTACAGAAATAACGATTCTATATATCATGTCCTTGGGCAGGATATTCATAAACAGCTCCACTGGATTGACTCTGTCTTAGCTTCATCCCATGCACTTTGGAAAATTGTAGTCGGACATCACCCCATTTATTCTTCTGTCGGTAATCATGGAAATACAAAAGAATTGATAGATGATGTTCTTCCTCTGCTTCAGAAATATGGCGTTCGGATTTATTTCTGCGGTCATGAACACTTTCTGCAATATCTTGTCCATGGTAATGTAAACTTTTTTGTTTGCGGAGGTGGTTCTGTTTCAAGACCTGTAAGCGATCGTGATGATGTGAAATTCGGCGTCGGCTCCCCTGGATTTTTATCTATGACCATAACTCCCGAATCAGCTACGGCAGTTTATTTCGACGATAAAGGGAAAGATCTCTATTCCACAACTATTACTATTTCTTCAAAATAATTATTTCTTTCAAATTAAAAGAATAAACTGTCCCAACTATTTCTATATTCCTCATCGGAAAAATATGTTTATTTCTATATTCGTGATTATATTTGTGAAAACAATCCAAACAAATAATATATGAAGATTATTACTATATGAAGATTATCGCCTTTGCAGGACTTGCACAATCAGGCAAGACAACAGCAGCGAATTTTATTCCGGGAGTAAAAATTTTAAGCTTTGCCGATCCGGTCAAACAGATTGCTCTATCTAGTTTTAATTGGGATGGGGTTAAAGATGAAAAGGGAAGAAGACTCTTACAGGTTATAGGAACTGAATGTGGGCGGGCTTATGATAATGATATTTGGATCAAAAAAATGAGAGAACAAATAAAATTATGTGCCCCGCTCTATGACGTTATTGCTATTGATGATTGCAGGTTTGATAATGAACCTGAACTTGTTAAAGAGTTAGGGGGAATAGTTATTGAAATTTTACGGCCTGGTTGTGTCCCTGATGGTCATGCCTCGGAACAGGGAATAAGTCCCCATTTAATTGACAAGCATATCACGAATGATGATACGATAGAGCAATTAAAAGAAAACGTTCTGAGCATTATCTCTGAATATATTTAATTTGTAAATATTAAGCAGGAAAAATTATGAGAACGGTAAGAGAAATTCTTAACAAGAAAGGGAATTTAATCTGGTCAGTTTCACCGGATGCTTCTGTATATGAAGCCCTTCAATTAATGGCAGAGAAAGAAGCAGGTGCTGTATTGGTAATTGAAAATGGTAAAATTAAAGGGATATTATCTGAAAGGGATTATGCAAGAAAAGTTGTACTTCACGGCAAATTTTCAAAGGACACTAGTGTCATTGATATTATGTCGGATAAAGTAATTTATGTAGAACCATCCCAAAGTATAGAAGAATGTATGGCAATCATGATAAACAAAAAAATCCGTCATTTGCCTGTCATGGAGAATAATAAATTATCAGGCATCATCTCAATTGGCGATGTTGTGGAAGCCGTTCTTGAGGAAAAAGATACAGTTATTGGTGAACTCACTAGATTTATTCAGGGCAGTTAAGCCTCATTGTTCATCCATCCAAGCTTATTTAATAACCAAAAAATCAAGGACAGAATTACCCCAATCATAGCCGCAAAGGCCATACCTTTTAGCTGTACCGATCCGATGTTGATGCTCGCCCCGCTTATACCCACAACAAATGTAATTGCTCCCAGTACCATATTACGGTTTTTACTGAAATCTACTTTTTGCTCTACTAAAATTCGTAAACCTTGCACCGCAATTACTCCATACAATAGCATTGTGATGCCCCCCATTACAGGATTAGGAATTGTTGAAATCGCAGCCGAAACTTTTCCTATGCACGAAAAGATTATAGCTAAAATGGCGGCACCTCGTATTACCCAAACAGAATAAACACGTGTAATTGCCATAACGCCAATGTTTTCACCGTAAGTTGTATTGGGAGTGGAACCGGTAAATCCGGATAAAACATTACTGATACCATCGCCTAGTAATGAGCGGTGCAGACCAGGATTTTCCATCAAATTGGTTTCGGTAATTTTTCCGGTTACAATCAAATGGCTGATATGTTCTGCCAGTACAACGATACATGCCGGGGCAATAATAATTATAGCGTTTAAATCATAAAGCGGAGCGTGGAAGTTTGGTACGGAAAACCATGCAGCATTGCTGATCGTTAATGTGTCAATCATTCCCATGGCAAGGGCAAGAAAATAACCGCAAACAACTGCAAATAAAATTGGGATTACCTGAAAAAACCCCCTGAACATCACCGAACCAATTATACCGATACAAAGGGTAAACATCGAAACAGTCAGAATATTCGTATCAACTACAAAGGGTTCAATTACTTTCCCGGCTGCCGTTGGCCATGGGGCTAATCCTGCCTGTCTTGCTGCAACTGGAGCAAGCTCAAGCCCTATAATCGCAACTACCGCACCCATTACAACTGGTGGCATCACTACATCTATCCACCCGATCCCCCATTGTTTTACAACAAAGGAAATGACGATAAAAAACAACCCGAAAAAAATAAATCCTGATTGGGCATGATTAAAACCTCCATAGGTGCTGATAATCAGCAATGACGGTGCTATAAAAGCAAAACTTGAACCCAAATAAGCAGGAATGCCCCCTATCGTAACCCATGTATAAATCAATGTGCCGATACCATTCATCAAAAGAGCAATTGCTGGATCAACTCCTAACAAAATCGGGACTAGGATTGTAGCCCCAAACATAGCTGTCAGGTGTTGGAAACTAAGTGGTATGGTCTCTAATATTGGAAGTTTATCATGAATACCAACAATACGTCTCGCCATCGCAAATCTCCTTTAATTATTAAAGAGTTAGTTTGTTCGATGTAAAAAAGAAAACCCCAAATTTCTTTGGGGTTTATTGGCTCCGCGAGCAAGACTCGAACTTGCAACCCTTCGGTTAACAGCCGAATGCTCCACCATTGAGCTATCGCGGAATATTATTCAAAAAGGAATATAAACATAATAACTGCACGCTAATTTGTCAATACTTGCCGGGAAATATATTACCCCTTTTCAGTTCATTTAATGAACTTAATCTTTAAATTCACTATTTCACTCCTGCTTCCCGTCCTCACCGGCGGACCCCAGGTTCCAACCCCGGAAGACACATAATATTGCGTTTTCCCTTTCTTCTTGTACCCAGCGCTTAACTCATAAATTGTACTGGTAATTAGGTTTATCGGGAACATCTGCCCATGGTGCGTATGACCGGATAATTGCAGATCAATTCCGTTTTCCATAGCTTCTTCAAGCTGAAATGGTGTATGATCCAAAAGTATTACTGGTAGGTTTTTCTCTGAACTTTCCACCAATTCCTTTAATGGAATTCTTTTCTTCAACCCCCTTGATCTGTCTTCTCTTCCTATTATAACAAATCCATGGTTAATAGTTATCGAACTGTCTCTTATAGGAATAACATTTAGTTCCTTCATATACTTAACCGAAGAATCTACTCCGTTTATATATTCATGGTTTCCTGTAATTCCATATACTCCCATAGGTGATTGTATATCCCTGAATGAAAATCCTATTTCCTTTTCTCTGAGCACAGAGGCTTTATCATCTACAAGATCTCCCCCTACAAAAACAATATCCGGATGCAGTGCGTTTATTTTCTTTACTATATTCTCTGCAAATCCATCACCATTTGTTGAAGATAGATGAATGTCTGAAATAAGCACAGCGTTTAATTCCTTCAACGAAGAATTTCTTGCTGGAATTTCAATATTTAAGGTTACTACTTCTAATGCTCTTGTATTAATATATCCGCTAACAATAATAAGTATTACTATACCTGTTATGACCCCCAACGTTATTAACTTAACAGATTGATAATTTCCAAAATGAGGAAGGAAATTAAACCCCCAATTCATAACTCTGATAACATCCAATAGCACTACTGCCAGAAAAAAATAAAGCATGAAGGCAAACCAGAATGAACCTATTATTTCTATAACCTCATAAATAAATGTGGGAAGGTATCGTTGAACCACTTTTGAAAAAATATACGATAGAGCTGAAAAAAGAAATATTATCAGAAAAAAAGGACGTAGATATGCTGCTCCTTCAAGCGCTTGCCAGCCTCTAAGCCCAATATAATAGTTAAGCGCAGAGTATAAAGAAAAGAATATTGCAAAAAACCAGGCCATCAGCTATTGCCACATATTTTGTAAAAATTAAAATATAAACATACAAAACTATCTATAAAATTTTGTTGATCAGCCTTGCTAATTAAATGCGAAATTAATGTATATCTTATATTTACTTATTATTGTTTATTATTTTTCTATGAACCTGATTAAAGCGGTAGGAGATATTATTAACCCCCTGTTTTTACTACCTATTATAATAATTGTTTTAACTCCGCGGTTTTCATTCTGTGAGTATAACCTGAAGGAAGATAACGATACTTTCAAAACTGTAAATATAAAACCAGAAATTACCCCCCTTTCTGATTCATTGCTTGCTGAGGACACCCTCGGCAATTATGCCCAGGAACTTCTCGATAATCAAAATGATGAAAATGATCTGCTCGATAGTCTATGGGATTATTATTATTCCTATGGACTTTTCGGAAAAATCGGTTATACTACTGATATGCAGTATCGGGGATACCAGGGTGCGGGTGCACAAAGTGCTTTCTTCCCAGGTTTGTTTTATAACCATCCTATCGGCTTAGGAGTATTCCTAAATGTCTACAATATTAAAGGAACATCTGTCCCATGGGACGAAATTGAACTGGGTGCCTCCTATAATCACAACTTCAATGAAAATTTGTCAATGTCCTTATCTTATACTCATTATATTTTCAATGACACAAGCGAAATATC
This sequence comes from Ignavibacteriales bacterium, assembly GCA_003141435.1. Lineage (GTDB taxonomy): Bacteria > Bacteroidota > Ignavibacteria > Ignavibacteriales > Ignavibacteriaceae > Fen-1301. The sequence continues at coordinate 18,573 of PLLW01000071.1, forward strand.
CAAACAGGGAATTAACGGAATTGCCGGAGTAAATTTAAGTTACGAATTCTCATTCCTTACTTCCGGCGCCGCCTTTAACATTAGTTTTGGTGACCAGACTGATTATACCATCTCTGTTGATCTTTCCAGAAGAATCGATCTCGCTAAAAGACTTAATTTCCACTGTTGGCTTGAACCCGATTTTTCTGGTGTATATGGTACGGAATCACTTTTAACTGCCCGCATTGCTAAAACAATAAATGCAAATAAAAAAGTTCCTAAAAATGTTAAAACTACTACTAATAAAGTTTTTTCTGTTCTTGATTATGAGCTTTCCGTTCCTCTTCATATTGAAATAGGAAGATTTATTATAACTCCTGAATACGACTACATTGTTCCATTTAATCAGCCTCCCTTTACTGATTCAAATGATTTCGGTTTCTTTACTATAAATGTTTCTGTTAAAATATTTTGACATAATATTGCCTCTTCCTTATCCCTCCTCAATCCTATAAAAAACCTCCGTTTATCTGTATTTGTTTTCCTTATTTTATTTTGTAATGTTTATTCCTAATAAAAAACATTTTGGTATGAAATCTTTTTATCTATTAATAACCCTATTCATTGCTGCTGGGTTAGCATATATATCATTCCGGACAAATTTTGTAAATCAAAATCCTGATGATGATGAAAGATTTTCAGGAGCCATGCAGTCACTTGACTTCTGGACAATCCAAAGAGCCTATCCAAATAAATATATCTCGGCAAATGCCTATTATAAAGCTTATGAATCTGCAGTTACCAAATTATCAAAGTCAAATATTTTAGCTCCCGCTTGGCAGGAAATGGGTCCCCAGAATATTGGTGGTAGAACCATTTCAATCGATATCAATCCCCTTAATCCTAATACAATTTATGCCGGATCGGCAAGCGGAGGTCTCTGGCGAAGCTATTCAGGCGGTGTTGGCGTTAAAGCTTGGAATTATGTCCCGACCGGCTTTCCTGTCCTTAGCGTTAGCGCAATTGCCGAAAATCCATCTGATACTAATATAATTTATATCGGTACAGGTGAAGTCTATGGCTATCAGGATGCCATCGGTGGCTTAAATATTAGAACTACCCGCGGAAGCTATGGCATCGGTCTCCTCAAATCTTCTGATAATGGCAAAACTTGGTCCAAATCGATCGACTGGAGTTATAACCAAACACATGGTATCGAGGTTATTAAATTAGATCCCGCTAATCCCAATACAATCTACGCTGGAACTACTGAAGGAATTTATAAATCAACTGATGCCGGCGGCTATTGGAATCGTATCCATTCCGTCTTAATGACCACCGACATTCTCATCAATACACAAAACACGCAGCAGATCCTTGCCGCTTGTGGTAACCTGAATAGTCCGGGTGCTGGAATTTATAGATCAACAAATGGCGGATCTAGTTGGGTTCAGATAACTGCTAACATTCCTGCTTTTGGAGGTAAAATATTGCTCGCCGCCTATGCTGGTAGCCCTAATGTTTGCTTTGCAAGTGTCGGTATGGGAACTCTTGATGCTGACGGTACCTACCTTTTAAAAAGTACTGATTTCGGTTCTACATGGAGCCAGATCAACACAACAAATTATGCAACCTATCAGGGTTGGTATTCACATTTCGTTGTACCTCATCCCACCGATCCGTCCCGACTTTTATGTGCGGGTATCGATATTTATAAATCTACTGATGGCGGAACAACACTTACAAAAAAATCCAATTGGGCTGCCTGGTATTTTGGCGTTGTTCCAATAGGTGGACCCGAAGGTCCTGTAACTTATTCCCACGCAGATCACCATGCGTATGCAATCAATCCCTTAAATCCAAATATGGTCTATTTCGGGAACGACGGGGGTGTATTCAGAACTACTGATTTCGGTGAGACTTTCCAGGGTTGCAATGGTGGTTACCAATCTACCCAGTTCTATAAAAGATTCGGAGTCTCTCAATCCGATACTTCTCGAATGGTGGGCGGAATGCAGGATAACGCTACTGCTGTTTGGGAAGGAACTCTCGCTTGGAGAAGGGGAATCGGCGGCGATGGTTGTTGTACTCAAATCTCTCCCTCTAAAATAGATACTATGTATGGGTCTTATCAATATCTTTCGATGTATAGGTCTAGTAATAAAGGGGTAAACTGGGTATATATTGCCCCTCCAAGCATCAACCCTGCATTTAATGCCCCATTCCTTCTCGCTCCATCTAACCCAAAAATTATTTATGCTGGGGCTGATATTGTCTACAAATCTACTAATGCTGGAACTGCATGGACTGCAATGAATAATGGTAATGTTATTAATGGCGATCCCATCCTCTCCATTGCTGTTTCCTATACTAATCCGGATTCGGTTTATGTTACAACCGCTCCAACTCTCCATTCTGCTGCCGTTTTCCTCTCTACAAATGGAGGAGTCAGTTGGACAAATATTACAGGCACTCTTCCCGACCGATACCCTGTAGATATTTCCGTCGATCCGCGCAATTCATCTATTGTTTATATCACACTCTCGGGCTTTGGAACTTCTCATCTTTTCCGTTCTTTAAACGGCGGGAATTCATGGAATGACATTGGACAAGGCTTGCCCGATGTTCCAACTTCAGCTATTTGTATCGATCCCTCTAATTCATCCACCCTTTATGTCGGAAATGATCTCGGCGTTTATTACTCTCTTGATAATGGAAATTCCTGGAATGACCTTAACAGCGGTATTAGTGGTACTGCACTTGTCATGGATCTTGCCGTCAGCCCCATTGATAATAAACTTGTAGTTGCAACTCACGGCAGGGGAGTATATAAAATTCCCCTTTCTTCCATTACACCGGTTGAGCTTATTGCCTTCAATTGCCAAATAGTACAATCATCTGTTTTACTTAATTGGACTACCGCAACCGAATTAAATAACTATGGCTTTGAAATTCAAAGGTCCTCCGAAAATGAATCTTGGCATACTATAGGATTTGTAAATGGACACGGTACTAGCCAGGTAAAAAATAATTATAGCTTTAAAGATATTAGCACAAGTTCGGTAAACGGTAACAACATTTCTTACCGCTTAAAGCAAAATGATTTTAATGGAAAATCTTCTTATTCAAACGAAATCACCATCAATAAAAATTCAATCCCCAGTGGATTCGCACTTCAGCAAAATTACCCCAATCCATTTAACGGCGGTACAGTCATTAAATTCTCAATCCCTGAACCTGCAGATGTATCCATAATATTATACGACATTACAGGAAAAGAAATTAAGGTACTTACCTCAGGAAATCTTTCAGCCGGACAGCACCAAATTTCTATTGGAACTAAGGATTTTGAAAAACTAACTAGCGGAGTCTATCTCTATAAACTATCTACCTCAGGTTTCTCTGCTGTCAGAAAAATGATAGTCCTCAAATAATCCTAGTAGTTAAAAATCTCCCTTCTTTATCCATGAGTCCTCTACTAATCAAAAATGGCTGTTACATTCCTCCCCTATTTGGGATTGATTGACAAAACTAAACCCTTATTACCCCGGATACCTTTATTATAGCCTTACTTAACCCTCACCTATGTCATGCTATGCTTCCATCCCTGCCAAAGAGCAACTTGAGAGCAAGGTGAGAGCAACTTGAGAGCAAGTTGGAATGACTGTAAAATTCTGTTTTATTATATCAGATTCCCATAACTCCCCTCCCCTATCATGACACATCTCTCTAAATAAAGCCAATGTTAAAACGTCCCCCTGGGCGTATATGTCTGCCATTTTGACAACAGGAAACCTGTCATTAAAAATATCAAGTACCCCTATACTATTTACTGTCAGAAATGCACTTTTTTGCCACCCAAATATTATACTATTTCTGGGCAAATATTGATACCATAGTATCAGTTAAATAAACAATTCCAATGCCATTAAAATTTGCATATTCTTCAGTATTCCTCTCCGCCAATGATGTAATCCCTTTATCAATTATAAGAAATTCGGCCTCTCACCCTATTTTCATTTCTGAGAAATTATCTTGATAATTATAACTTATTTCAATTGAATACATTAAACTTTTATCTTAAGTTAACTGTCTAACTTTTTCTATATATAAATCAGAACTAAAAATGTCAACAAAGAAAAAATCAATTTATACCTTTATTATTATTGCTATTGTGCTCGGTTTGGTAGCATTAAAAATTGCCTCTTCATCTACTGAAAAAAGAGGAATTCCACGACCGCTCGTTGTTAAAGGAAATGCTTTAAGAGGGGAGATTGTAAATAGTCTCTCCTTTACCGGCGATATTATGCCTGTCCAGCAAGCCACTATTTATTCCAAAGTGAGTGGCAATCTGGAAAAGATTTTTGTCGATATCGGTTCAATAGTTTCCCAGAATCAAACATTAGCCTTAATTGATACTACTATCTATGCTCAGAATTTGAAACTCGCTCACGCAAATTATTTGCAGGCAGATGTTACCTATCAGAATAACAAAATTACCTATGAACGAAACAAAAAACTGTTTGAACAAAACCTCATCGCCAGGCAGGATCTTGAAAATGCAAAAACTACTATGGATGCTTCAATGGCACAAAGGGAAGCTGCATATGCAAATTATTCAAATGCTTTAACGCAACTCAGTTATTGCAGGGTTACCGCCACTTTTAGTGGTATCATTACAAAGAGGTTTTTTGACCAGGGAGCTTATATTAACTCAACCGGAACTAGTCCCAATTCATCCTTGTTTATTCTTATGAATGTATCACAGTTAAAATCATATTTAAATATTCCCGAAAAAAACGTTCCTCTTCTTAGTAAAGTCACTGGAATTGAAGTTTCAGCAGATGCTTTACCCAATGTAAAATTTAAGGCAGATATTAAAAAAATTAGCGAAGCTGTTGACCTTACTACTAGAACAATGCAGATCGAAATTGACATTGAAAATACAAATAAGTTACTAAAACCCGGTATGTTTGCTAATATTACTATGATAATGGATAAAAAAGAGAATGCCCTTATCATCCCCAACCAGGTTGTCCAGAATGATGACTATGGAAATTTTGTTTACCTTATAAAACCAGATACTTCTGTTGAAAAAAGATATGTTAGTATTGGAATAAAGCAGGATACAAGATATGAGGTGCTCTCCGGAATTACCGAGAAAGATCTTGTTGTTTTCATCGGTCAAAGTTTAATTAAAGATAAAATGAAAGTTAAAATATCAAAATAAATTATGTGGTTAACAAGATTAGCATTAAAATATCCTATCTCTACTTTTATGGCAGCCCTTGCCATTTTGGTCCTGGGTATTGTCTCCTTTTACCAGCTCCCTATAGATATGCTTCCCAATATTCAGATTCCAAGGGTAAGTGTTGTTACTTATAATGACGGTGCTAATCCAATCGATATGGAACAGACTGCAACCGTTCCCTTGGAAAGAGCCGTCAGTTCTACAAATGATGTTAATTATGTAGAATCATCAACTCGTGAAGGTGTTTCAAGGGTTTCTGTCAATTTCAACTGGAATGCTAATACTGATGTCGGGTTAATCGATGTAATTCAAAAAATTAACAGGATATTAAATTTCCTCCCAGCTACAGCCACCACTCCCTTGGTGCTCAGATTTGATATAACAAATATCCCCGTCTGCGTAATCGCTTTAAGCGGCGATCTTAGCCAGCGCGATATGTACGATCTTGCCTATAATGTTATTGAACCTCAGTTGGAACATCTTCCTGGTGTCGCTTTTGCTCAGGTTTCCGGAGGTCAGATTAGAGAAATCCAGGTTAGGGTTGATAGAAACAGGCTTGAGGCTATGAATCTTACCCTGGCTCAGGTAAATGCCGCTGTCTCATCTTCAAACCTCATCGTTTCATCAGGTGATATAAAATCAGGTGTTTTCGATTATTCCCTTAAAACTGAAAGCCAGTTTAATATCGTTGAACCCATTGGTAATGTCGTTATTACCAATGTAAACGGGATTCCCATTAGGATAAGGGATGTTGCTTATGTCGCCGATTCCTATGAGGAACAAACCGAGGTAATTAAAACTAACGGTACTCCGGGTGTTGTTCTTAGAGTCCAGAAAACATCAAGTGCTAATACTGTGGATGTTGTAAATACAATAATAAATTCCATCACTAATCTTAGGGATGTTCCCCCTTCTGTAAAAGCTTCCCTTGCTTCAGATCAGAGTCTTTATATTAAACAATCTATAAGCGGATTAAAACAGGAAGCAATGTTAGGTGCTCTCCTTGCAATGATTGTGATCCTTATATTTTTACGCAATACCAGAAGTGCCATGATCATTTTTCTGGCAATCCCTTTATCGATCTTTGTTACTTTTATTTTCTTCAGGTTTAGCGGAACTACCTTAAATATTATGACCTTTGGAGGACTTGCACTTGGCATTGGGCGCTTGGTCGATGATTCTATCGTCGAACTTGAAGCAATATCAAGACATTATGGTACCATGGCTGGACAAAAAATTCCTAAGATGCAGGCTACTCTCGATGCTGCCTTCGAAGTTGCTGCCCCTATTTTTATCTCAACTTTAACCACGGTAATTGTGTTCCTACCGGTTATTTTCTTAACCGGCGTTGCTAAACTCTTATTTCAACCCCTGGTTATTACTATTACTGTCGCTCTGTTTGCTTCATTTTTTGTTTCAAGAACAGTTACTCCTCTGCTCTGCTTTAATATTATGCATGCTGAAAAAGAAGCCGATCCTCGCTCTAAGAAGTGGTCCGACCGGTTAAAAATTAAGGCAATTAATTTACTTAATGTTATTGATAACCGGTACCAGCTCGGACTTATATACTCTCTTAAACATAGAAGAATAATCATATTTGGAATACTTGGTGTTGCAGCTGTCTCCCTTTTGCTATTTAAATTTATTGGTACCGAGTTCTTTCCTGATACCGATGAAGGACAGTTTTCAGTTCAGTTCCGCTTGCCTATTGGTACTCGGATCGAAGAAACATTAAAATTTACAGAAAGGATGGAAGCTATTATCAGAAAGAATGTGCCCGAAGTCCAAACTGTTGTTTCTGATATTGGCGTGCCTAATGCTAAAAGTACAGGCGGCGGCGGCGGAAGTAACTCTGGAAGTCATGCTGCTAATATTTCTGTCTCTCTTGTACCTAATGATAAAAGGGATAGATCTGTTTTTGATATTGTTAAAGCACTTCGGCCAAAGATTATGGCTCTCCCGGGGGCCCAGATCATAATAAATACTGGTGGATTCCTTAAGTTCTTATTGAATTTCGGATCTACTGCCCCTATCGATGTTGTAATTAGTGGTAATGATCTTGAGATCGCTAATACACTTGCCCAGCAGGTTTCTGACGCAGTTAAATCTACTCAGGGATCAACAGATGTTCTTATAAGCCGCGAATTAAATCTCCCTGAATTAAGAATAAAAATTAATAGGGAAAAAGCAGGCTCTATGGGTGTTAACGTTCAACAGATTTCAAGTACTATTTCTACTGCAATCAGTGGAACGGTTGCTTCTATTTATACTGACCCGATTACAGGTAATCAATACAATATGTTGGTTCGGCTGGCTGAAAATTATAGGGATCAGATACAGGACATAAATAATTTAACGGTTGTTAATACTCAGGGCGCTTTGGTTAAATTAGGTAATCTGGTTGAAGTTGAAATGGCTAAATCCCCCATACAAATTGATCGTAGATACCAGGAAAGAATTGTCGATGTTACAGGAAATGTTTCAGGAAGAGATCTTGGTAGCGTTTCAAAAGAAATTGCCTCCAAGATAGCATATATAAAAGTGCCGCAGGGCTTCTCAATTATAATGAGTGGGAATATTGAGCAGCAGAATAAAACATTCAGTGATCTTGGCGTAGCTTTAATATTGGCTATTTTGCTGGTTTATATGGTAATGGCCTCACAGTTCCAATCTTTGGTTGATCCCTTTATTATAATGTTTACCGTTCCCTTGGGTATGGTTGGAGTTCTCTGGGCTCTGTTTTTAACAGGTACTACTCTTTCAGTTACCTCTTTTGAAGGAGTTATAGTAATGATCGGAATTGTAGTTTCAAATGGAATTTTACTCGTTGACTTTACCAACAAACTGCGTAAGAGAGGTATTGAGTTGCATGAAGCTGTCGTTACGGCTGGAAGAACAAGACTGCGTCCCATTTTAATGACTACCTTGGCTACTGTTTTGGGTCTTATTCCTCTTGCACTCGGAATCGGTGGTGAAACTTCACAGGCTCCTCTTGCAATTGCTGTTATCGGAGGATTATCTCTTTCAACTTTACTAACTTTGTTCTTTGTGCCTACTTTATATACAGTGTTTGAAGAAAAATTCAGGAAAAATATAGTAACTGAAAATGAGGAATTAAAAAATGATTAAAATCCGGGAATCCCTTTTATTCATTATATTGATTTCCACATTAATATTCGGTCAGNNGCTCAGAGTAATTATGATTTTAACTATTCAAACCTTGTAATTACAAGATCAAATATTTATCCTCAGGTATCCTTACAATCCTCCTGGAACCGGAATGGCGGAACTGTCTTTACTGGGCCAAACGCTGTTCCCCTTACCTACGCAACTTATGTCGCCGGCTTTCAGGGATCATTATTATTGTTTGATTTCTGGAAAACATATAGCCGTATTTCTGCCTACTCTGATTTGACGGACGCTTCTGCTCAGGATTTAATAAATGCAAAACAATCTCTTATCCTCAATACTTATATTGCTTATTTTGACTACCTCCAGGCAGTAAAACTAAAAAAAGTAAGTGAGGAATCACTTCAGCAAACTACAGAACATCTGAAATTATCCCGCTCTTTATTTGATGTCGGAAGTAAACCCCAATTTGATGTTATTAAAGCTGAGTCTGATGAAGCAACTGCCCGGGTGAATCTGCTTAATGCTGAAAATAATATCGATATCACCCGTCTTCAGCTTGAGAATATACTAAATCAAAAGCTGCCCGCTGTTTTTTCTTTAAGGGATGATTTTGAGCTTGCAAGAGATTCTGTTACTGAATCAACATCCTTAAATATGGCATTACAGAACCGCCCCGAAATAATTGCTGGCAAACTTAGAGTAGATGCAAATAAATCATTTTTAACTTCTGCTTGGACCGCTAACCTCCCCACCATAAATGCTTCAGGAGGATATACTTGGAAGAGCTTTGCTTTGAATCAAACTTTTCAGGGCTCATGGTCCCTTGGCGTGGCTGTTTCTCTCCCGATATTCCAGGGGTTTGCTCTCGACGCAGGTATCCAGCAGGCCAAAGCTAACCTCGATAATGCCCAGGCTACTTATGATCTTACTGAACAAAGCATTACTCTCGACGTAAGACAACAGTATTCAAATCTCCAGCTTGCTCGGAATCAGATTTCCGCCTCTCGGTCTTTACTTAAAGCTGCTGAGGAAACATTACGTCTTGCCGAAGCAAGATTCAAAGAAGAGGTCGGTAGCGCTGTTGAGGTTACTGACGCCCGGGTTGCTTATTATAATGCACAGGTTCTTCTTATCCAGTCATTGTACAACTACCAGGTCACCTATGCCAGACTTGAAAGAGCTATGGGTACTCTAATATAAGTTAATTATTCCGCATCCTGTTGTCGCGCTTGCCAAGGTTTAACTGACTACTTTCAGCTATTTTTTATTGTTATAATTTTTATATTTGTTTATTAACATCTGGTAATTTAATTCCCTTAAATTACTTATTTTAATAAACTATCATTTTAATTAACTGACTTTTGAAAAATAATATCAAAGAAAAGAACCCTTTCCCATTTGGTCCCGCAATTTCTGGCTTCTTTGAAACAGTAGCCGGACTTACTGCTTTTTCCTTGGCATTCTTTAAAGAAGTATTTGTTCCTCCNNATTGGTCTTGTCCTTGCTATGCAGAGCCAGCCGGTTATGTCACGCTTCGGGGCTGAATCATTTCTTCCGAGCATGGTCGCTTTATCAGTTGTCAGGGAACTTGGACCCGTACTTACTGCTCTCATTTTTGCTGGTCGTGTAAGCTCTGGAATCGGTGCTGAGTTAAGTTCCATGAGAGTAACCGAGCAGATCGATGCGATGGAGGTCTCCGCTGTCCATCCTTATAGATACTTGGTTGTAACAAGAATTTTAGCATGTACTCTTATACTTCCTATTCTTACTCTTTATGTTAATTTTCTCGCTATTATTGGAGGATTTATTGCTATTTCCCTCTCGCAGGGAATTACTTTTCACCAATATATAGATGCTGTTTTCCGGTCTCTTCAGTTTTCAGATCTGATACCGGGACTGGCTAAAACTTTTGTATTCGGTTTTATTGTTGGAGCTGTTGGTGCTTATAAGGGCTATAATGCTACTAATGGAACTGTTGGGGTTGGACGTGCTTCCACAAGTGCGGTTGTTATGGCTTCTTTGTTAATTCTAATTACTGATATGGTGCTGGTAAGGATTACGGTGATGATTTGGAATCAGTAATGGTAGAAGTTAAAAATTTAACAAAATCCTTTGAAGAGAATCTTGTTCTTGATGATATTTCTCTTGACGTAAAAACAGGAGAAAACGCTGTTGTATTTGGTAGGAGCGGCACCGGTAAAAGTGTCCTCTTAAAATGTATTGTTAAGCTTCTTATTCCTGAAGCGGGGGAAATAATTGTTGATGGTAAAAGTGTTTATTCATTAAAAGAAAAAGGATTAAATGAATTAAGGAAGGAAATTGGATTTTTATTCCAAGGCTCTGCCCTGTATGATTCAATGACTGTTAAAGAAAACCTCGAGTTTCCTCTGATCAGGAACAAAAAAAAAATGTCTCAGAAAGAAAGGGAAAACAAAATTCATGAAGTCCTTAAAGCTGTGGATCTGGAACATGCGATCGATAAAATGCCTGCTGAGCTTTCCGGCGGAATGAAAAAAAGAATTGGTCTCGCAAGAACTATTATTACTGAACCTAAACTTATTCTTTATGATGAGCCGACCACCGGGCTTGACCCGATTACAGTTAAGGAAATAAGTGAACTGATTAAAGAATTACAAAAAGATCTGAACGTAACTTCTATCATTGTAACCCATGATCTCTTGTGTGCTCAAATTATTTCAGATAGAGCTATTGTTCTCAGAGATGGAAAAATAGTTTATGATGGTGGGCTGGAAAACCTAACTAAAAGTAATGATAAGTTCCTCAAAGATTTTTTTACTAATGAAAATATTGTTGTTAAGAATGGGAGTTTAAATGGCAAATAAAACCTCTACTATTAAAATCGGAATTTTTATCTCTATCGGGATTGCTATTCTTGTAATAGCGATCTTTTTGTTAGGCGACAAGAATGCACTGTTCAAATCTACCTTCGATGTAAAAGCATATTTTAAAGATATCCAGGGTCTTAGGAGCGGGGCTATTGTAAGATTAAGCGGTATTGATGTCGGTAGCGTTAAAAAAATACAAATCATGAGTGATACGACAGGGCGGGTCGAGGTTACTATGTCTCTGGTTAAAAATATTCAAAGATTTATTAAGACAGATACTAAAGCCTCAATAGAAACCGAAGGTCTTGTCGGTAATAAGGTCGTTGTTCTTAGGATTGGGAGTACAAGTGCGGAGGAAGTTGTTGATGGTGGCATAATTAAAACGCAGGAACCTCTCGGATTCTCGGCTATTGTTGCTGAAACTCAGGGTATTATGGAGTATACTAAAGATATGACCCAGAATCTGGCTGAGATTATTGGTCGAGTAAATAGGGGAGAGGGATCTATCGGTAAACTATTAAAAGACGAACAACTTTATAATGATGCTAAAGCTCTTACAAAAAGAGCCGATCAAAGCCTTCAGTCTATAACTTCGGAAGTTACTGGACTGACTAATTTGTTTAACGAGCTTGGCGACGGAGTGAAAGAGGTGGTCGGGAATATCGACAGCGCTGTGAGCAGAGTTGATTATATTTTAGCCGGAATTCAGCAGGGGAAAGGAGTTTTGGGTCAGATGCTGATCAGCGGTACAAAGTTAGACACTACTTTTTCTAATACTCTTTCTAATATCGAAAAAACCAGCGTTGATGCTCGGCTCTCTGCAAGCAGGTTAGCTGAGAATATGGAAGCTCTTAAACATAATTGGCTATTTAAAAGTTATTTTGAAAACCGAGGATACTGGGATAAAGTTGCATATGAAGACGAGATAAACTCAAAAATACAAGAACTTAATAATAAAATTAAATTACTTGATGATCGGATCAATACTATCAAAAAACTTGAAACCCAACAAAAATAATCCAAACCCCCTATTTGTAGAAGCTGTTTTACTAAACAGCTTCTTTCAACCCGTTGCCGTTTCCCCCCTCTTTACTTACTAATAATTTTGTAAATTATTTATATTATTTTACCTATTTATGAAAAAGAATATCTCTGACAGAAAAATAATTGTAAAGGGTGCCAGGGAACATAATCTTAAAAATATCGACCTTGAAATCCCCCGCAATAGTCTCGTTGTTTTTACTGGAGTAAGCGGAAGCGGCAAATCCTCGCTCGTTTTTGATACCATTTATGCCGAAGGACAGAGACGATATGTTGAATCCCTTTCTTCCTATGCAAGACAGTTTCTCGAAAGAATGAATAAACCGGATGTAGATTATATTCAAGGAATAAGCCCGGCAGTTGCTATTGAACAGAAAACTGGTTCCAGGAACCCTCGCTCTACTGTTGGAACTACGACTGAAATTTATGATTATCTGAGATTACTCTACGCAAGAATTGGAAGAACTATCTGCTTTCAATGCGGCAAGGAAGTAAAAAAAGCCTCTACTGCAACTGTTACTGAATGGCTCGATGTACAACCCGACGAAACAAAATTCTATCTTACTTTTCCCCTGCATGATCATCCTGGCAAAACTGTTAAAGAGGAAATTGAGCTTCTCAAAAAGAGAGGGTTCTTCAGAATATTCTATAATAAAAAATTTGTCGACCTTAATGAAGTCACTATAGTCCCCAAAAAGAAAGATACCGTACGGGTTGTTGTTGAAAGATTCAAAGTTCAGAAAGGTTCAATGAGGGAAAAACTTTCCGATTCTATTGAAGTTACATTTAAGGAAGGAGAGAATCGGCTCATAATAATAAATTCTGATACCTCTGAAGAGATGGAGTTCAATAAATTTTATGAGTGTTGCGGTATTAGGTACGAAGAACCTGAACCAAGATTCTTTTCTTTTAATAACCCCTTCGGTGCATGTCCTGTTTGTCAGGGGTTCAGTAAGATAATTGGTGTTGATATGAATCTTGTTATCCCTAACCCTAATTTATCAATTACTGATGGGGCGATTGCTCCTTTTAGATCTCCCAAATACAGCGTTCATCTTAGGGATTTGGTTCAGGAGGCAAGAAATCATAATATTCCCTTGCATATTCCCTTTAAGGATTTATCCTCTGAACAGTCTGATCTTATCCGTACTGGGTTTGGTGATTATATAGGTCTGGATAAATTCTTCCGTCAGCTTGAAAACAAAAAATATAAATTGCATATCAGAGTCCTGCTTAGCAGGTATCGGGGATATACAACTTGTTCTGCTTGTAAAGGTACCCGGTTAAGAAGAGAAGCATTACAGGTAAAAATAAACGGTAATTCCATCCATGATATTGTAAAACTACCTATTTCACACTCACTCCCGTTTTTTATTGATCTTGAATTAACTGAATATGAAACTCTTGTCGCCGATCGTATCCTCAAAGAAATAATAAAAAGATTAACTTTTCTTAATAACGTTGGTATTGGGTATCTGACTTTGGATAGGTTAAGCAGCACCCTCTCAGGCGGTGAAACGCAAAGAATAAACTTGGCTACTTCATTAGGTTCCTCACTGGTAGGGACCTTATATGTTCTCGATGAACCTAGCATAGGTCTTCATCCCAGGGATAATAATAAACTCATTACACTATTAAAAAATTTAAGAGATATCGGTAATACTGTGCTCGTGGTTGAACACGATCCTGAAATGATGAAAGCTGCTGATATCCTCATTGATATGGGACCTAAAGCTGGAAAACAGGGAGGCGAAATAATTGCCAAAGGTACTTATGATGAAGTGACTAATAATCCCCAATCTCTAACAGGTAAATATCTTTCCGGTAGTATGTTTATTCCTGTACCTGAACAAAGAAATACCAAAAGAACCAGAGTAATCAAAATTATAGGTGCATCTGAAAATAACCTTAAAAATATCGATGTGTCAATTCCTATGAATAAATTTGTGTGTGTCACAGGAGTAAGCGGCTCCGGTAAAAGCACACTTATTCACGATATTCTTTATGGGGGAGTTGCAAAATATATGGGAATGGCTCCTCCCAAGGTCGGAAAATATAATGAAATTATTGGAGCCGATTATATAGATGATATTGAGATTGTCGATCAAACGCCTATCGGTAAATCCCCAAGGTCTAATCCTGTCAGCTATATCAAAGCTTTTGAACTAATAAGAGAACTTTTCGCCTCTACGCACCAGGCAAAAGCAAGAGGATATAAACCCGGATATTTCTCCTTTAATGTTCCCGGAGGAAGATGTGAAACCTGCCAGGGCGATGGTTTTATTAAAGTCGAAATGCAGTTCCTTGCCGACTTATTCCTGGAATGTGAAGACTGTAATGGTACTCGGTTCAAAAAAGAAATCAGGGAAATTACCTATCGAGGGAAAAACCTCGTTGATGTTCTTGATATGACTGTAGATGAAGCAGTGGAGTATTTCAAGGGAAATGATAAAATCATAAAATTCCTCAAGGTTCTTTGCGATGTTGGTTTGGGATATATAAAATTAGGTCAGCCCTCTAATACATTGTCCGGAGGTGAAGCACAGCGTATCAAGCTCGCTTCCCATCTTACTTCTCAAAGCGAAAGAAGACATACTTTATTTATTTTCGATGAGCCTACTACTGGTCTCCATTTTGATGATATATCAAAACTCCTTAGCTGCTTCAATCTCCTTATTGAAAAAAATAATTCCGTTGTTATTATTGAACATAATCTCGATGTGATTAAATGTGCGGATTATATAATAGATATGGGACCCGAAGCCGGTGAAAACGGCGGTACTATTGTTGCCATAGGAACCCCCGAAGATATTGCTGATAATGAAAATTCCTGGACAGGTAAGTATTTAAAAGAATCCCTTAAAGCTCATTCAGCGAGCTTTCATCAATAAGGAATCCTTCTGCAAGATCAGAGTTTAACTCGGATATAAATCTTGAAGGCTTTGATAATGTTACTCCCGCCTGCCTGTCAAATAGGTTCATCGGGAATGTAATAAATAAATTTTGTTTCGCCCTTGTAACAGATACATACATTAACCTTCTCTCTTCTTCCAATAATTCAGTTGTTTCAGCCGACCTGCTTGAAGGAAAATATCCGTCAACTGCATGTATAACAAATACCGAGTGCCATTCAAGCCCCTTTGCAGAATGAATGGTCGAGAGTGTCAGAAATTCTGTCTCCTTTGTCGGCGCTTCTATATCAACTACGCTGTCAATAATTGGCTCTATTGCCATGTCTGCCAACAATACATCCAGCGATTTATAATTCTCCGATATATTCTGAAAGATCTCCAGGTCCTTATTCCTTTTATTATAATCATCATAAGAAGTTTTGAATATTGGATAATAATATTCCATTACCTGCTGAAGTTTTTCTGAAGGAAGAGCTTTGGATTTATGTATGTCATACAAAAGATTGAATAATCCATGCAGCTTTTCATTTTTAAATGCGGGTTGCGAATCAGGGTTGGCCTTTATGGTTAACTTTGCTGTAGATAATTCATCCATTATTCTTTGTGCAGTCTTGGGACCTATTCCTTCATGAAGTAGAAGAACCCTGTACCAGCTTACAACATCCTTTGGGTTAGCGGCAATTCTTAAAAAAGCAAGTACATCTTTTATGTGGGCTGTCTCTATAAATTTCATCCCCCCGAATTTCTGGAATGGGATATTCGCTTTTGCAAGGTCAATTTCAAGATCAAATGAATGAAATGATGATCGGAATAAAACGGCAATATCCCTTAACGCTATTCCTTCTTCGTGAAGTTCAAGTATTTTATCTACAACAAATTTCGATTGGAAGTTTTCCGTTGTGGCGGCAATAATATTCGGAAGTACACCCCCTGTTTTCCTTGTGAATAATGTTTTGGTGTATTTTTCAACTGCAGCTTTATTTATTTGATTTGCAAAATCAAGTATGTCTTGTGTACTGCGGTAGTTTTCTTCCAGCTTTATGATCTTTACATTTTCAAAAAGCTTGGGGAATTCAATTATATTCTTAAAGTCAGCTCCGCGGAATGAATATATCGATTGTGAATCATCTCCCACAACCATAACATTATTATTTACTTTCGTAAGAGCCTTTACTATCTCTGCCTGCAAATGGTTGGTATCTTGGTATTCATCAACCATAACGAATTTTATCGTGCTCAGGAAAGACTTTGCTGCGGGAGTTAACTCAACAAGAAATTTTCTTAAATATACAAGCAGGTCATCATAATCCAGAAGATTATTTTTCCTTTTATAATCCACAAATATTTTCTGTATATCAAGAATTTTGTCTAACTGCTCCATAAAATGTGGATAGCTTTCCTCAATTAAAACCTCAACTCTTCTTCCCGTATTAACGCTTAAGCTGAAGACCTTATTCAATGTCTGCTTATTCGGAAATCTTTTTTCTTTTGATACAAATCCTGCCTGTGTGCGGATAAGATTTATCACATCTTCCGTATCCCCCTGGTCCATGATGGTAAAAGATGATTCAAGACCTGCTGCTTGCGCATGCCTTCTTAATGTTACATTCGCAAATGAATGGAATGTACCTCCGGTTATCTTTGAACACCTGTTATCAAGTAAAATGGATGCGCGGTTCATCATTTCATTTGATGCTTTGCGTGTAAACGTAAGAAGTAGAATGGACTTTGGATCATATCCCATTTCTATAAGTCTTGCTACTCTGTATACTAGAGTTCTTGTCTTCCCCGTCCCAGCTCCGGCTATTATTAAATATGCACCTTCAATTGAAGAGACAGCTTCAAACTGTGCCGGATTAAGCTCCTCTCTGTAATTAATAACAAAACGGGCTTCGTCAATTTGTGGTTTATCAAAGCCCGTAGCACCTATTCTTTTTAAGGTATATTTCTTATGGATCATTTATTCGAACGCTTTTGGCTTTCCTAATATTTCTGAAATGATAATATAATCTTTTAACGATTCGGGAGTTTTCAATTTATTCCTGATACTTTTATTAAACCAGTCGGAACTGTATTCCCTTTTATTTAATTGTTTCTCAAATTCCTTTGCCCTTTCTTTAGTAAAATCCCTTTTGACTTCTGTCTCAGTTATTTCTATCGGTTCAATTTTAACTGAAGAGGATGAATTGACAGGCATATCTTTCTTAAAAAGATTCTCTATCTCTTTCATAATCGCAAAGTTGTCTTCACCTGCTCCTAAAGATTCAGCTTGCGTATAATCAGTTTCTCTGCTGTATGACTGGGGAGCCGGTTCATTTGGAACCGGCTTAGTTTCTGTCTTCTTCTTTTTCCCGAATATTGAGTTCAGAAAGGCAGCAATTATGATAAAATAAAAAAGATATTGAATGAAATTATCCATTATTGATTCTCTTTCTTTTGCTCCGGTTTGGCAATCGAGCTTCTCATTTCAGTATCTGCCTGAACATTCTTCATTTTATAATAATCCATTATTCCTAAATTACCGCTTCTGAAAGCTTCAGCCATTGCCCTTGGTACTTCTGCTTCTGCTTCCACTACTTTAGCTCTCATTGCTGCAACATTGGCTATGTTTTCCTGTTCGGATGCTACTGCAGCAGCTCTTCTCTCTTCTGCTTTTGCCCGTGCAATTTTAAGATCAGCTTCTGCCTGATCCGTCTGTAACTTTGCCCCAATGTTGGTACCTACATCAACATCCGCTATATCAATTGAAAGGATTTCAAATGCGGTACCTGAATCAAGTCCTTTTGCCAGTACGCTTTTTGAAATTCTATCCGGGTTTTCAAGTACATGCTTATGGCTATCGCTCGCTCCTATTGTGGAGACTATTCCTTCGCCCACTCTTGCAAGTATCGTTGCTTCTCCTGCGCCTCCTACAAGCCTGTCTATATTTGCACGAACCGTTATTCTTGCAATCGCCTTCAACTGTATGCCATCCTTTGCTACACCGGCTACTAATGGTGTTTCAATAACTTTCGGTATAACCGACATTTTTACAGCTTCAAGTACATCTCTTCCTGCCAAATCTATTGCTGTAGCTCTTTCGAATGTTAAACCAAGGTTTGCTTTATCTGCCGAAATTAAAGCGTTAATTACTTTATTTACATTTCCTCCTGCAAGGTAATGCGCTTCAAGTTTTGCCTGGTCAATCTTTATTCCTGCCTTTGTAGCAGTGATCATACATCTTACAATAATGAATGGCGGCACTTTTCGTAATCTCATTCCTACCAGATCCTTGAAAATTTTCATCCGAACACCGGAAAAATATGCCGTTACAAATAGTCCGATGGGTACGAAATAAAAAAACATAATCAAAATAAAAACAGCTATAATAATTACTAATACTGATAGCCCTGTTAAAGCTTCCATTAATATCTCCATTAAATAATGTGCTAATTTAACTATTATTATCAGCTCTAAGCAAATAACCCCCCAACAGAATGATTATTTATAAATTCAATAATTTGTTAACTTTGTATCTCTTGAATTGGGTTTTATGTCAATATTTGTGATATGAAGGCACGAAAAAGTCAAGTCATTAAAAAACAGTTGAATTTAAGCTTTTTCATAGATATAATTAGACAGAAACATTATTTTAGATTATAAGTATAATCTGAAAGCTTAAAAAATGAGTAAAATATATTACTCACTTAGTTGCATTATCTTTTTGAAGCCTTTAGTTCATTAAAATGTTTGTAACTAAGAGGAGAAAATTTTACTGAAATAAGGATAATAATATGGATGGAAATTTTTCGGATAGACTTCAGGATGTAATCAGACTTAGCAGGGAAGAAGCTCTCCGGCTTGGTCACGATTATATTGGAACTGAGCATCTCCTGCTGGGTATTATCAGAGAAGGACAGGGGATTGCTGTTAGAATTTTAAGGAATTTGGACTGTGATCTCATGAAACTTAAAAAAGCTATAGAGGATACAGTCAGAACTTCCGGGGGTACTTTAACTATAGGAAATATACCTCTTACAAAACAAGCTGAAAAAGTATTAAAGATTACTCAAATTGAATCTAAAATATATAAAGCAGACGTCATAGGTACTGAGCACCTTCTCCTTTCTCTTTTAAGGGACGAGGATAATATCGCAACACAAATTCTTCATCAATTTAATGTAAGCTATGATTCATCAAGAGCAGAACTAAATTCTATGCTTAGCAGTAGGAATCCTAAAGATGCTCCCGGTGGAACTGTCCCTCCCCCTGATAAAAAACTCGACCGGACTAAAACACCCGTCCTTGATAATTTTGGCAGAGATTTAACTAAACTCGCTGTTGAAGATAAACTTGATCCCGTTGTTGGAAGGGAGAAAGAAATCGAAAGAGTAGCACAAATTCTTTCAAGAAGGAAAAAGAATAATCCTGTATTGATTGGCGAACCTGGCGTTGGAAAAACGGCTATTGCTGAAGGACTTGCATTAAGGATTGTACAGAAAAAAGTTCCTCGTAGTCTTCAGGATAAAAGAGTTGTGACACTTGACCTTGCAGGTTTGGTGGCAGGTACTAAGTACAGAGGACAGTTCGAAGAAAGAATGAAAGCATTAATGAATGAACTTGAAAAAGCCCGGGATGTTATTCTTTTTATTGATGAACTTCATACTATAGTTGGTGCGGGCGGTGCTTCCGGTTCGCTAGATGCTTCAAATATGTTCAAACCAGCCCTGTCGCGTGGCGATATTCAGTGTATTGGCGCCACAACCCTAGATGAATATAGGAAATATATAGAAACCGATGGTGCGCTTGATAGGAGATTCCAGAAAGTTATGGTTGAACCTCCAAGTTATGCGGAAACGATTCAGATTTTGAATAATATTAAGTTTAAATATGAAGAGCACCACCATGTAAAATATTCACAGGATGCTATAGATTCCGCGGTTAAATTAAGCAATCGTTACATTACAGATCGCCATCTGCCCGATAAAGCCATTGACGTTCTCGATGAAGCTGGCTCAAGAGTTCATATGGGTAACTTTGAGGTTCCCCAGGAAGTTCTTGATCTCGAAGCCGATATTGAGAAGGTTAGGGTTGAAAAAGCCGCTGTTGTTAAGAAACAGGATTATGAAGAAGCAGCAAGATTAAGAGATAAGGAAAGAAATCTCCAGTCAGATCTTGAAATTGCAAAACGTGATTGGGAAACGAAAACAAAAGATTTGGTACACGATGTGACTGAGGAAGATATTGCTACTGTAGTAGCAATGATGACAGGCATTCCTGTTAATCGTGTTGCCCAGACTGAATCTGAAAAGCTGTTAAAAATGGAAGATTCCCTAAAACAGCATATTGTTGGTCAGGATGACGCAGTATCTAAATTAACTAAAGCTATTAGAAGAACCAGGGCAGGGCTAAAGAATCCTAACCGCCCAATAGGAAGTTTTATATTCCTGGGACCTACTGGTGTTGGTAAAACTGAACTTTGCAAAGTCCTTGCCCGGTATCTGTTTGATTCAGAGAATGCCCTGATTAGAATTGATATGAGTGAGTATATGGAGAAATTCTCCTTGTCAAGATTGGTTGGTGCCCCTCCCGGATACGTTGGCTATGAAGAAGGTGGTCAGCTTACGGAAAAAGTAAGAAGAAGACCATATTCTGTCGTTCTTTTCGATGAAATAGAAAAAGCACATCCCGATATTTTTAGTATTCTCTTGCAAGTGCTCGATGATGGTCAGTTAACTGATAGTCTCGGCAGGAAAGTTGATTTCAAGAATACAATTATCATTATGACATCAAATATCGGAGCCAGGGATATTAAAAATATCGGTTCGTTCGGATTTGGCGGCGAATCCTCTACTGACCAATACTCAAGCCTTAAAACTACAGTTGAAGATGCAATGCATAAACTCTTCAATCCTGAATTCCTTAATCGGCTAGACGAGACAATCGTTTTCAGGAATCTTGATAGGGATGATATTCTAAAGATAATTGAAATTGAATTAAGAGATCTTCTTAATAATATTCATGAAAGCAAAATGGCTATTCAGCTTGATGACTCTGCTAAACACTTCTTGGTCGAAAAAGGTTTCGATCAGAAGTATGGGGCTAGGCCATTGAGAAGGGCAATCCAGAAATTTATTGAAGATCCTTTGGCTGAAGAAATATTAAGAGGTACTTTCAAAGAAGGAAGCAGTATTATTGTCAAACACGTTGAAAATACGGAAGAAATGATTTTTCTTGCTGAAGAACCTGATCCACATATTGAAAAAGAAAAAACTGATTCCGGCGAAGTATAATAAATATGAAACTATTTGCATTTGCTTTCCTCTTTACTTCGCTCATTTATTGCCAGGTAAATTTTGATGATTATTTTTCTAACAAAACGTTAAGACTGGATTACTTTCATACTGGTGATAAAAACCATGATTCCTACTCCTTTGATGAAATGAAGGAGGAACCCTTCTGGGGTGGTTCTCATAAGAACCTTATAGATAAATTTAATGTAGGTGCTTATAAAGTTGTCGTTCTTGATGATTCAACTAAAAAAGAAATTTATACTCATACTTATTCTACACTGTTTCATGAATGGCAGACAACCGACGAAGCCGTTGTTACATCCAAAACCTTTAGCGAATCAGTCGTTTTCCCATTTCCCAAACATAAAGTAGAAGTTGAATTTTACGGCAGGGACAGAAAAAATAATTACGTGCATAAGTTTGAATATAAAATTGACCCCCAAGATTATTTTATAAAGAAGGAAAGAAATCTTGAATACCCGTCTTTTAAGGTTTATTATGCTGGTGATTCCGCTGTAAAAGTGGATATTGTTATCCTGCCGGAAGGTTATACTAAAGATGAAATGGAATTGTTCAGAAATGACTGCAAAAAGTTTGCGGATTATCTGTTCAATTCTGATCCATATAAGCAGAATAAGGATAAGTTTAATGTATGGGGAGTAGAGGCTCCTTCCATGGAATCGGGTACAGATATCCCGGCTAAAAATATATGGAAGAAAACTATACTTAATACTTCTTTCTATACTTTTAACCTTGATAGATATTGTATGACGTCTGATAATAAATCAGTACGTGATCTTGCTGCAAACGCACCTTATGACCAGATTTATATTCTGATAAATTCCGATAAATATGGGGGTGGATCAATCTATAACTTTTATTCTGCTTGCGTCCATAAGAATAAATATGAAGAATACATTTTTACTCATGAATTCGGGCATGGATTTGCATCTCTAGCAGATGAATATTATACCTCCGATGTTGCTTATAAGGATTTTTATGATCTTACGGTTGAACCAACGGACCCCAATATTACCACTCTCGTGAATTTTGAATCCAAATGGAAAAACCTGGTTGATAAAAATACTCCTGTTCCCACTCCCGCAACTCCTGAATATAAGAATAAAGTTGGTGCTTTCGAAGGAGGAGGGTATGTAGCTAAAGGTATTTACAGACCAATGCAGGACTGCACCATGAAATCGATTAGTGTTAATAATTTCTGTCCTGTATGTAAAGATGCAATCATACGGATGATTAATTTTTACTCCGAATAGAATATCAATAAATCAAAAAAGGCTGTCCTGAAACAACCTTTTTGTTTATTCTTCTTCATCTTTCTGCCACTTGTTCA
This sequence comes from Ignavibacteriales bacterium, assembly GCA_003141435.1. Taxonomy (GTDB): domain Bacteria; phylum Bacteroidota; class Ignavibacteria; order Ignavibacteriales; family Ignavibacteriaceae; genus Fen-1301. Next base: position 41,357 of record PLLW01000071.1, read on the forward strand.
TCTAATCATTATTGTTCAAACATTTCTTCTGGCGAAAAGGGGAGAAGAATTTTTTTAGTACAACAAACTTAGAATTACACTATTAATATAGCATTGCAAGTCTTTTGTGGTGTGTCGAAGGACAACCCCTAAATAAATAATATATAAGAAAATTATTTATTTACTTTATCTGTCTTTAGGAAAGAATCATTTGATTATTTTCGAAATTTCCCTGAACTCATCAGTTCCGCAGTTAACCAGTAGTTCAAATAGGATTGCTTCAGATGTTGTAATCTCAGTGCCATGAATCCTCATTCTTTCAAGCGAAATTTTATAATCAAGATCATTTCTTGATGATACGGCATCTGCCGCAACGTTTACTTGAAAATTATTTGCGACAAGATCAAGTACAGTCTGTTGTACGCATACATGAGATTCAATTCCGGCTACTACAACTTGTGAAACATTATTATCTATTAGCCTGGTAAAAAAATTTCCTGCACCATAACAACTAAAACTCATTTTCTGAATTGGACTTAATCCTTGCAGTTCTGTTAATAATGCCTCAGAAGTAGATCCTAACCCTTTGGGATACTGCTCTGTATAAAAAATCGGAATATTAAGAACTTTAAACCCTCTGATAAGCTTTAGAGTATTTTTAATTAATTGGGTTGGATTATTCACCACAGGTAATATCTTTTCCTGAATATCTATTAATAATAAAGCTGATGTATCTCTTAATAATATTTTATTGTTCCTTTGCAATGTTACATTCATATAAACTCCTTTTTAATAATCCAATGGATCCATGCCATATTTGCCGCAGGCATACATCATTAAAATTGAAGTAATATCCACCAAAGCTTTTTTCTGTTCATCCGCAGGTATAATCAGGTCGTAAACTTCTGCAACAAAAAGCATATTTTTTAATATCTTATGTAGTTCTTTATGCGTTGGAATTCCGTGCCAGTTTGCAACCTGTTTAACCAATAGGTTTTCATGTCTGCGGAGGAATTCAGTAAATGATATAGTCCTTTTAGCAAGAGGTGAGCGTGGTTTACAAATGTTTATGAGGTCATTGAAATATGTATCCCATCTTTCGGCAAGATGCTGATTACGGTCATGCATTACATACTTGGCCTTTTCAAGCGAGAAATTTGCCTTGGAAACGGGTTTGAATTTTGAGGTTAAGGCATATCCGTCATAACTTCTGAAATTGCTCTCCTCATCGATATATTTCCATCGTTTAAGAAGTTGATGCGCTGTATAAATTACTATCACTTTATCCAAACCGCTGTCAACCACAATAAACTTACCCTGTTGCTCGTTAATCACAGTGAACCAATGTTCCCAGTTATCAACGCTTAGTATACAGGGGAGTCCTATTTTTAAATGATCGGTCAGTGCTTTGATAGCTTCATCGGGGGTCTCTCTCCTGAAATATTTCATCTTGCAGTCAAAGCTTTTGGCTGCTTTGGCTAGCCCTATTTCATCAGTGCCGTACCACCAGGTACTTCCGGCTCTTTTGCCTATCTCCCTTTCATTTTCAAATCTCCCTAACATAACTAACCCGTACTTTAGAGCAAAAGGTCCGCACTGATATTTATATGGTTGGGGGTAAAAGCTCATATTAGTAAATTTTGTCAATCAATTTAAACAAAGTTAAAGATTAAATCACCAATAAATTTTGTATAAAATATTATTTTATTTATTTTGAATTATGGCAAAAAAACAAAAAATAGCGGTAGTCTTTAATGAAGCAAACGCTGAATTTTATGTAAAACCGGAACAAGAGGATAAGAAGGAATTTAATTTTATTCCCTTCTTTGAAGTAAATGAACTTAACCCGATTGAAGAATATGAACTTCTGGCAAAAAGATTATGCGGTGCTGGGTATGATGCATATACTCTGAATATCTCTGATGATATTACTCTCATGATTAAGGATTCAAAAAAGAATAAACCTGATTGTATTTTTAATTTTATCGAGCTGTATAAAGAAAATGCAAGGCTTGAAATGAATGCGGTAGGGGTAATTGACCTTTTACGAATCCCCTATACAGGTGCCTCTCCCCTTACTCTTGCTAATTGCCAGAATAAAGTGCTTACTAAAAGAATCCTTAAGATCGAGGGGATCAGGACCTCCAAATTTGTAATTGTTAAGGAACCAGCAAATAAATATGTTCATCATCTGAAATNNAGCAACGAAAAAGATCTGAAAAATAGAATTGAGTTTATTCTATTCGATTTCAATCAGCCGGCGCTTGCCGAAGAATATATCGATGGAAGGGAATTAAATGTTGCTGTAATGGGGGATAAAAATCCTATTGTCCTGCCTATAAGTGAAATTGATTTTTCTGAAATGCCCGATCACCTGCATAATATTGTAAGTTATCAAGCTAAATGGGACCCTAATCATGAGGCCTATCATAAAACAATCCCCATCTGCCCTGCCATACTTCCTCCGGAAACTGAGAGAGCAGCTAAAAATATTGCCTTGAAAGCTTTCAACATAATGGGATGTAGAGACTATGCACGTATTGATATTCGTTTATCAAAAGATAACCAGCTTTATGTACTCGAGGTGAATCCCAATCCCGATCTTACTGAAGGTGCTGGGTTTTTGCGCTCAACTGAAGCGGCAGGATATTCTTATGTCCAAACTCTGGAAGAGATCATTAAATTTGCATTGGCAAGGGGCTGTTAAAATTGGATTTAATTCAGTCTCCCTGGTTCTCGTATAAAAAAGATCATCTTTATTGCGGTGAAGTACCCATCCGGGATATAATAAAATCTACTGGTACTCCTGTATATATTTATAATAAGCAGTTTTTTCAAAACAGTTTTAATGAATTTAAAGAAGCCTTTAAGGGGTTAGATAATTCCATTTTCTTTTCTGTCAAATCAAATTTCAACATAAGTGTAATCAAAACATTTCTTGATCTAGGGTGTGGCGCTGATGTCAACTCACAGGGCGAAATGTACCGCGCTTTGCAGGCCGGTGCCAAACCGGATAAACTTATTCTGTCAGGTGTAGGTAAAACTAAGGATGAAATTAAACTTGGATTAGAACACGATATCCTCCTTTTTAAAGCAGAATCGGAAGAGGAAATTCTTCTTATAAATGAAATTGCTGGTACTATGAATAAGATAGCTCGTGTCGGAATTAGAGTTAATCCAAATGTTGATGCCAAAACCCATCCTTATATTTCCACAGGGTTAATGGAGAATAAATTTGGCTTAAATACTGATGAAGCTGTCGAAATTTTCAATATGGGTGGAAAATTAAAAAATATAGAATTTACCGCTATCGATATGCATATCGGTTCCCAGATTATAAGTATTGATCCTTTTTCCGAGGCAATAGATAGGCTTTCAGAGGTTTATTTCAGACTAAAAGGAAATGGCATTAATCTGAAACATTTTGATATAGGTGGCGGTATTGGAGTCCCATATAAAGGAGAAAAAATATTTTCTCTAAAGGAATTTGCTTCTGCTCTTATACCAAAATTGAAAAAGCTGGATTGTAAGATACTCTTTGAACCGGGAAGGTTCCTTACTGCAAACGGTGGTGTTTTGGTTTCTCAGGTGCTCTTTACAAAAATGAATTATGATAAAAACTTTGTTATAACTGATGCAGCCATGAATGATCTTTTGCGTCCTAGCATTTATAATGCCTATCATCATATCCAGCCGGTTGACTTGTATTCGGGAAGAGATGATATCTATGCAGATATAGTTGGACCTGTATGCGAAAGTGGCGATTTCTTTGCCAAGGATCGTGTTATTTCTAAAATGAATAGAGAGGAATATTTGGCTGTACTTTCATGCGGTTCTTATGGAATGGTAATGTCCTCAAATTATAACGGTAGAAGGAGACCCCCGGAGGTTCTTGTCGATTATAATAATTTTAATATAATAAGAAGCCGGGAAACCTATGAGCATCTTATCTGGGATGAAAAATCAAATAATTAATCATATCTTGTTTATGTATTTCTTAATTTAAGATGATAAATTCGGATTAAATGATTATGAAAAAATTCTTTTCCCTTATTAGTCTTCTCATCTTTGCCTCACTTTTTTATGGCTGTCTCATATTTCATAAAATGTCATATACGATTAATATTGATAAGGATACAACAGGTACGGCAACTGTCCTGGTTTCCGATATCCGTTCAGATGCTTCTGCCGGTTCAAACCTTGAAGCCGATAAGAAAAACCTCTTTGAGTACATTTATAAAAGTCCCGATTTTATCAGCCAAATGAAGGACGAAGGGAAAAAAATTACCAGTAGGGAGCTGTTCCTTCACGGCGATACTTTAATGGGAAAAACCGAATTTTCTTTTGGCAGTATATTCAGTGTTGAAAAAATTCAGTATCAGGATGGTTTTTATTACCTAACCCTCACTATCGATGATAGCGTACTCACAACAAACGGGCAAATAATATATTCTAAAGATTATAAAAGAATTTTATGGAAAAACAGCTTCAAAGTGTTGAAATTCGAAATGCTGGGGTTTCCATTTCAAAAGGATGAATACACACGGCTCTCTGCCTTCTTTAATCCTAAAAAATAGAATGTTTGCAGAAGTTGTTTTTCCTCTCCCCTTCAGAAACACATTTACTTATTCCGTTCCCTTAGAATTTGAAGACCTGGCAAAGGTGGGTGTTAGAGTCGTAGCTCCTTTCGGGAAAAGAGTATTAACCGGTTTTATTGTTAAAATCCAAAAAAAAACTTCTATAAAGGAAAAGATCAAACCCCTTGCAGATATACTTGATGAAAAACCGATATATTTCCTTGATGATCTTAAATTCTATGAATGGCTGGCAGATTATTATATCTGTTCGTTAGGGGAAGCTCTTCGTCTTGGCGTTCCATACGGCCTGGAAATTGAATCTAAAAGAAAAATCATTATCAATAATGCACTATGTGTAAAGCTTACCGAAAAGGAAAAGAATAAAGAATCCCTAAAAGCTAAAATATTAAATATTCTTTCCGATCGGAATGAAATGAATTTCTCCTACCTTCAGAAGTTAATCGGCAAGAAGAATATCTATTCTGTTCTGAAAAGTCTCGAAAACGATGGTGCCGTAACATTACTGGATGAAATTGAGGATGCGAAAGTAAAGATTAAGACAGCCAATTTTGTTAAGCTGGCAAAACCACTCGCCGAAATTTATGTCTCTCTTCCTGAATTGGAACAGCGTTTCCCCAAACAGCTTAAAATACTCCTTGAGATTATTTCAAATAAAAAAAAAGAAATCTCTCTGGCGGATTTGCTTAAGAAAGCTGATGCCTCGCGTACTTCCGTAGATTCTTTAAAGGCAAAGGGGTTAGTTTCTGTCTTTGAAAAAGAGGTAGACAGAAAATATTCAGAGATTTATAATGAAGAGCTTGTTGAATTTACATTAACAGACAGGCAGCTAACGGCAATAGATGAAATAAAAGCAGAGATAAATCACAAGAAGTTTAAACCCTATTTGCTGCATGGAATAACGGGAAGCGGCAAAACGCAGGTATATATTGAGCTTATTAAAGAAGTATTAAATCAGAACAAAACTGCGCTGATACTTGTCCCCGAAATCTCATTAACCCCCCAGATTACATCAAGGTTACTAAATAATTTTGGCGATAATGTGTCAGTTATTCACAGCCGCATGTCGGTGGGGGAAAGATATGATTCGTGGCGCAGGATATTGAAAGGGAAATCGAAAGTAGTAATTGGGGCAAGATCAGCTTTATTTGCACCTTTGAAAAACATAGGGATAATTATTGTAGATGAGGAACACGACCAGAGTTATAAACAAGCTGATATGGTTCCTAAATATAATGCCCGTGATTCGGCTGTTGTTTTAGCCCGGTTTAATAATTGTCCTGTTGTGTTGGGTTCTGCGACACCATCTTTTGAAAGTATGCATAATGCAGAAACCGGCAAGTACAAACTTCTGGAACTTCCTGAAAGAATAGATAATGCAAAGCTTCCTAAGATTCTTCTTGTTAATGTTTCCATTGAACGCAAAAATAAAAAGATGGAGAATGTGTTCTCTAAAATCCTGCTTGATAAAATACAGGATCGCCTTACTAAGAAAGAAGGAGTGATAATCCTGCAGAACAGAAGGGGATTTTCTACGCAAATATTTTGCGAGGACTGCAATGAAGTTGAAACCTGCCCCAATTGTTCTGTCCCCATGGTTTACCATATAAGTAAAAATTATATTCAGTGCCATTACTGCGGTTTTATAAGGGATGTACCGAATGCATGTACCCATTGCGGTTCAATCAATATAAAATATTACGGCACAGGTACAGAAAGGGTAGAGGATGAAATGGAATTTTATTTCCCCGGTGCTGTTATTAAAAGAGTTGATTCCGATTCAATTGGAAGAAAATCTTCTTTGAGCAAAACCCTTCTTGAATTCAGCAAAGGAGAAATTGATATTCTTGTCGGTACGCAGATGGTATCAAAGGGACTCGATTTCTCACGTGTAACTCTTGTAGGAGTTATATCGGCAGAGACAAGTCTATGGATGCCAGATTTCAGAGCGGATGAAAGAACATTTCAGCTTTTAACACAGGTAAGCGGACGTGCCGGCAGAAGTAATATCGAAGGGGAGGTTATTATACAAACTCAGAACGAAAAAACCTTTACACTTCAAAAAGTACTTCAGAATGATTATATGGGTTTTTATAAAAAGGAAATAGAAGTTCGTCTATTAAAGGGATATCCTCCTTTTACGCGAATATGTCTGGTTGAAACTAAAGACCCGGATGAGAATAAAGCAAAGGGGGCTATAAACGATTTTTACCAGGAGCTTCTTCCATATCGAAAATCATTGAATATATCTCTTCCAACCACTGCGCTTATAGCCAGATTAAAGGGGCAGTACCGCTTTAATATTTTAATTAAAAGTCCCAGGGATAATGACCCCGGGGGAGCCATCTTGCGTAAAGCTATTTTCAAATCATTTGTGGAATTCAACCGTAAATCAAGATTCCGGGATGTGAAACTTATATATGATATAGACCCCCAATCTATAATCTAAATTATTGGAAGAGTATTCTGATAAAGATGTTGTTTTCAAACCACCGTCTTTTAATTTATTAAATGCCAATAGCCAAAAGCGGTCGGCTTGAAGAACATGTTTGGTAAGAATTATATTTTTAATTTTGATTTCCCAATAGTGTGAGGAATACCTATTAAATTTAATGCATGACCAAAGCTATAAGCACCACAAGAACCTTGGAGGTAAGGTTGATATTCGAAACCTAAATAATGCTTTTCCATTGAGTACTACTAAAATATTATTTAATATTTTATAATTTATTGAGTGCGTTTACAACAAATTTTGTTATAGTTCTAATGTAATCCATTATTTTTATTATTGATAGATAATGGCTCCCCAGTAATCCCAACGAGCTTTAAATTTCTCTTTACTCCATTTTACAGATGGTCGTGAATAAAAAACAGAATCAAGAACAAAAATACTTTTTTTTTGAATAGCCATAAACCACAATCCAATGTTCATATCCATCAATTGTAGTAAGCATTGGCGCTTCATAAACATCAATAGATCCTTTAATTGTTGAAATGTTGGCATTAAGTCTTCTTGAGACTTTTAATTTTCTTTTTCTTAGCAATTTATAAATGGCTGATTCAGAAGCATAGCCCATATTATAAGCATTTAGTAATTTATCAACATTTTGGACAGAGCGAGCTTTGCCATAATATTTTAATATCGAGAATGTCGCCTGTACACCGCAGGAATAACCATCTAATTGTAATGATCTTTCCATCCCCTCAAGAAATGATGCACTTTCATCAGATGAAATTTCTTCAATGTATTTAATAGGTTTAATTGCATTATCTGAAATATGTTTAGCAGTCGTTATTATCTTTTTAATTATTTCCATATTGGGAACTTCCTATTTCGTAAAAGAGATAATTGATTCATAATCTATCACAGAATAATTCAAATCAGTAATTCAATAATCCTGGCATATTTTGAAGGTATTTCAATCATTTTTTTGGGCGCAATATTGGGAATGGCGACATTTTGAATCAGGGCATTAATCCATTCGCGAGATGCTGAAATAGTATTAAACTTTAGAAAAGTCTCATCATCTTTATGAATAATTTCATATTTATCAACATTCACTTGGATAGATTTATGTTCGCCCCTCAATCGAATATCTAAAATGAGATCCTTATTCTTAGAATTGATTTTGACACTAGACAGACTTCCATAATCTTTGATCTGTTTGTTGATAAAGACCTTAAGCAAACTAGCTACACCTTTATCTTTTATTTTGTTAAAAACATTAAAAATGCCCATATAATTCACATAAGAAATTTTATTCCATTTATTAGGATTATTCTCACACCAATTATTTTCATGTAAAGTAAATAATAATTATTCTGGTTAAAGTGTCCGTTCATATCTACCTGTTTGCTTATTGTTACTCGTGGTGGCGTTGTTGCTGATAATCTTTCTTTTTGTTCTCTTTTTCATTCACCTTTTCTTGTCAATCTAAAAGATTATATTGATCTCTGACTACTTCGAAGCCGTAAATTGCTTCCAATCTTCTTATTGTGAAATGCCCCTCGGCCATGCGGATAAAATGGTTAATAAAAATAAGGTTGATAACTGCCCCTGTTGCGGCTCCAATTATTGGGACAGCTTCGACTGCAATTTTATCTGTGACAGTGATACCAAATCTGGATGAAATTTGGGCCATAAATTTCACAATTGGAGGTGCACCTTCTTCAATCAATCCTTTGCTAGCAATATACTTCGCAGCGTCTTCAAATGCCTTTGCCAGAACTGCTCTTATAGCGTAATAGGAATTCTCTGCCTGGTTCGTATTGTTTCCTCCCCCCAGAGCGAGCACTTCTATACAGCTCAGCTTGCCTTGCGCAGAATTAATGTCAACTCCATTATTTTTGGCAATACTAATAATTGAACGCAACATAATTCCTGTGGAGATTGGTAGTTCAATTGGTAATCCTGCAATCCCAAAAAAGCCACCTACTCCACCACTTGCAATAACTGCAGCTCGATTTAACCCAGCAGATGATAAAAAACCACCCTTCCGAGGAATTGTTATATTAACAATCTCAATGGATTTTTTAAGAGTTTTGGAAACAGCCTTGTTAATTATATCCTGAGTCCTGACTGGTAATAATTTAATCCCTTTATCAATTGGCTTACCAAGATAATTCATTACTTCGATTGCAAAAATCAGATTGGTTAACTTCTCTTTTGCTACTTTTAGCTCTTCAATATGTTCAGCAGAGATTTTTAAATGTTCCTCCAATGAATAAATATGAAAAAAAAGGGACGCAGTCCTACCGCTCGTTTTGTCAGTTGAGAAGTACCAGTTTCCGATATCAAACGATGCGTAAAGACTACGCTAAATTATATTTCTAAACTAGCAAGAATAGCAATAATGCTATTCTTTAATTCTAAATTATTAATATTATTAGCAAAAATCCAGAAGTATGCATCAAATAGTCTTAATTAAAGCTCAAGTACTAATTTTACTTATCTGACACTGAATTTTTCTTATGAATATATGTATTTGCGACTTGACAAATAAATGGGAAGGTTCGTACAATTCCAATGAATTTGAGTGCGGTAAAGTGCACTAATGTGCGCTAAAAGTCGTTATTAACTATATTACGACCGTTATACGAATATATTACGGACCTATGGTAACCTCTGGGAGGATCGCAATTGGTTCTATACTCCTTTTTATTAAACATTTATTCAGGTAAGTTTTTATTCAGGGCAAGTTCTATTTATTCCCAATACGGACTAACGGATATGCAGGAATTAAAGAATGACCTAATTATTAAGTTCAGTAGAAGATTTTAATTCACCTTTATTATATTTATGAATTATACTTGAAATTAATGTCTGGTAAGGGATCCCTTCTTTTATTTTTGGCAATATTCTCCTTTGCTGCCCTGACATATTTTGCCTGTTCTTTTTTCTTAGCTGATTTCCATTCTCCCCGTTCATAAGAATCAATTAAATCTTTTTCTTCTTTATCTAGATATTTCATTTGTCGTGTTTCTTTAATTATTGGACTATAAACGTATACAAAAGTAGAATAATAATAGTATTAAAATCAAGGTGGATCTATTCAATTTATAACACATCTATTTTCCTCAAATCCGATTTAGAAAAGTGGAAACCCCAAATGGCAGACAATGAATTCTTTTATTTGAATGTGATGCAAAAATATTTGATATTTGACTAATGAGAAAAATGATTATGCAAATATCGTCCATTTTGAAAGAAACCTTGCCTTATATCAAGAATAAATATGGCGTTGAAGAATTGGAGATTTTTGGTTCCTATGTTAGAGGGGAAGATACTGATAATAGCGATATCGATTTGTTAGTCTCATTTAGCAACGCTCCTTCCCTTATTAAATTCATTGAACTTGAAAACTATTTATCTGGAGTAATTGGGATAAAAGTTGACCTGGTAATGAAAAATTCTATAAAGAAAAACCTACGTCAATATATTCTTAGGGAAGCAAGACCAATTTGAAAAAGCTAAGAAATAGTATTGATTATTTAGAAGATATTCAGGATGCAATAACCAAAGGTATAAATTTTGTCGAGAATATCAGCTTCGATGAATTTTTAAAGGATGAAAAAACACAATATGCTTTAATTAGAGCGATTGAAATCATTGGGGAAGCCAGCAAAAAAATAGCTGATGATCTAAAGACAAAATATACTTCAGTTCCATGGTCAGAAATTAGCGGGATGAGGGATAAGCTAATTCATGATTATTTTGGTGTAAATGAAGAAGTTGTCTGGAAAACTGCCAAAGAAGATTTACCCATGTTAAAAACCAAAATTGAAGTAATCATCAGTAGTATGAAATAATTTTCTATTAACCACAGTATAAACCGCAAATTTTTTAGGGCTGATTCAGAACCTATTTTCCTCAAGTTATCTTTTCAGAAGAATATTATATTTTGTATTTTAAGAAAGATATGAAAAAGTATTTTCTAATATTATTCTTTTTGTTATTAATACCCGTCTCCTCTTGGGCGCAAAGTCCTCAGGAAGATAAAGCAGAGGGAGTGTTTCTTGCTATAGGTGTGGGTCCCCGACTTCCGATTGGCGATTTTGCCAACTCGTCTGATCTCGGTTATGGATTTAATTTTGAAATATCTTATACAAATACAGATTATATCCCCTTTTTTATTTTTGCCAAAGCAGGATATGAAACTTATCCTGGTTCCCAGAGTTTTTATCAGCAGACGGAATATTCAAATTTCTCAACCAATACACTTCCTGTCAGTGCAGGATTAAGATATTATTTCAAACCCTTGCTGGAAAATATTGTTCTCATAACTCCTATGGTTGAAGTTTCGGTTGATTATACATATTATCAGACGCTGAACCAGTTTAAACCTTCTTCCTTGAAAAGTAATTTTACAGATAATAATTCTAAATTAGGATTTAGTATCGGAGGAGGATTTTCTATGTTTATGATGGAAATCCTTGCAGCATATAATTATAACACTTCAAACCAGTATATTGCTTTAGATCTTAAAGTGCGCCTCCCATTATATATCAACCTTTAGAGGAACCAATGTCTTATCAAACACTTAAACTGGAATTCTATAACAAAACTGCTATTGTTTTTATAAACCGTCCTGATAAACTTAATGCGCTTAACTCACTTGTTATGTCGGAACTTAAACATTGTTTTACTGAACTGAAAAAAAACGAAGATATTTATGTAGTTATACTTACAGGCAGCGGTGAAAAAGCATTTGTTGCCGGTGCAGATATTGCTGAACTAAATAACCTGAATATGATTGCTGCTAAAGAGTATTCAGAGAAGGGACAGGAAGTACTAGACTTTATTGAAAATATGAATAAACCTGTTATTGCAGCAGTTAATGGGTTCGCTTTAGGAGGCGGTTGTGAGTTGGCTTTGTCCTGCCATATTAGACTCGCTTCTGAAAACGCAAAGTTCGGACAGCCAGAAGTAAACCTTGGGCTTATCCCCGGCTACGGAGGAACACAAAGATTAACCCGTTTGATAAATTCAGGGAGGGCGATGGAACTAATTCTCACAGGAGATATTATAGATGCCAGTGAAGCACTTAGGCTTGGGTTGGTTAATAAAGTTTATCCCTTGACAGATCTGTTGAATAATGCAAAGGAACTGGCAGATAAGGTAGCTTCTAAAAGTCAATATGCAGTGAAACAAGCTATGAAAGCTGTCAATATCTGTGATGAGGTTTCCCGCAGCGAAGGTCTTAAATATGAAGCAAGTTTGTTTTCTCTCTGCTGCGGCACAGATGATTTTAAAGAAGGGACAAAGGCTTTTCTTGAAAAAAGGAAACCCGTTTTTAAGAATATATAATAAATTTAAACAATGAAATTTCCTTTTAGCCGGAAAGAATTAATTATAGTTCTTTTCTCATTGGTGATTTTTCTTCTAATATTGGATATTGTTTTGTCCAAAATCTTTAAACATTCCGGGAACCAAATTGAAAAAATAGAGCTCTACTCTGGAGAAATCAAAGATGGGTTTATTTCTGGTATGCATAATTTCGGAATAAAGAATGATTGGATTGATGAGAATAAAAATGATATTAAAAAGGGAGATTCTCTTAAGTATTCCTTTAAAGTAAAAGTACCCAAAGACTTGCCTATCCCACTTCTGTTAAATGAGATTTCAAATTCCTTCCCGCCCGGGGAAATTACCTGTGTTTCCCGGGAATCAAAGGTGAACGGGACCACAAATTTGTCTCTATCCTCAGGTGGATTTGATAAATTGAAAGCCGAATTCATATATGATCCTGAAATTCGCCGGACCTCCTGCTCATTCGGATTTCTGGTTTATGGACTCACTAAGCTTGATCCGGTATTGCAGGATCATCTTATAAAAGTTCCCGAATTATTTACCGTTGTCCTTATCCCTTCCAAAGAATCACTGGAAATATCGAAAAGATTAAAGACAAACAATAAGAATTATGCTGTTATTCTGAACAACGAAATAAATGATCTGGACTATAAGCTTGTCAGCAGTTATTCCACCGAGAGACTCAAATTATCGATCCGTTCTATATTGGGGAATTTTTCAGATGCAGCTGCTTATCTATATAACGGTAATTCAGGTTTTACCGGCGAATCAAAATTTGCATTTATTAATAATGAATTTGAAAAAAGAAATGTAAGGTTCATCGATATAAATAAATTTGACTTGATTGAGGAAAGAGGAACTTCCCTGGATATTTCCTTTGAGCAAATTGTGAACCGGGCGAATGAGAATAAAACCGAACTGATTTATATATCGGCGGATAACTATTTAAAATTAAAACCGCTTATATTAAAATACATGAAAGTTGGATATAAATTTATAAACCCCTCAACAGTTTTAGCAGAATATCTTAAACAACAGTAATTTCATTTCCTAAATAATCCAACTCGGTAATTTTATCAGTTGTTATACCCTTAAGTTGAGTGATTAATTTCTCTCTGTCACCAACTACCAGTATCACCAGTTTGTCCGTGTGAATATGATCCTTAGCTGTCTTATTTACCTGTTCTATTGATACATCCCTTATTCTTTCAAGATATGTTTGGAAATAATCATTGGGAAGGTCATATAAATATTTGGTGGTCAGGTTATGAGCAATTTGTTGGTTNNTTTAATTCTTTTATTATCTCTTTAACTGCATTTCCTGTGTTTTCAATCCCAACAGAAGTTGAAGCATAAAAGAAAGCACATTCCTTAAAATAATTGAACCTTGAAAACGCTCCGTATGTATATCCCTTATCTTCCCTTAAATTCAGATTAATCCTGCTTGAAAACTGCCCTCCCAAAATGTTATTCAATAAAGTCCTCTGGAAATAATCATGCTCGTCTCTTTTTTCTGATATATGACCTATCCTTATTTCGCTTTGAACCGAATCTTCTTTGTGAATCAAAAAGATTCCGGGGGATTCCTTAATGCTAGATTTATAACTTTCAATGTCAAGTGCTTTGGGCTTCCAGTTCCCTAAATAACGATTCAGCTTTTCAGCCAGCTCTTCTTTTGAAATATCTCCGACAGCAATAAGCGCAGAGTTGTTCGGAACGAAATAGGATTTATAAAAACTCTTAATGTCTTCTATCGAAATGTTATTTATATCATCTTCATATCCGATTATAGGATATGAATATGGATCTTCCTTTCCCAACACAATATATTCAAATGCAGAACTCGCTATCTCCTCCGGATCATCTTTTAATTGGATCATTCGTGTTAATACCTTTCTCTTCTCTCTTGCAAAAGAAATATCATCAAAATGAGGTTTGGTTACTACTTTTGAGAAAAGCTCAATGGACCTGTCGGCATTTTCACTCAAGGTCCTCAAACCCACATAAACTCCGTCATTGTTGCAGCTTAAATCGAAATTTGTTCCCAGAATATCAAACTCATCCATAAGTTCAAGTCCGTTATATTCATCCGCTCCTTCGTCAATCATTAACGTAAAAAGATTTGCAAGACCTTTTTTATGAATCGGGTCAGTCCTGGTACCGCAATTTACCACCAAATTCAACCTTAATATTGGAAGATGACTTCTTTTCACAAAAATTACATCAAGACCGTTGTCCAGTTTGAAGTTTTCAACTTCGGGAAGCATAAAACTTAATTCAATTGAAGCAGAAGGTTTTTTTGAGCGGTCTAATTTCATTTTTATTCTGCCTTCCCGTTAATTGGTGAAATTTGTAATTCAACGTGGCTTTTATTGAAATATTTATTTACACATTCTTTTATCATTTCTTCTGTGGTATTCTCATAACGGGATAGATCAAAATTAAATGAATTGGGCTCCCCTAAATAAAAGTTATAAAAATTCAACTGATCGGCTAAGGATTCAATATTCTGCATCGAAAAAATAAAACTGGATTTGATTCCATTTTTAGATCTGAATATTTCCTTTTGTGTAACACCATTTGTAGAAATCTTTTCTAACTCCTTAAAAATCTCTTCTTTTAATAATGATAATTCCACACCGGGCTTTGCAGTGGCAATGATCATAAAATGACCTGCATATTTTCCCGAATACTGATAGGCACTAACATCCTGCGCAATTTCCTTGTCGTATACAAGACTTTTGTACAACCTTGCATTCTTAGACCCCGAAAGTATATCTCCAATAATATCAAGTGAAGAATCATAAGTATCAAATGCTTTTTCAGTCGGCCATGCCATATACAGCCTTTCAAGCTGAACATTCTCCTTCCTCATAATAACTTTGTTATTTTCAAGTATAACTGGAGGAATTACTGTCTTATCCGGTGTCTTTTGGGATTCAATATCGGAGAAATATTTATTAACCAGCTCTTTTGCTTTCTCTCTGTCAAAATTTCCTGCAATTGTAAGACAAGCATTGGAAGGGGAGTAGTATTTATTAAAGAAATCAGTTACATCTTCAAGGGAATAACTGTTCATATCAGCAAGATATCCGATCGTTGGCCAGGAATATGGATGTCCCTTTGGGTAGAGGTTATTTATTATTATCTCCCACGCTAAACCATATGGTTGGTTGTCATATCTTTCAAGCCGCTCATTTCTTACTACATCAACCTGATTATTTAATTTTTCCTGTGTTAAAGAAGGGAGGAGCATGCACATCCTATCCGATTCAAGCCAGAGAATTAATTCCAGGAAATTGGAAGGTACCTTTTCATAATAATTTGTTCGGTCAAAACTCGTGGAGCCATTTAAACTTCCTCCTGCTTCCTGTATATACCTGAAATGCATTTCTTTCGGAACATTCTCTGAACCCTGGAACATCATATGCTCAAATAAATGTGCAATGCCGGTTTTCCCCTTCCTTTCATTGCAGGAACCCGCCTTGTACCATATATTAACAGAAACCAAGGGGTGGTTATTATTCTGATGCAGAATTACTTCAAGTCCGTTTTCTAATCTATATTTTTCATAATCAAGATTTAGTACATTCATTCTTATAATAACTTTTATAAATTAGTTAAGGAGTTTCAGAACTCTGTCAAGCCGTATCGAACCTATCAGTCTGAACAGATCAGTAAAAGGAATATCCCTGTCCCATGAAAATAAAGTAATAAAAGCTTCTCCAACTATCAGGTCACGAGGCACAAATCCCCAGAATCTACAGTCAAGACTGTTATCCCTATTATCCCCCATCATAAAGAAATAATCCTTTTTAAATGTATAAGAAGTAGCAGGAATTCCTTCAATAGTAATCTTATTATCCTTTATTTCAACAACACTTTTGCCATATTCTCTATCAATAGTGGTTTCCCATTGCTCTATGTTGTTAAGCGAAAGGTTTACGGTATACCCTTTCTTTGGGACAATCAGAGGTCCGTAATTATCTTCATTCCAGGGCATTCCTCTCGGGAAAATCCTTGGCTCAACATAATCTTTCGGTTTTGCATAATAGCTTTCATATTTTACATGTGGGGGTATCCAGAATTCTTTACCGTTTACATAAACTACTTTATCAATTATTTGGATAGTATCACCGGGAGTGCATATGCATCTTTTTACATAATTAACTCCCAATTCCTTTGCTTTTACAAGATCCCTATCTCCCGGCCATTCAAACACAACAATATCTCTCGGTCGCGGTTCTCTAAATGCCGGAAGCCTGAAAAATGGTATCTCTGTTTCTGTAAAAGGAATATATTTCGGAGAAGAAGAACCGTATATAAATTTATTTACCAGAACGAAATCCCCAACAAGTATTGTGTCTTCCATTGAACCTGTCGGTATCCTTGTATTCTGAATAACAAAGGTGATAATAAAGAATGCCGCAATTCCAGCAAATAACAGGGACTCAAAGAATTCTTTTGTCTTTTCTTTCTGAGTTTTCTTCTTCTTTAATTCTTCTTCTGTTTTTATTCCGAAGAATCTTCTTAATGCACTTTTGAATGACAATTTATTACTCCGTTATTTTTTATGTAAAGAGATTTTCTCTCTTAATAGTTCGTTTACAATTTTAGGATTCGCCTTCCCCTTTGTTTCCTTCATTATCTTGCCGATAAAAAATCCGAATACTTTTTCTTTCCCGGTTAAGAATTCCTGAACCTCATTTGGGAATTTGGATAAAACATCATCTATTATCCCGGCTATTTCTGTTGTATCGGTAATTTGTAAAAGATTCTTTGTTTTGACTATGTCTAATGGCTTTTTGTTCTCTTTCAGCATCTCTGGAAAAATCTCTTTTGCTATTTTCCCGCTTATCGTATTATCATTAATAATGTTGATAAGTTCTGCCAGGTTATCGGCAGAAATACTGAAGTCTTTTATATCAATCTTCTTCTCATTTATTACTTTTAATACATCTCCCATTACCCAGTTGCTCGCAGATTTATAATCATCTGTCATTTCTATAACATTCTCGTAGAAATCTGCAATATCTCTCGATTGTGTTAATATCTCAGCATCATATTCAGGTAATTTAAATGAACTTATAAACCTGTTCTTTCTCTGATGGGGTAGTTCAGGTAGCAACGATGCTAGTTCATTTTTCCAGGTACTGTCAACAAGAATTGGGAAAAGATCGGGTTCAGGAAAATACCTGTAATCATGTGCTTCCTCTTTGCTCCTCATTGAAAAAGCTTTGTTCTTATCGGCATCCCACAATAAGGTTTCCTGTATAATTCTCCCCCCATCTTCAAGTAATTCTATCTGTCTGTTGATTTCATAATTGATGGCACGTTCCACATTACGGAAAGAATTCATATTCTTAACTTCAGTTTTAGTCCCAAGTTTGGTTTCTCCACGCAGCCTGACAGAAATATTAGCATCGCATCTTAATGATCCTTCCTCCATGTTGCCGTCACAAATTCCAAGATACTGAACAATTTGCTTTATCTTGCTTAAATATAAATATGCTTCATTTGATGATCTCATATCGGGATCACTTACAATCTCAATTAAGGGTACACCGCACCTGTTTAAATCAACTGAAGTGGACAGCCCTGAATCATGTATCGATTTACCAGCATCCTCTTCCATGTGGATTCTTGTTATGCCTATTTTCCTGGTGGTTGCATCAGGAAGTGCTATTTCAATAAAACCATGTTCACATGCAGGTTCTTCGTACTGGGAAATCTGGTACCCCTTAGGTAAATCAGGGTAAAAATAGTTCTTACGGGCAAAAATTGATCGTTCGTTTATTGTGCAATTCGTTGCTAAACCCATCAAAACAGTGAATTCAACCACTTTTTTATTTAAGACAGGAAGTACCCCTGGATGACCAAGACAGACAGGGCAAATATTTGTGTTTGGCTCATTCCCGAATTTGGTGGAACAACTGCAGAATATCTTCGAATCTGTCAATAATTGTGCGTGGACTTCAAGTCCTATCACTCCTTCATATTTCGCGTGCATTTATCCTGCTTTTTTTGGAATGTTAAATATAAAAACAAATTGCTACATATAGAAAGCAATCCACCCATTTTTCTCGATTTTTACAAATCGTTATCTAAGTACTGTATAGGGTTTAGGAAATAATTTAAATCCCCCATTCCCCCCTTTTTCTCTTTTTTTGCAAAAACGCGCCTAACTACAGTATAGGCTTTTTGAAATTATTTCCCGGGACTTTTACATGGGAGATAAGTATGAGATGAGCGACTCAGATACGGCTCAGTTCCAAAATGAGAAGCTCTCCATTCTTCTCCAAAATCCTTTCTGTAAAAAATTTTAAATCCTCTAATATAGTTAGGTAACAAAACCCGCTTCCAACGAAAAAATAAATAAAATATATTTTTCGTTGGAAGGTCAAATCGTTACCTACTGTATAGGTTATTAATTTTATTTTCCGTTAGGATCTGATGAGCGATAGATAAGCAGAAATATTCCATAAAACAGTTATTTGGAAAGGGAAAAGGAGAGAGCTAAGTGCTTATTTAATAAGGATTATTAGTAGAGGAATTTGGAGACCCTTTATGGAAAGATATTTACGTTTTTATCGGCATTAAATATTTACAAAAAAATAAATAATATTATCCGACAAGAAAAAAGCTATTGGTATTAAAAATCGGTGTAATTAAATCATCACTTATTTGATGGAAGTGTAAAATAGAAAGTGCTCCCTTTGCCTTCCTCGCTCTCAGCCCAAATCCTGCCGCCATTTTTTTCAACAAATTTCTTACACAGCATTAAACCTAACCTGTGCTTAATTCTCCATCAGTTTCATGCCTGCCTGTTTTTTCGCCAAGTATAAAGAGCTTCTCCACCATGCTTTTGGGCATCCCGACTCCCGTATCCCTTATGGATACTTGAATCATTTTTCTTCTATTTCATTAGTGCCGATTGTAATTGTTTCTTTTGCTTTGTGAATTTAACTGCATTTGATAACAGATTAAGCAAAACCGAGTTTACAATTTTTTCATCTGCAGAAGCATGGATGGTATCAGTTACCATATTATTTATCGAAATTCCCTTCAGCTCACTTCTTACTTTTACCGCTTCTACATTTTGGGCTATCATATCAGAAAGCATAATATCTTTTTGCACTATGCTTGCAGAGCCACTTTGCATCAAAGTCCACTCAAGCAGGTTATGCAATAATTTGAACAAATTATCTGTTGCCTGATGCATAGCAGTTCCTAAATGAGCCAATTCCTGAACAGATAATTTGCCAGCATCTTCAGCTAAGTTTGTGTTAAGCCTAATAATCCAAAGAACGGGCTTTTCAAATCATCAGGAATGATTGAGAAGAATTTATCCTTAGTCAACGCAACGCAACGCAACCTTTTGGTCGGCATTGTTTGATTTTGCGATCTTATTATTTACTTTTATGCATTATTTCAGGAAAATTATTCATATGTTACAACAACTACCTCTCTCAACTGTGCTATCTTATTTCAATGAATCCCAACGGACTGGTGTTCAAGAACATGTGCTCCAATTTGAAAATCCCCTAACTATGCTACAATATCGCAAGACGTACGAAGTGACCCTTAGGTTTATTAAGCAAGGAATGAAAGTTTTAGATTGGGGATGCGGTAATGGACATTTCTCCTATTTTCTTAATCGCCAAAAGATTGATACGACTGGTTTTTCATTTGACACAGTTCCAATATTTTTAGAAAATGAACCCCTTTTTCATTTTGTACAAGGGGATGCCCATGAACCAGCTACACTTCCTTTTCCTGACTCGACATTTGATATTGTGTTTAGTATAGGAGTTCTTGAGCATGTTTATGAAACTGGTGGATCGGAAGAAAGTAGTCTTCAAGAAATTCGTCGAGTGCTCAAATCAGGAAGCCACTTTCTCTGTTTCCATTTTCCAAATAAATTTCAATGGGTTGAACCTTTAGGAAAAATTCTTGGTTTAACCGAGCACTTTCATCATCGAAAATATACGCATAAGAATATTCAACAATTGGCAGATAGAATTGGTTTTCAAATTGAAGAGATTGGGCGTTACAATTTTTTCCCTCGCAATCAATTGAGATTTTTGCCTTCTTGGTTCAAACAAAATATTTTGGTCCTTCATCTATTTGAATTTATGGATGGCCTTTTCTCTCGACTCCTTCCTTGGTTTTGTACCAACTATTATTTTATTGCACAAGTGAAGAAGTAATCGAAGAATGAAAATGCTACAATTATAAAAATACCTAGCGATGCTTATCATTCAAAGATTTATGTGCTATGTTTACGCTCAAATTAAATAATTGGAATTATTATAGATTTATGTTCAAAAATGAAAGGGGGAATAGATAAAGAGATTTTCAGACCTTTACGAAATTTAATTATCTTTAATGTTAATGAATTTAGTAACCATAATTATTAAAAATTATATTACCTCCATTGGAGTGTCGTTAAGTAAAAGTGATGAAGTCAATATTAACTCGTTATGATTTGAGGGATAAACGCTTTCTCATACTGAAAAGAAGCATCTTTATTATCTGACTGATTACTTTATTGTTTCTTATAGGATGCGAAATAGATTTCCCTCTGCAACCTTACCTTTATAGTGATACTTTCGCTTTCAAACAAAATAAAAAATTAGGAGCTGGAATAAATATAGGTAATGCACTTTAGGCGCCAAATGAAGGGGATTGGGGTGTTATATTGAAGGCGGAATATTTTTCTATTATACGTCAGGGGGGATTTTCATCTGTCCGACTTCCGATAAACTGGGAGGTTCATGCTACGAAAGTATTCCCATATACCATTGATTCTGTTTTCAGCAACAGAGTTAAATGGGCGGTTGAAGAATGTTTGAAAAATGGAATGATGATCATACTAGTTTTTCAAAACTATCCAGGCCTAGTAGCTTCTCCTGCTTCTGAAAAAGAACGTTTTCGTTATATATGGAATCAGGTCGCCGAAATTTTCAAGGACTATTCAAATGATATAATTTTTGAAATATTCAATGAGCCGAATGGAAACTTAACCACGGATTTATGGAATACTTTGCTGGAGGAATCAATCAAGCAAATCAGGCTAACTAATCCTAATAGGACACTTATTGTGGAACCAGCGGATTGGACTCATATCAGTTCCCTTGCTCAGCTTCGCTTACCTGCAACTGAAAAAAATCTAATCCTCTCATTTCATTATTATGATCCGTTCACATTTACTCATCAAGGAGCGGAATGGGTAGAGGGAAGTTCTGCTTGGCTCGGGACAACTTGGAGAGGAAGCCCTGATGAGATTTTTTTAATAAAAGAAAATTTCTTCGTTGTTTATAACTGGGCGGTCAGGCAAGAGATACCTGTTAATATTGGAGAATTTGGGGCATATTCAAAAGCAGATATGGATTCAAGAGTACGTTGGACAACAACAGTTGCCCGTTCAGCGGAGGAATTAGGGTTCAACTGGCACTATTGGGAATTTTGTGCAGGTTTCGGCGTTTACAATAGGACAACTAGCTCCTACATCCCCGAATTACTTCAGGCGCTTATCCCATTTAACCGACTGAATAAACAAACTTCAGTTGTACAACTTGGTAAATAAAAGGTTAAATCAAACTTTTTCACTCTTAACTTTAACTAAAAAAGAGTGCTATTTGGTTGTTCCTCCTCCGGTTTACCAAATTATTTCCCAAATTTCAGGGAATAAACGGATATTCTTCCTTATTTCCCCTTAAATTTTCCATTTTTGCCGCATAATATTTAACTTTTTTATAAATTATTTTATGCCATCGCTATACTACGCCTATGCAGTCATAATGCCACGGAAAGGAATATCATCTACCTTGTGTCAGAATTATGTATGTATTTCATCTACCTTCTACCCGCTGAGGAAATATCCCAAATGATTAGTTGAAGCAAAGTGAAAATATAAGTTATTATGGGATGTTACTTTTTAATGACTGGAAGTAGCATTCTTTCCGGAATTTTAATTAGATTTTGAATGCCGACTTTCTATTTTATTATAAACTAACCAAAACGCTTTCGGAGACAAGATGAAAAAATATTCATTTATTCTTTTAATGATTTTATTGCAAATCGCTGCCTTTCCACAACAAATTAAACTTGATGATGAAATCCCATTAGATAAAAACATAATAACCGGGAAACTGGATAATGGATTAAAATATTATATAAGGGTAAATAAAAAACCTGAGAATAGGGCATTCTTGCGTCTTGCGGTGAATGCCGGGTCGATACTTGAAAATGACGATCAGCAGGGGTTAGCTCATTTTGTAGAACATATGGCATTTAACGGTTCCACGCATTTTCAGAAAAATGATCTAATAAACTACCTCGAATCTATCGGAATGAGGTTTGGTGCAGATATTAATGCATACACAAGTTTTGATGAAACTGTTTATAAGCTTGAAGTTCCAACCGATAGTGCTATAATGATGGAAAAAGGATTCCAGATTATGGAAGATTGGGCACACAATCTTTCATTTGACCCTGTCGAAATTGACAAGGAGAGGGGAGTAGTAATTGAGGAGTGGCGGTTAGGAAGAGGAGCTAATTCAAGAATGTTTGATAAACAGGTTCCGGTTCTGTTAAAGGATTCTAAATATGCCGAAAGATTACCCATCGGGAAAAAGGAAATAATTGAAAAATGTTCCTATGAAACTCTTAAAAGTTTTTATACTATCTGGTATCGTCCTGATTTAATGTCTGTTTTTGCTGTCGGTGATTTTGATAAGGATAAAATAGAAAAACTCATAAAAGATCATTTTTCTGGCATCCCCGTAGGAGCAAATGAGAAGGAAAGAAAATTATTCCCTGTGCCTGATCAGGATCAATTGTTATTTTCCATAGTCACTGATCCTGAAGCTACAAATACTACTATAAGTTTTTATCACAAAATGGATCTGGAACCTCAGGATAAAGTAAAAGACTATAGACGGCAGTTGGTCGAAAATCTTTTTAACCGGATCTTCAATACAAGATTGAATGAATTATCCCGGAAAGCTAACCCTCCTTTCCTTAGTGCACAGTCCTCAAATGGTAGTTTTATTAGGACAAAGGATTTTTATTCGCTTGACGCATCTGTGAAAGATAGTGGAATCGCATTGGGACTTGAAACTTTATTAACTGAAGCACAACGCATTAAGAAATTTGGATTTACCCAAACTGAGCTTGACCGCGAAAAGGAAAGTATGCTTAGTGGAATGGAACAAGCTTATAATGAAAGAGATAAAACTGAATCAGGCGACTTTGTTGATGAATATGTAAGAAATTTTCTTACCGGTGAACCCGCTCCTGGTATTGCTTATGAGTACCAGCTTTATAAACAATTTATTCCCGGCATCACCTTAGATGAGATCAATAAACTTGCGGAAAATTGGATACAGGAAAAAAATTCTGTCGTACTTGTTAATGCTCCTGAAAAGAAGGGCATAAATATACCTTCCGTGAATGATTTGAAAAGTATCTTTAATAAAGTAAAGAGCAGTGATTTGCAACCATATGAAGATAAATTTGTAAATCTTCCACTTATTGATAAACTACTGGTTTCCTCTAAAGTAGTCAATGAGAATAAAAACGATGAATTAAAAATAACAGAATTAAAACTTGCCAACGGAGTTAAAGTTATTTTGAAACCAACTGATTTCAAGAATGATGAAATTGGCTTGTATGCATTCAGACCTGGGGGCACATCTCTGGCGGATAGTGTTTCGTTTATCTCTGCCTCTATGGCTGCCTCCTTGGTTCAAAATAGTGGTATAGGTAAATTTGATCTGGTTCAGCTTAGGAAAATGCTTTCTGGAAAAGTGGTAAATGTCACCCCCTATGTTGGTGAAATAAGTGAGGGACTTAGTGGCTCATCTTCAGTTAAAGATTTGGAAACGATGTTTCAATTAATATATTTATCCTTCACTTCTCCCCGCATTGATTCTATTTCTTTTGTCTCATTCAAAGCAAAAGTTCAGAATTATTTAATAAATCGAGGAGCAAGTCCCGAAGCAGCTTTCCAGGATACTATTCAGGTGACCTTAGGAAATTATAATTATAGAAGATTGCCTTGGACGGTCAGCACTTTGGATGGAATGAATATTGATCGATCATTGAATTTCTATAAGGCAAGGTTTGCGGATGCGTCAGGATTTACTTTTGTATTTGTAGGTAATTTTGATGTTGAAAAAATGAAACCGCTTATTGAAACATACCTTGGTGGACTTCCGTCTTTAAGCTTGGGTGAAACCTGGATGGATTTGAAAATATTTCCGCCTAAAGGAATTGTTGAAAAGAAAGTTATAAAAGGAGTGGAACCGAAAAGTCTTGTAAATATTGTTTTTTCAGGAGATTACAATTGGAATACTCAGAATAATTATGATTTTCATTCTATGCTTGAGGTGCTTAAAATAAAACTGAGGGAAATACTTCGGGAGGATAAGAGTGGTACTTATGGAGTGAGTGTAAATGGAGCTTCAATGAAATACCCCGAACAGATGTATAACATTACTATTTCTTTCGGTTGTGCGCCTGAGAATATAGAAGACTTAGTTAAAACAACATTTGCTGAACTCGATAGCTTGAAAAATTATAAGGTATCTGATGTTTATATTAATAAGGTGAAAGAAACTCAGAAAAGGGAGTTTGAAGTCAATACTAAAGAAAATAAGTTCTGGCTGAATAATCTTCAAGCCTATTACTTCTATAATCTTGATCTTTCCTTACTTATGAAATATCCAGAGAGAGTTGAAAAATTTAATAGTGAAGCTGTACAAAATGCAGCGCAAAAATATTTTGATAATAACAATTATATTAAGGTAGTTCTTTATCCCGGGGGAAAATAAGGCTTACTATCTGCCCTTAATGTAATTTGGTAATTAATTTAAATAGAATTAATGTTTTACTGATGGAGAATTAGTTGAAGAAAAATTATTCACAGACCAGTTCCATGTCTGCATTATCTCGGGAACAGATTGAAGAGAAATTTAAATGGAATCTTAGGGATATTTATAGCTCCGATGAAGAGTGGGAGAATAATTTTATCTGGGTAGAAAATGCTGTCGGGAATTATGATAATTTCAGAGGAAGACTTAAAGAAAGTCCCGAAATTTTACTAAACTGTTTTCAATGTGATGATGAAATTGGTATTAAACTGGAACGTTTATATCTCTATGCAATGCTTAACAAAGATTCTGATATGAGTATTCCTGTTTATCAGGCAATGGATAGTAGAATCAAAACTTTATATTCCAAAGTCTCTGCTGCTAATTCTTTTATTAAACCTGAACTACTTAAAATACCTAATGACGAACTTCTTCGCATGATTAATTCTCTTGAAGGACTTAAGATATATGAACATTCAGTAAATGAACTCCTGAGAAGGAAAGTCCACACATTAACAAAGGAAGAGGAGGAAATTCTCGCGTTGGCAGGGGAGATAGCGCAAGTTCCTTATACCGCTTTTTCATTGTTTACTAATGCCGATCTGAAGTTTGAGAAGATAATGGATGATAAAGGGAATGAAATCGAAATTTCCCAGGCTAAATTTTATGCCGCCCTGTATTCTCAGGACAGAGCTTACAGGAAAAGGGCATTTACTGCATATTTAAAACCCTATTCGGAATTTGCTAATACTTTATCTTCCCTGTTCAACGGGAATCTTAAAGTGAATATCTTTAACGCTAAAGCGAGAAAATATTCATCAGCAAGAGAAGCTGCTCTCGATAGCAATAATATCCCTCTCTCTGTTTATAACAATTTGGTCAAGGCTGCTAATGATAATCTTAAACCTCTCCACAGATGGGCAGAATTAAAAAAGAAAATGCTGAACCTTTCTGAACTGCATCCTTATGATGTTTATGTAAGCCTTTTTTCTGTAAAAGAAGAAAGAAAATATCCCTATGATGAAGCTGTCGAAATTGTTTGCAGTGCGCTTGAGCCTTTAGGAAAAGATTATCTTGATTCATTAAGATTAGCTTTTAAAAATAGGTGGATAGATATTTATGAAAACCGTGCAAAAAAAAGTGGGGCTTATTCTTCGGGTACTACTTTCGGTGTTCATCCGTATGTTCTGCTTAACTGGACAGAACTTCTTAATGATGTTTTTACTTTAGCACATGAAATGGGGCATAATATGCATTCTTATTACACCGGAATGAATCAACCCTATACTTATGCTAATTATACAATATTCCTTGCCGAGGTAGCCTCGACCTTTAATGAATCCCTTCTGCTTGATTACCTTATTTCAAAGTCTGAATCGAAGGAGGAGAAACTTTTCCTTCTTGAAAAATATCTTAACAATATTACTGCAACATTTTATAGACAGACTATGTTTGCAGAATTTGAAATGGATGTTTATGATCTGACAGAAAAAGGTGAAGCTCTAACTCATGATCTGCTCTGTAATAAGTATAGGGATATTTATCAAAAGTATTGGGGACCTGCAATGGTTATTGACAAAGAAGAGGAGTTTACCTGGGCGAGGGTTCCACATTTCTATTATAATTTTTATGTGTACCAGTATGCAACAGGATTCGCTGCATCGGAAGTGCTTGCTAATAAAGTTAAAAATGAAATGAAACCTGCTGTTGATAGATATCTTCAGTTCTTAAAATCAGGCAGCTCTGATTATTCTATAAATATATTGAAAAATGCCGGTGTGGATATGAATTCGCCAGAACCTGTTTTAGCCACAACAAAGAAGATGGATCAGCTACTGGATGAAGTTGAAAATTTAAATAAAAATCTATTCCCAAAGAGATCTTAATTAATATTATCAATCTTTAATATATGATGATATTATCTTGCCTCTACTTTCAGTTTATGTATCTTTTCATTTGGGCTTATAAAAATATCATAGATATTCTTTTTGCTATCGTTGGGCAGTAATGTGGAATTTTCTTTCCTTTGTGCCGGTTTGCTTAATTTATCTGCAGTTAGATTTTCGTTAATTATTGTAAATTTGTTTTGAATTGGTAGTTTAACAAAAACTATTTTTTTCATTTGCCCTTCTTCTGCAGATTTTTCTTCCATATTTATATTGACTCTGGCACATATCTGGTCATGGGCTATACCATTAAGAGGTTCCTGTACATCGGTCCTTAAATAAGGTTTTATGCGCGAACGGACCTTAATCTTATAAATTGTATAAGATATAGTTACGAAAACAAAAGTAGTTGTTGAGAAAATTGAAAGTGAAGATTTTATAATTTCGATCAGTTCCATATGAACCTGTTTTTTTAGATTATCTTTTCAATTATTATACCATTTTATAATAAAGGTCTTTAGTGTAAAAATAAAGAAAACTATATTAATAAAGTGAGATTTGTCTCAATGTGAGAATATCAAAAAATAAGTAAATAGACTCGAATTTCTTAAATTATTTTACTACATTTGAAAGCCTTCTTTTTTCGTGTTGTAAATCATTTTTCAAATAGGTCAGATTGCTTTTATATCAATCCTTTAATAATTTAAGTTATTAAAAAACAATAAGTTATCTTACCATTTATTATTTAATGAGGAGATATTATGACAAAGGCAGATATAGTAGATAAAGTTGCAATCGGAACCGGGTTAACAAAACTGGAAACAGAAGCAATCATCGAAGGCTTTTTTAAAACTGTTATTGAATCTCTCAAGGAAGGAAAAGGAATAGAAATTAGAGGCTTTGGCAGCTACAAAGTAAAGAAAAAAAATGCGCGCCGTGCCCGTAATCCTAAAACCGGGGCACAGGTTCAGGTTCCCGAGCATTTTGTTCCGACATTTAAGTTCTCTAAAGATTTTAAATTACTTGTGAACAAAGGAATGCTTGATTCGAATATATTGAAAAAATAATGATAAAATTCTGCCCCGAATGCGGCATCAAATTAGCTAAAGATTATGCATTCTGTCCTAATTGTGGTTATGAACTGGTGCAGGTAAGAAAAGAATTGAATAAAATTAATTCTTTTGTTGTCAAACCTGAAGCCCCTGCCCCTCAGAATAATTTAAGGATTAATAAATTATTGGCTATTATTGGGGCACTGTTTTTACTGGTGGTTGGAATATTGTTTTCCTCTGGAATTTTCGATACACCAAAGGTCAAAGAGATAGTACAAGCTCCAGTTGAGCATAATCAGAGTCCTGGAGTAGATCTTTCTAAAATGAATGAGATTAAAACTCTTGAAGATAAAGTTTCTTCTAATCCGGAAGATAACCAGGCACAGCTTCAGCTTGCAAATCTTAAACATGATTCCGGTTTGTTTGAGTCGGCTATAATAAATTATAAAAAGTATCTGGAAATAAATCCTTCAGATGCTGACGCCCGGGTGGATATGGGCATATGTTATTTTAGTCTGAAGAATTATACTGAAGCTATTGCGGAAATAAAAAAAGCAATTGAATATAATCCAAAACATCAGTTGGCTTATATTAACTTAGGAATAGTTTCTATGTCAGCCGGAAGTGCAGATGAAGCAAAAAAATTCTGGCAGAAAGCTGTGGAGATGGATCCTGGCTCAGAAAATGGATTAAAAGCAAAAGAATTATTAGAATCACATAAATAAAAGTAAAGGAGTCATCTAATGCCTTGTGGTAAAAAAAGAAAACGCCATAAAATGGCTACTCACAAGAGGAAAAAAAGATTAAGAAAGAATCGTCATAAGAAAAAAATAAGATAATCTTTTTATAATGGAAGATGCACTTCTCATGTTGTTCATCTTCCATTTCTTCTGCCAACTTAGCTCAGCTGGTAGAGCAACTCATTCGTANNGTTCGATTCCGGCAGTTGGCTCTGAAATAATCAAAAACGAGCTTTTCCAAACTTACTTTTCTAATTCATTCCAAAGTAGTTACCTTAAAAACGAGATTTAGTCACCAAAAAGGTCACTACTTAAATTGATTCAAAGAACTTAATAATGAAAAAAGCCCAAACGGAAA
>PLLW01000035.1 GCA_003141435.1 Ignavibacteriales bacterium
ATAAAACCATGTGCTAGTGCCATGTGTTACTCCTTTAATTAATTATTTTCTTAAATGCTTCAATTTTGATCTGAATTATGCCTTTTCCTCTGATTCCGTTAATAGATTTCATTTCTCTCTTCATCTCTANNTACTATCTATAATTCCACTTTTTCATTTTTTGCCATGAAGCCACTGATGGCAAAAATTATTTGTGATTTTTTGCCATGTGATATAATTAGTTGTGCGTTTGGTCAAATCGATTGCCATAAACTTGAAGGATCGATGGCGCCAAAATGCCGGGCTAAGGACTATCATTTACTTAGATTTCATTTCTATTCTACTTTTCAAAGACTGTGCATATACTTTATGATTTAGTGAATGACATCTTTTCCCTTCAAATTTCCCGGATCCCTTTGATTTCATTCTTTGATTTTGCTAAAATCTATCTTCCTTCTTAAAAATGTATAAAAACTTCATTATTTGATAGTTTTTTTATAATTTCGACTTACTAATTTGGAGAATAAATGAGCAAGTTCCAGTTTGTTATTAAAAGAACGGGGTCAGTTGTCCCCTTTAATGCTGAAAGAATATCAAATGCAATCTACCGCGCCGCAGTTGCAGTAGGAGGACGGGATAAAGAAAAAGCCGAAGAGCTTGGGCAAAAAGTTATCGCCGTTATGGAAGAAATGTTTGAAGAAGGATATAAACCTCGCATTGAAGAAATTCAGGATATTGTTGAAAAAGTGTTAATTGAAAATGGACATGCAAAAGTTGCAAAGGGATATATTTTATATAGAGAAGAATCTGCAAAAAGAAGAGAGGCAGATTCAACTCATTTTTCCCGCCCATTAGAAAATATACCTTGGAGTAAAATCTGGAAATCGCTCGACTGGTCAGTAGCCCATAATCTTAATACAATTGAAGGTATAAATTCCAGAATAAAAAATGGCGAGTTTCCTCATATCGTTCACGAATCGGAAGCTGCCTATGAAACCCAGCTTGATACAGCTGCCATTATGATTAAAGATAGAAGTAAAGATATTAAAATGGTTATGGTAAGCGGTCCTTCCTCATCAGGAAAAACTACTACTACCTTTAAGCTTCAGTTACGCTTAAAAAAAATGGGAATGCATTTTGTCCCATTGGTCATTGATCATTATTTCTTTGATCTTGAGCTCCACCCTAAAGATGAATTTGGCGACTATGATTTTGAAACTCCTCATGCCCTTGACCTTGAACTGATAAATAATCATTTAAAACGTTTAGCTGCCGGTGAGGAAGTAAAAATCCCTTATTATGATTTCAAATCTGGTAAAAGATATCTTGACCGCACTCCATTAAGAATCCGTGAGAATGAAGTTCTACTTATCGACAGCCTTCATGGACTCTATCCGGATTTTAGTAAAGAAATTCCTGCTAGTCAGAAATTCAAGCTTTATCTTGAGCCTCTGCTTCAGATGAAAGGGGTCGATGGTTCATATGTCCGATGGACGGATATCCGATTAATAAGACGCATGTTAAGGGATTCTGTGCACAGAGCTTATAAACCTGAGCAGACTCTTCTCCATTGGCATTATGTGCGTTCATCAGAAAAGCGGACAATTCTTCCTTATTCCAATACTGCCGATTATATTGTTAATACTTCTATGGCGTACGAACTTCCACTCTACCGTCCAAAATTATTGCCTGATTTTTCAGGATGGGTAAAAAAATATAAAGATGACCCCTTAAGAGCAGATGCTTTTGAAAGAGCACAAAGAGTAACCAAAGTATTGGAAGCAATTGAACCCGTTCTGGACGATTCACCCGTTCCCGGAGAATCTGTATTAAGAGAATTTATCGGCGGAAGTACAATAGATATTGAATAGATAAATTTTAGAACTACATGAAAATAAAAAAGCTGCCCCTTTCCGGGCAGCTTTTTTAAATTATCTATAAATCTTACTTTAGTAACGTTAATTTCCTTACAGCAGTAAAACTACCCGCAGTTAATTTATAAATATAAACTCCGCTTGCTAAATTATTAGCTTTGAAATTATAGTTATGATTACCTGCAGTTTGTTGTTCATTAACTAATGTTGCTACCTGATTACCCAAAATATTATATACCTTAAGGGTAACAAAGCTGTTCTGTGGTATCTGGTAACTGATAATTGTGCTGGGATTAAACGGATTAGGATAGTTCTGTCTCAATTCATAACCGCTTATGACTGCAGCATTACCATTAATTCCAGTAGTACTATTTGGGTTTAAACTAACATCTACATTTAATGCGCTGTTATTGGAATAATCTACACTTAAATTTTTCTGTGCATTCTGGAAACTTACCAGAGTAGAAACCATCGTATAACTTCCGGCATCCAAACTTCCAATCATGTATGATCCGTCTAAATCTGTAACCGAATAATCTGCGAAATTACCGCTCGCATCTACCATGTAATTTAAAGTACCGGGTAATGTTGAACCGTCATTTCCTTTTACTATTCCAAATACAAATCCGCCGCCAACATTAGGAATATGGGCTTTAAGATTGAAATTGATTCCAGACACAAGGCTTGTTTCTGTAACTAAGACTGAATCGGCATTTTTCCAGTTCATTGTGGTTGTCCCGTCATACTTAAAGAATGAAGGAACATATCCGCGCCCTTCAGCCAATAATATATATTGACCTGGAACAAGATTCGTAAATGAATATGAGCCAGTTACAGTATCAGTTTGTGCCTTACCCTTGAAACTAAATTTATTATTGTTATCCTTTTGGTATACATAAACAGCTCCTTTAACTATTGTTGTTCCGGCAGAATCTGTAACCGTTCCACTGATACCATTATTATATACTGGTTTAGCAGCAAGGGTGAAATTAATATCGGTCACATTTCCTGTTATACCAATCCTATCGGCAGTTGAAAAAGTAGTTTTACCGTTATAATACTGTGGCAGGAAAGCATGATTCATCGGATCTGCATAAACAACAATTGTATCACCAGGTCTTACTCTCTTTATAACATAATTTCCTAATGAATCTGTTCTTGAGGGATATGACATATTCCAGCAGGATGGATCATGCGGCTTATTTGCAATAAATGCTGTTAAATTTGCCTTCAGAGGATTTCCTGAAGCATCTTTTACCCACCCCGAAACGGTATAATTTACAGGGGGAACTATTTTAGCAAGACCTATGCCGAATACTAATGAATCGCCCGCATTTACAGTTACCTTGGTTGCATTCTGAATATTCTTAACATTATCATAAAATTCTCCAAAATAGCCATGTGCTGAAGAGTAAATAAAATAATCCCCGGTTCTTAAGCGTGCCGTGAAATTACCATTGCCGTCAGTCATAACTGCCATACCAGAAATGTCCATTGATGGAGGCTTTACAGTTGTGGGGATGAAAGAAACATTTCCTTTGGCAATCGGAGCTTTGGATGAATCGTCATACAAATTGCCGCTTATCTTTCCAAAAGCTATTACCGGAGGGACAATTTCTATCTCAACATTATTGGAAGAATCACTTTCAACTTTATTAACTACCGCAGTTACATAATATGAAAAGATCTTTCCTGGTTCAATGGGGTCAATAAATGTTTTTAGTGGAGTTTCTCCTATTTTTACAAAAGGAGTTGTATCTGATAACGCTCCCATTCTTTTATAAATATTGAAACCGACCTTTGTCGTTACTTGCCCATATTCCCAGGTTAGGGAGACAGCTTGTAATTTGGTAGCGTTAGGGCCGACAATTGTTGCTTTTAAGTTTGTAGGTGCTGTTACTGTCTGAGCCATACTTATAACACTTAAAAGCAGTAAAATCATGATTAGTTTTGTTAATTTCATTTTACAACCCTTACAAATATTATATAATTAATTTACTTTGTTTCTTAGACCCAAAATATGACATATAAGTTTCATGAAATATTAAGAAAAATAATGTTTGTGATCCAGATTTTCAGTATCAAGGAAATTATTATGAGGGGCATCACATGGATAAATTAATAAAATAAAAATGACATAAAAAGATTAACAAATGTAACTTTTTCTCTCAAATCCATTTCTTTCTTAATAAAAATGTCTTTACACCCTGTGTCAATATAATATAGCATAATAATGTAAGTGCTAATAATGGCCAGTAAAGTGGTGGAAGTTGTTCAAAACCCAGCGTTTTTGCAAGAGGGGAGAAGGGCAGAAGCATCCCTGCAGTCATTACTAAAACTGTTGTAACAATTAATGGCCAGCTCGGTCTGCTTTGTATAAATGGTATCTTATTCGTCCTGATAACGTGAATTATTAATGTCTGCGTCATCAATGATTCTACAAACCACCCCGTCTGAAATAATGAAGCCTTCGATGGGTCCCAGCAGTTAAATATGTATAGCATTATAAAATATGTTGTATAATCAAAAATTGAACTTATTGGACCTATAAATAAAATGAACCTTTTAATCTCATCAATATTCCACGGACGCGGTTTTGTTATCTGTTCCGGATCAACTTCATCAGTCGGAATAGGTACCTGCGAAAAATCATATAATAAATTATTTGTTAATACTTGTATCGGCGCCATAGGAAGAAATGGTAAGAAAGCACTTGCCCCTAAAACGCTGAACATATTTCCAAAATTTGAACTTGCCCCCATTCTTACATATTTCAGAATATTTACAAATACTTTCCTTCCTTCCAGTACCCCTTCTTCTAAAACCATTAAACTTTTTTCAAGTAGAATTACATCTGCAGATTCTTTTGCAATATCTACAGCAGTATCAACCGATATTCCAACATCAGCCGCTTTCAATGCAGGCGCATCATTAATTCCATCTCCCATAAAACCAACAACATTCCCTTTTTCCCTTAAAACACGGATAATCCTTTCTTTGTGAGATGGGGAAAGACGCGCAAATACTGCAACCTCGCTTGCAGTTTGTGCTAATTCCTTGTCATCCATTCTTTCAACCTGCTCTCCCAAAAGAATTCTGTCTGTTGGCAACCCAACCTCAAAACAGATCTTCTTTGTTACCAGGTCATTATCGCC
>PLLW01000068.1 GCA_003141435.1 Ignavibacteriales bacterium
ATCACTCATGTAATTTTTAAAGACATAATCACCGAATACTGATATTTTCTCATTTCCCAATGGACGAACTGCCAGGTCAAGCACCCCTTCATTTTGTCCTGAGAAAAGTATATTACCCGCTAAACCAAATGAGACGAATGGGTTAGGACGAGCAAGAGCACCTACTGTTATCAAATTTGATCGGTCAAAATATCCAATGTCCCCGGAAGACCAGCCATATCCTACTCCAAAACTGAAATCGGGGGAACCAATTGCTGTCGACAATTTATAATCCGTAACACTATGATCCTGAAATTTTTGATTGACTAATCCGAAACTGAAATTGGGTATTGCGGCAAAAAGTCCCCAGTTGTTAAAATTATTCCATGTACCATTTTCATTTGTCCATGTAAAATAAAAATCGGGCTGACTTTGGTAGTTTAAAAGTGCAGGATTATCAAATCCGTATAATCCAGATTTGTATGCCCCGGGAGAAGTCATCCAGAACTTATTCTCACGGTAATATGTCTGTTGAGCATATGCTGTTGTCATAAAAAGAAGGATTATGAATAAATTTAGGACTTTCATTGAAACTCCGGATTAGTTTTAATTAGTAAATCTAATTTACAAAAAGAGCGAAATCAAGTTTATTCGAGTTAAAATTTCCATATTTTTGAATTAAGAAAAAGAAAGCATTATGATTGAAATTGTTAATCTCTATAAAAGTTTCGGGGACAATCAGGTTCTTCGGGGAGTTAATCTTCTTATTAACAAAGGCGAAACTCTAGTTATTATTGGCCGAAGTGGTGAAGGGAAAAGCGTTCTGATAAAACATATAGTAGGTTTGCTTCAACCTGATTCGGGATATGTAAAAGTGGAAGATGAAATTGTAAGTGATCTAAATGAAAATCAATTATATAAGTTGAGGAAAAAATTTGGCTTTTTGTTCCAGGGCTCAGCTTTATTTGATTCAATGACAGTTGAGGAAAACTTGGGACTCCCTCTGGTTGAGGCTGAGATAAAAATGTCTCAGGACAAAATAAACGAAATAGTGGCTGAAAAACTCGAGCTTGTCGGGCTTCCGGGCGTGCAAAAACTTAAACCATCCGAGCTGTCCGGTGGAATGAAAAAAAGAGTAGGGCTTGCAAGAGCTCTTGCTACTAATCCCGAGTACATCTTCTATGATGAACCGACAACTGGGCTTGATCCTATAATGTCCGATTCAATTGATGATCTGATTAGGGAACTTGGAGGTAAACTGAATGTTACTTCAGTAGTTGTTACACATGATATGTTCAGCGTAAGAAATGTGGCGGATAAGGTNNATAACTGATTTTATTAAGAGAACTGAAATTTAATGAATAAAATTTCTATTATAGAAGTTATTCAACTTATGCTTGCGCCGGGTATAATGATCTCAGCATGCGGATTGCTTATACTTGGGATAAATAATAAGTACTCAATGGTAGTAAACAGGATAAGGCTTCTTAATGAAGAAAGAAGAAGGATCCTGGGAAAGTTTCCAGACAAATCATTTAACCTGGAAGAAAATGTACGCATTGCAAGCATATCAAAGCAGCTACTGGCTTTAGGTTACAGGGTAAAACTTGTACGTAATTCAGTATTATCTTATACAATAGCCGTAGCGTTATTTGTTGTCACTTCGCTATCCATAGGATTTGAATATTATATTGGAGCAGAGGAACTAACATTCATAGTTACCATATTATTCCTATTGGGAATGATCTCTGTCTTAGTCGGTGTAACTTTTGGAGCTTACGAAACTATCAAGGGATACAAGATAGTAGAAATTGAAATTAAAATAGACGAGTAACCAAAGTTACATCACTAAAGCCATAATAGCTTTCTGGACATGGAGTCGATTTTCTGCTTCATCAAAAATTACTGAGTTTAGAGAATCGCATATCTCATCTGTTACCTCATCTCCTCTGTGCGCAGGAAGACAATGCATAAAGATATAGTCATCCTTTGCATTCTTAACAAGCTTACTGTTTACCTGATATTGAATAAATTTCTTTCTTCTTTCCGCGGCTTCTTTTTCCTGTCCCATACTTGCCCATACATCTGTATAAATAATATCAGCACCTCTAACCGCTTTGACCGGATCTTCCGTAATTTCTATTTTACTTCCCATATATTTTGCATTAACCATTGACTCTGCAACTATTTTTTTAACAGGCAAATAACCTGACGGAGAAGCAATAGTTATATCCATTCCGACTTTGGAACAACCGTGCAGTAATGAATGTGCCACATTGTTTCCGTCCCCTATGTATACAAGCTTTAATCCTTTTAGTGTCCTTCTTTTTTCAAGAATAGTAAAGAGATCGGTTAATACCTGACAGGGATGATGAAGATCCGTAAGTCCATTGATAACCGGGATGGAACCAAATTTTGCGAGGTCTATTACATCCTGGTGATCAAATGTTCTTATCATTACTCCGTTAAGATAACGAGAAAGCACCTTTGCTGTATCGGACACACTTTCACTTTTCTTAAGCTGAAGATCATTTTGGTTGAAATACATTCCCATTCCGCCAAGCTGGTAGATCCCAGTTTCGAACGAGATCCTTGTCCTTGTTGAAGGTTTTGAGAAAATCATACCCAGGGTTTTTCCTTCAAGCAGTTTATGGGGTTCACCTGTATTCTGTTTTTCTTTTAATGTTCTGGTTAAGTCAAAAATTTGGTAAATCTCTTCAAGACTTAAATGATTTATTTCAATAAGGCTTTTGCCTTTCATGTTTACAGCCATAACTTATCCGTTTATTTATCTCTGATAATTCTTGTCCCACAATTATTGTCATTAAGCTGAGTTGCTTCGGTAATAATGCTCTCTTTTCCTCCATGCTCAACAAATTCAATTGCGGCAATAATCTTGGGACCCATACTGCCTGCAGCGAATTCTCCTTGCTCACTATATTTCTTTGCTTCCTTCAGTGTGAGTACATCAAGCTCCTGTTGTTCAGGTTTATTAAAATGAATGCACGCTTTGGGAACATCGGTTAAAATGAAAAAGGCATCAGCACTGATTTCTGAAGCAAGAAGAGATGAGGCAAGATCTTTATCGATAACCGCTTCAATTGGTTCAATTCTACCATTTTCTAAATAAACGGGTATACCTCCACCACCAGCTGCTATTACTATATTCCCTTCAGAGGCAAGTCTTTTAATTAATTCCTTATTCAAAACATCAATCGGTTTAGGAGAAGCAACAACCCTTCTCCATCCTCTTTTCCTGGGATCCTCTTTGAATACCCATTTGTTTGCTTCAGCAAGACTATCAGCTTCTTCCTTATTATAAAAAGCACCTACAGGCTTAGTCGGATTCTGAAATGCAGTGTCTTTCTTATCCACAATTACCTGAGTAATTATTGAAACCACGCTTTTATTTATGTTGCGCTCTTTAAGTGTGTTTCTTAATTCCTTTTCAATCATATAACCTATCCCACCCTGGGAATCAGCCACACAAACATCGAGGGGCATTTTAGGTATATTATATTGAGTAAACCCGGCTTCATTCCTTAGAAGTATATTCCCAACCTGAGGACCGTTACCATGAGTAATTACAATGTTAAATCCTTTTTCTATCAGCCCAACTAAGTGCACCATTGTATTTTCAGTGTTTTTCTCCTGTTGCTCAATTGTACCTGCTTCATTTCCGCGTGACAAGGCATTTCCGCCTAAGGCGATTACTGCTAATTTTCCCATATGATTGATTTAATAATATTATTATTGAAAGAAATTTCTTAAAATTAACCCATAAACTTAATATCTAAAGATATTAAAAACTAATTAAATGCTCTAATCTTAACTTCAAATTTCAATTCAACGATTCTGTTTTTTAATTATATTTAATTATTAAAGTTTTAGTAATGAGCGAAAAACCGTTAAATAATAAAGAATTTCTCCTACCTGACAACATGCTCAGAATGTATGCTGCCGGAGCATTTCCAATGGCAGATAATAAGAATGACCAAATACTCTGGTACTTTCCGGAAATCAGAACAATAATTCCACTCAATAATTATAATATTCCCCGTTCATTAAAGAAATTTATGCGGACATGCAGCTTTAAGTTTAGAAAAGACACAGATTTTTTATCTGTTGTGAGAGGATGTGCTGACAGAGAAACTACCTGGATATCTGATGAATTGATAGAGGCATATCTTCGATTATACAAAAGAAAACATATTCACACTGTTGAAGTCTGGCAGAATGGTGAGTTGGTTGGCGGTCTTTATGGTATTGCTTTCAGAGGAGCTTTTTTTGGAGAATCAATGTTCTCCAAGGTACCTCAGGCATCCAAAGCTGCACTGGCTTATTTGCTTGAACATCTTTATGATAGAGATTTTGCATTACTTGATGTACAGTATATGACCCCTCACCTTAAAATGTTTGGCGCTGTTGAAATATCCTTTGAAGAATACCAAAATCAGTTAAACTCTGCCTATATTCAAAATTGTGAATTCTGAAAGTAACGGAATCAACTTTTAATCAGATATAATTCCTTCTGTGGTGTTGATATAAATCTGCTGCCATCTTTTGTCACTAAAACTTCTTCTTCAATTGTAGCAACACCAAAGTCTTTAACTGGTAACCTCGGTTCAATGGTATAGACTTGCGACTCCTCAACCTTCAGATAGGGAATCGTACCATATCTTTCCCAGCGGGGAAATAAACCGCAACCACCGTCATGGGCAATTCTTCCCACCTGGTGCCCTAGTGCATGTGGATATTCCTCATACCCGTTCGCGACAATATAATTTCTTGCTATTTCATCCATTTCATATCCCATAACACCAGGTTTGATTTTGTCAGCAACCATCTGAATTGAATCCCTGATAACGTCAAATCCTCTTTGAACTTCTGCAGGGGCGTGATCTTCACCATCCCTCAAGAAATACCATGTTCTTTGAAGATCAGAGCAGTATCCATTTATCTTTACTCCAAAATCTATATTGAGCACATGTCCCTTCTGGATAGTACGTTTTGTTGGTTCTGCATGGGCGCCTGCAGAATCAGGACCTGTAAATACTGCCGGGCATTGATCTTCCTCCCATGCCGGTTCTAAACCTTTAGCTTTAACTAAACCAGTTATATAGTCTGCAACTTTCTTTTCAGTCATTCCTGGTTTCATAAATTTGGTCACTTCATTATAAATGGAAAGTGTTACATTGACTGCTTCAGTCATATTTGCAAGTTCTGCCGGAGATTTTCTTCCCCTTAAAGCAGAAATAATTTCTTCAGAAGAGACTAGCTTATCTGCATAGTCTGTCCCCTTAAGATAATCCATAAGTATTAAATACATTCCATATGTAAGCCCATCCGCTATATTTGAGTTCTTCGAAAAGTTAACAGCGATGACGTTAGGCTTTTTGCTGTTTATTAGATTAAGAAAAGGTTCCTTAATAGATTTAACATATCCGGTAATATCTTCGAAAATTCCTTGCGACTTCATATTAGCTGTATCCAATGAACCTATTATTGCAGAGTAAGATCCATTCCTGCAAATAGTAAAAGCAGATTCCCAAGTAACATTTGTACCAACTATAATATCCATAACCGGATCCTTAGAATAAGCACTCTCTCTTACAAATGTAATCCACATATCAATATTCTTTTCATTTAGAATGCTGATAGCCTGTTGTATTTTTTCTTTTATAATCTTGTTCATTTA
Source organism: Ignavibacteriales bacterium (assembly GCA_003141435.1). Classification (GTDB taxonomy): domain Bacteria; phylum Bacteroidota; class Ignavibacteria; order Ignavibacteriales; family Ignavibacteriaceae; genus Fen-1301. The sequence continues at coordinate 5,678 of PLLW01000068.1, forward strand.
CTTCTCAAATTATTTTAGTATTAAAAATATGCATTCTGCCATTTAACCTCAACGATCCAATTTTGAGCTAAAGATAAGTTAGTAGAACCAATTAAAAGAAATTATACAAAATCCTGTACTAATTGTGTTATTGAAAATCCCATCTGATTTGATTACTATTAATAGAGATAATTCTTATTTGGTTCACTATGGCAGATAAACATCTTTCTCGTCGTAATTTTCTTATCAATCTATCGCGATATGGGGTAATACTTGGCGGTTCCTCACTAATTATTTCCAAAACTTCCGCAATTGAAAACTTAACGAAGTACGTAAATTCCAAATTCCTTTTCGATTATAAAGACGAGCTTTACAAAAATGCTCCAATAGCAAGGTACTGGACTTCAACTGTTTTAAAAAATGCAGATTGTAGGTCTTGCCATTCCCCTAACGAAATAAACGAGAACACACATGGGCATAAAGAAAAAACGGTCAAGTGCCTTCTCTGTTCACAAGGGTGCGTTATTAAAGAGAATGAACATGGTAAATGCAGGGGAAGAATCAACTTTAAGGGGGAACTCCATTCACTTGTATATGGAAGACCGATTGCAATTCATACAGATCCAATAGAAAAAAAACCATTTTACCATTTCCTGCCTGGTTCTGAAGCTTATTCCCTTGCAACAGCCGGGTGCCCGCTATCCTGTTTGTTCTGCCAGAATTGGGAAATATCACAAGCGAGTCCAGAAGATAACCAAGTTAAGTTCATACCACCGACAGAAATAGTGAATAATTCTAAGCAAAAAAATGTTCCTATTATCGCTTTTACCTATAATGAACCTACTACTTTTTTTGAATATATGGTTGACATTGCCAGTGAAGCAAAGAAACAAAATCTCAGGTCGGTTCTGGTAAGCTGCGGCTTTATGAATCCGGAACCTCTAAAGGAATTGTGTGAGGTGTTAGATGCGATCAAGATTGACCTGAAGGGTTACAGCGAAAATTTTTATAAAAATGTCTGCCATGCATCTTTAAGCCCGGTGCTCCGAACAATTAAACAGATTGCAAAAAGCAAAACTCATCTTGAGATTGTAAACCTAGTTGTACCGACTTTAAATGATTCCGATAAAATGATGTCAGAACTTGTAAACTGGATAGCAAATGAAATCGGGAATGATGTGCCCATTCATTTCACACGGTTTCATCCGGATTATAAATTATTAAACCTTCCCCCGACTCCAATTTCAACATTAGAGCACATAAGAGAATTGGCAATGAGTAAGGGAATCCATTACGCGTTTGTGGGTAATGTTCCGGGACATGAAGGAAATAATTCTTACTGTCCTACTTGCAAAAAAGCAATAATTAAAAGAAATGGATTCTTTGTAACTGAAAATAATATTAAAAATGGAAAATGCGGATTCTGCGGAACTGTAATTGCAGGAGTATGGAAATGAAACCCTCATCAATTAAGATTTTTATGCTTGCACTAATATGTCTCAGTTTTTCCGAATGCAAAGGACAAACGGATGAATCATTTATAAGGAACCGAGTTGTTGCAGGGAAATTTTATCCGGCCGACTCTTCGAAATTAAGAAATGCACTAAAATACTTTTTCGAAGATGCTGTCTCCGGCGGTAAAGACAGCCCTATTGCAATCATAGCTCCTCACGCAGGTTATATATTTTCGGGTCAGATTGCTGCCGATGCTTTCAACCAGGCTAAGAATTTCGATTATGATGTGGTTATTATTCTTGGTACCAACCATACTACTCCGGGTTTTAATAAAATTTCTATCTATCCCCAGGGAGGTTTCCGAACACCTTTAGGTATTGCCTATATAGATCAGAATATCACTGATCTGCTTCTCAAGGAAGATGCTGATTGTGTTTCCGATATTAAACCGCATGAATCTGAGCATTCTGTTGAAACTCAAGTTCCATTTATTCAATATTTATTTCCAAAAGCAAAAATAGTACCTATAATTATAGGCTCTGCTGATCTTCAACTTTGCACAAAATTCGGTAAGGCTCTTGCAAAAATATTGAAAGATAAAAAAGCATTGATTGTTGCAAGTTCAGATCTTTCCCATTATCCCAAATATGAAGATGCTGTAAGTACGGACAAAAATACTTTGGATGTAATTAAAAAAATGAACACATCCGATATTCAGCAGGAATTCTATAGAAAAGTTAATTCGGGTATTCCTTCATTGGTAACTTGTGCTTGTGGTGAGGGACCAATACTGTCTCTCATAACAGCAGCTAATGACTTAGGTGGAAATAATGCTTCGATTATCAGTTATGCCAACTCGGGAAATACTCTTGTCGGAGATAATAACAGGGTTGTGGGTTATGGTGCCGTAGCATTTTATAAAACAGCTCAGAACACAAATGTCACTGAAAAAACTGATAAAAACATCTCAAAAGAATTTTCTACAGAATTGGATTCATTGGATAAGATATCACTTCTGAAACTTGCACGCAGGTCGATAGAACAGTATCTGACTTCGGAAACTCTTCCCCTGCCTAGAAATTTAACTAACCTGATGAACAGTAAAAGAGGTGCTTTCGTAACATTAAAGAAAAATGGAGAACTACGCGGATGTATAGGCAGTATGGTTGAAACTCTCCCCCTTTATAATGTTGTCGGAAAGATGGCTCTGCAGGCAGCCTTTAATGACACCAGGTTTCACCCGCTTGAATTTAATGAGCTGTCACAGATCGAAATTGAAATTTCAGTGCTTACTCCGCTTGTTAAAATAAATAACGCAGATGAAATTGTTCTCGGACGTGATGGTGTGGTTCTGAAAAAAGGAAATAAGCAAGCTGTGTTTTTACCTCAGGTTGCCACAGAGCAAGGATGGAGTAAAGAACAATTTCTGACTCAGCTTTGTTATAAAGCAGGACTTAATGCCACTGACTGGAAAACCGCTACACTCTATACCTTCAAAGCAGAAGTGTTCAGCGAAATAGATCTTCAATAATGAAAAGTTTGCCTATCAAGAAGATAGAGATATTCCTTCTTTTAATTGGATTTGTTTCTATCCTGGGACAGATCGTTCTTTTGCGTGAACTTAATATAGCATTTCGTGGAATTGAACTAGTCTATACATTAGCATTCAGCGCCTGGCTAATGGGGACCGCTTTGGGTGTGTCCTTTGGTAAAAGAAATTATGTCCCGTCGGATAAAATAATAATGACTTTATTCTTATTGATTGGTATACTTTTTCCACTTGATCTTTTTTTTATAAGAAACCTGCACATTCTTTTCGGAGGGATAAACGGAGCATATCTTCCTTTCGGAAAACAAATATTTTCAATGTTCACTGCCCTGTTACCCATAAGTATAGTTGCAGGAATCCTTTTTCAATGGATTGCCAAAAAATATGTTGCATCAGAAAAAACTTTGGCTGGTGCTTACGCTATAGAAAGCCTGGGCGGTTTAACAGGAGGTGCAGCATCTTCTCTTTTAATAATGGCCGGTTTACAGAATTTTGAAATTACTCTGATTTGCAGCGTCATATGTTTAGCCGTTTTTGTTATAAGTATCGAAAAAGCTCTCTATAGATATACTTTTTCCTTAATGTTAATGATATTGGCTAGTGGATTACTATTTTATAATAAGTCGTTGGACAACTGGATGACATCGGAAGGTTATGGCAGAAAGGTTGAATCAATCGACACTCCATATAATAGAATAACCATTGCTACTTCCTATAATCAAGTTTCTTTTTTTGAAGATAACGCCCTAACCTATGAAACTGAAACTTTTGATGCAGAAGAGTATGTGCAGTTAGCCACTCTACAGTCAGCCAGTCCTGATAATGTTTTAGTTTTGGGAGGTGGATTTAGGGGGATCATTGATCAGCTCATTACTCTTCCTGTTTCAAAAATCGATTATATTGAATTTAACAAGCGAATGTTCCGGTTTATTAAAGACCATTTGCCCGAGAAATTTAAGATTTCTTTATCCTCACAAAAGGTAAATATTATCTTTGAGGACCCCCGTTTATATCTTGGTAACAAAAACAGATATGATATTATCCTATCTGGAATGCCTGAACCGGCATCAGGACAAAACAGCCGCTTTTATACAAAAGAATTCTTTGAGGAAATATCCACCTGTCTTAACAAAAATGGAATATTTGCTTTTAAGTTGCCTTCCTCGGAAAATTTCTGGACACCTTCTCTTCAGAAAAGGAACGCAAGCATTTATAAATCATTAAAAGGTGTATTTAAAGATATAGTGGTTCTTCCGGGAACATCAAATATTTTTATTACCTCGAATGATTCGTTGATCAGAGATCCGGTTATTTTATCGGAAAGGTTAAGATCAAGGAGGAATGAGAATAAATTAGTAACACCTGAATATATAAATTACATTTACAAGAATGACCGGTTTAACGAAATTGCCGGATTACTGGATGACAGCACTGCTTCCATAAACACTGATATAAAACCAATATGTTATCAATACACTTTAGCTATTTGGCTAACTAAATTTTCCCCCGGTATAGAACAATGGGATTTTCCAACCAGGGAAATAACTCAAACAACTAAATTTAAAATGTTCTTAGGAATCATGATTTTTATGCTAATACTCGCAGGAAGAAAATGGAAAACTTTTCGACGATCATTCCTTGTATTTATTGCAGGATTCCAGGGAATGGTTTTGGAAATAATATTGCTCCTCAATTACCAAATGCATAATGGAATATTATTTCAGAATATTGGTATTCTTATAATGGGGTTCATGTTTGGGCTCGCTTCAGGATCATGGATAGTGAACAGGATCATAAAGAAATATATAGGGTTTTTATTAATAACCTCATCAATAATAATGTATTTATTATTGGGGGTTCTTATAAGTTCGGGAGACATAAACACCTTTTTATATTCACTCATTGCGCTGGTGATATCAGGATTCCTTACATCCGGAATATTTGCCTTTGCAAGCAGGTTTAATGTTCAGGATCAGAAGAGAATTATTTCTCCTTTATATTCTTCCGATCTCTTGGGAGGAGTGGCGGGATCTATCATAGCAAATTTTATATTTATACCAGTTCTTGGATTTGGAATTACTGCACAGTTTATGGCATTCCCTTCCCTTCTTCTCTTCTTCTTTTTATAAAGCCCCCGGTTATCTAACAATTACTTTTTTTATTCAATTTTTGAGAAATGCTTTAATATTTTCATTTTCAAGTTTAAATGTAGTGTACCAATGCGCAAGGTTTTCGGCACCCTTAAGATTATTGTCTTTAATATAAACTTGCATACTATCCAGTGAAGTAACCACAGAATTTAATCCTTCGGCAAGGTATTTCATTCCCGGCCTGACATTAAGAATAGTTTCTTTCCTTTCTTCTATATTCTGGTCCTTTGCTTTTGAATAATTAGAGGCAAATATAATATCTCCCTGAATAACTGAGTTAATCCCCAGCATAAGATTCTTAGTAATTTCTTCAGCTATTGGATCCGGGCTCTTTAATGTTTTAGTTCGCTGCAAGGAAATTGAATCAAGCATAATACCATCAAGCAAAGAATTTTTAGCTCTTTCAGCATTATCAATATCCGTAAAACCCGATTTCCTATAGGCAATAATTGCTTCTGCCTCTTTTTTAATAATACCTACGCGGGCTGGACTCTTTAGATCTTTAACAATTTCCAGATAGCTGTTAACATACGTCTGCATGTTATCCTTATTTCGACCGCATGCCTGCAAAAGGATAATAGAGGCTAACAGAATTGAAACACTTAATATGAGTCCTGACCTACCTTTCAAAAAAAACCTCACTAATGAATAATGTAAGATAATAATTTTCTTGAAATATCAGCAATCAATGGTCTACTTAATGATTGTTTTATTTATTGTGATTTTATTTAGATACTTTTCATCTACAATTGCACCATGCCCAGATTCTGTTGGAACTGTCAGTGTTCCATCCGAATTTAATTCAAATGGGTTCTCTACTATGTCTCTTTTAAAATACCTGCTATTTGCACTTATGTCTCCAGGTAATGTAAATCCCGGAAGACTTGCAAGGCAAACATTTACAGCTCGCCCTATCCCTGTCTCCATCATTCCCCCACACCATACGGGAATTTTGTTTTTTCTACATATATGGTGAATAATGATAGCATTTACTATCCCCCCAACTCTTCCGGGCTTAATGTTTATAACTCTGCAGGCATCCATTATCAAAGCCTCGACTGCTTTATCCGGAGAAGTAATACTTTCATCTAAACAGACTGGAGTTTTTATACCTTTTTGCAAGACTGAATGATATAAAAGATCATCATAATGAAAGGGCTGTTCTATCATAAGCAGATTATATTTGTCAAGACTTTCCAATATCTTAATTTCTTTAATTGAATACGCCCCGTTAGCATCAACCTGAAGCATAATGTCAGGCCATCTTTTTCTTATTCCTTTCAAGGGTTCAACATCCCACCCGGGTTTTATTTTTATTTTTATTCGTTGATATCCTTTAGAAAGGTATTTTTCACAAAGAGAGAGAAGTTCTTTTTTGTTTTCCGGTATTCCTAAGCTTACACCCACTGCAACTCTTTCTCTTTTCCCTCCCAAGAACTTTGATAGGTTCTGTTTTTTTGTTTTGCACCAGAGGTCCCAGACTGCAGATTCCAATCCAGAAATAGCAAACCTGTTCCCCCTAACATTTTTGAATATATCTGAAAGTTCACCTGGATGCGTAATATCCTTTTTGAGCATAAGTGATACAAGCACCTCTTTCTGCAGAGATAAGACAGTGGATGAGGTTTCCTCAATATAATTAGGAAATCTGCCAACAGAAGACTCCCCCCAGCCAGCTATACCTTCTGAAAATACTTTTACTATAACAGAATTATTGCCGTTCTCCACCCATCCCGATGTTTGGAACGGTGAAATGAATGGAAGATGTATTTGTCTTATTTCTACACGATCTATTTTCATTAATTTTTGCAGGAAATTAAAACATGAAATTAATACCTAATTTAAACTGATTTATTACAAGCGGGGCAGCCGTTTCAAATGGCCAGTTCATTTTTTCCTGCCTCAGCTCATATATACCATAGGATAGTGCATTCTTTAATAAGAAATTCACAATAGGTACTGCGTTAGGAGTTGAATCAAGAATGTCCTCCACAAACTTATCTATTAGCCATTGCCCAGTAGCTTCTATAAGTTCACTTCCCCCCCACTTCCAAACAAGGTGCCGTGAATAAATAATTGACCTTTCATAAGCGACATCGATTCCAATGTTATTAATAAATTTTAATTGTATTCCTCCCTGAAAACTATTCCCAAACCTAAGTGTTTTATTAAAAAGATCGGTTGTAATAATATCGGCGGGATTTGAAGGAGTACTTTGCATATTAACAATCGTCCAGTCAAGAGAATTTTGATGGTAGGGAATAATTTCAAAGCCATTTCCAAGATCATATCCGAATCCCGACGCCCATCCAATACCAAATCTCCATGAATTTGTTATAAGATCAGAGCTCTTTTGGTTTCCTGAAAGATCTGTAGAGAAATTACCTATATGAATAAAATTAAATTTGTATTTCGTAACAATATCTGAGCCGTTGTAAGATTTATCGATAATAGATCCAAGCTTAAGTTCAAGCATTCCAGGACTTGCAAACTTGTCATTAATATTTTTAAGGTTCATCTTAGAAACCCCGTAATTTAACTCAATAGCAGGGGCTCCTTTAAGCTTAATGTCCAAAAAATTGGCGCCGGCATTTTCCCAATTATTATCTGCGGGATTATCCCAGTTTTTCCAATCAGTATCAGTATCTAATGTATCATTATCCTGAGAATAAGCCGGAATTATTAAAGTAATAACTAATAGAAAAAGAAGTAATAGCTTTTTATTCATTTTTTCCTCCTAAGATTTGCTCGACTCATTTAACAATATCTGTGCCGATATGGTTATAAATGATAAATGGAATTTTTTATATTGAAACGGACTAAATAGTATTCATTAAAGATTAAAATTTAATACACCATATGCAAATACTCCAACCATTCATTATTAAGACAAACCGTTCAACATAAAAATTACTTTCTTCAACTTTAATGCAATTTCCTGGCAACGACAACAGTGGTTTTTAAGATTTCATTCTGACCGGTAATGCTGTTAAGGGCTTCAAGGAAAATTATATAAATTCCCATCCGCAATGCCAAACCATCATTACCAAGTCCGTTGAAGATTACCGATCCTGTCGGACCTGAAGCCATGTTATTTGAGAGAATTCGTACAAGCCTTCCCCTACTGTCGTAAATTTTGATATTTACCTGTGATAATGGAATTTTTAATGAATAGTTTATTATAGTGCAATCTTCAAAACCGTCATTATCAGGAGAGAAAGGATTGGGGTTTACCGAAATTGATGAATTGGTTTTTGTATTAATTACATAAATGCTATTCTTCGCGCCGGGTGTAGCACCTTTAGGATCAACACAGGTATTCCAATTGTACCTGTCATTGCTGTTTAGAAATGGATTGATTCTTTCAAGTGAACGTCCTTTTGTACTGATGAAATTTTTATTGTGCCATTTATCCGAATAGTAAACCGAATCAATAACATTTCCTCTAAGATCTTTCAAAAGGATTAATTCATCTGCAGTTAACCCAAGAGAAGATTCATTAAGGACCATTTTATAATTAAAGTTGAAGAGGTCATAATTCCTTATCACAGAAGAATCTGATACCAGAAGGAAATAAGAACCCGGGGGAATTACAAAATTCGAATCCGATAATTTATATTTATTTTTATGCTGATCCTCGATGCTCCATCCCCCTATATTTAATACATCTTTTTTAATATTAAGAAATTCAACAAATTCATTATTACCCGCAGCAGGATCGTACATAATTTCATTAATTACCAGATCATTTCTTTTCCCATCAGGTATGTCAACAACAGAGTTTTCTTTTCCCGGAGTGGATTTTTCGCTACATAATGATAATGTCCAGTTGGAGCTGTCATTTGAACTTTTATCCGGAGATATTCTTTCAAGAGAATATCCTTTTTTATGTCCCCATGATGAATTATATATGACGCTATCTATTATTTCATCCCTGTAATTGTAGATAATTATTCCATCCTCTGTATTTCCGAGAATACCATATTTGACAATTTTAGTTTTGGAACTTAACTCAGGATGCAAGAGACAAAATAAAGTGTCTCTTGCCGCAATAGTAAACTCGTTAGGTGCAAGGAAATAATCCTGGTTTGTGATGGCAGCTTTAGTCGGGGTAGTTAGTAAATCACTTAACGACCAGTTTTTCAGATTTATTGTTTGCGAGGAGATATTTTTCAATTCAATCCATTCCGGTTCACCCACAGCAGGATCGTACATTATTTCATTTATTATTAGATCGCGAGTAATACTGTTTGAAACTCCGGCATTAAAATTTGTATATGCAATATTATTGGACATATCCTCATCAGGGGTTGTTTCTATAAATGCAATAAAATAATTCCATCCAATGTTATATTTATCGGTGTTCAATAATATTTCAACGCTATCTTTACTTTGAATACTGCTTGCTGCCTGAGATAATATTAATCCTCCGGGCTGCGGAATTGAATCTTTATTTATATCATTAAATATTTTAATTGTATAAGGTGAAGACATATTTGTCCCTATATTCTTAATCTTAAAAGTCATTTCAACTTTCTCTCCTGAAATGACAAAAGGTGTGGATTTAAAAGAAGAGATCTGAAGATCGTATAATTTAGGCACAAGAGAATTCTTAAAACCCGGGGTACCGTTATGCCTGGTACTATTCCCCCAATTAACAGAGGAAGTATCTTTACTCATATTTTTTTTCTCATCCGAATAACCACTGTTGTTATTTGCAGAATAAGTATAATAATCTAACGTATCATCGGCAGCATTTATTAACCATAAAGGTCTGTTTGCAGTATTCGCCATACCATTCGATCCAAAGGCGTTATCGGAAATCCTTAATATCAGAGCGGAAGGAGGGACAATGTTTTTATACATGCCTGAGGCAAGATCATAATCCCCCTCAAAAATTACAGCATAAGACTGCGGGGGAAGAAGAGTGCCGTAACCAGCAGAAATAATTGTATCCGGTTTGCTGGTATAATATTTTATTTTGAAACGAAACAGATCTATTGATCTTGTTTCACTACGATTATAGAGTTCTATGAATTCATTATTGCCCGAAGGGGCATAGAACATTATTTCCGTAAAAATGATGCATGTATCCAAGGGGGACGCATACGTTACAATAATATACAGGAAAAACATTAATAAACATTTGCCCATAAGAAATCTCCGCTAAACCTATACTAAATTTAGCGAAGAGAAAGAATAAATTACAAATTAATTTATTTGGACAGACGTTTATATTCAATATATTCAAATAACCTGACAGGTAACAGCCCAATAAGCTTCGATCCTATAACTGTTATGAGTGGAAATTGAATTATCCGCTTTCCTTTCTTCAACCCCTTTATTATTATATCCGCAGCCTTATCAGCATCCATTAAGAAGGGCATCTTAAAATTATTCCTGGCGGTCATTTCACTTCTTACAAAACCGGGTTTTATAGTTACCACTTGAATACCATGCATTTTCAGCTCTGCACTGAGACTCTCAAGTATCATCGTAACAGCAGCTTTGCTTCCGCAATAGAATCCGCTCATGCTGAAACCCCTGTTATCAGCCAGACTTGAAACACCGGCAATGACTCCATGTTTCTGTTCTAAAAATACCGGAAGAAGAGTTTCAATACAGTTAACTATTCCGAGTACGTTGGTATTGAATACAGCTTCAGCATTTTCTGAGTTGAACTTTTTTATTCCTTCAGGTCTGCCGACGCCTGAGTTCAGAACGGCAATGTCTATCCCCCCCATTGTTTTAATTATCTCAGTGATTACACTGTTTACTTTATTTTTATCAGTTACATCGCATTGATATGTGAATAGTTTCCCCCCTAACTCTTTAGTTTCTTCGGCAAGCTTATCCAATCTTTCTTTCCTTCGTGCTAAAACAGCAAGGGAGCATCCTTCAAAAAGAAGCTTTTTGGAAAGTTGATATCCAATACCACTAGAACCCCCGGTAAGGATTATTTTTTTATTTTTTAATTCCATCTTAATGCAAAGCTCCGATAGTTAACTTGACCATGCTTGTTTTCTCGAATGATCCATACCCCCTTTACGTTTATTTTGAAAATCTATTACTTAATAATAATATATTAAGGGAAAATCAGGTATAATTTTTGTAT
>PLLW01000057.1:0-73728 GCA_003141435.1 Ignavibacteriales bacterium
CCTGCCGGGCATGTTGGCGTAGTGGATTTTCTTGGCAACGTAAGCGATAATACATTAAAGCCGGGAATTAACCTAGTTAACCCTATGGCGACTGTTGTAAAGTTTGATGCAAGAACCCAGGAATTGAAGGAAACTATGATGGTTCCTTCAAAAGAAGGGTTGACCGTAACGCTTGAGATAAGTTTATTGTATAGCTTAAGTTTTGAATATGCTAACAGGATATATAAGACTGTCGGTGAAAATTATGCGGAGACAATACTTATACCTCAATTCCGTTCAGTTGTAAGAGGGGTAACGGCAAGTTACGATGCGAAAGCATTATATACTGCAGAAAGAGAAGTACTTGCAAATCGGATTGAACAAGAGCTATCAGCATTAGTTAAATCGAGGGGGATTACACTAGAGGCTGCACCACTAAGGCAAATTACACTTCCTCCCGGATTGACAGCTTCAATAGAGGAGAAATTAAAAGCTGACCAGGAAAGTCAAAGGATGCAGTTTGTTCTTCTGAAAGAATCGCAGGAAGCAGAGCGTAAAAGAATAGAAGCAAAGGGTATTGCAGATTTTCAGGATATAGTTTCAAAGGGAATAAGCGAACAGGTTCTTAAGTGGAAAGGAATTGAAGCCACGGAAAAATTAGCTGCTTCTCCTAATTCAAAAGTAGTAATAATAGGTTCCGGCAAGGAGGGGCTTCCGATAATTTTAGGAGGGGATAAGTAACTACATGGGGCCCGGCAGGGATGGACTTCCAATAATATCAGGAGGCGTTTGGTAATGTCCCGGTTCGTTATTAAATAGTTTCATTATTTCCCTGCTGAACTTAATAAGGAAGTCAGCTATTTTTTCAGGAGTTTCGAAATTATTGGTTATGACTAATTTCATGACATCCTTCTGCTGACTGAATTTTACAGAATCCTTATAATTATCCAATATGTAGCGCATAAGCTCGATGAATTTTACAGAATAATATTCTTCCTTTTTCTCATTGGGCAGGATAATAAAAATATTCTTTCTTTGAATGATAATCCTATCGAACAGTGCCCTGGAGGCATAGAATTTTAGAGCAGCGGCAGCGATAAGGCGTTTAACGATTATTGGAAGGGGTCCAAACCTGTCGATTATTTCATCCTTAAGCTCATCAATTTCGCCAACATTAGTAATTGAATAAAGGGCAGTATAGAAATTTAACCTGTCCATTTGTTCCGGCATATATTCTTTTGGTATGCCGATATCATAGAACGTATCAATAGTCGGTTCTGTTTTTTGATCAGTTTTAGGAAGGTCTTTAAATATTTCTTTGAATTCCAGGTATTTAAGTTCTTCGACGGATTCATTGATCATCTTAACATAAAGATCAAACCCGACGTCATTAATAAATCCGGTTTGTTCTGTACCGAGCAGATTTCCGGCGCCTCTTATTTCAAGGTCACGCATAGAAAGGCTGAAGCCAGCACCGACATCGGTAAACTCTTCAATTGCCTGGAGTCGTCTTAATGCCTTTTTTGAAATACCATGGAGTGAAGGGACAATGAAATATGAATATGCCTGTTTATTGGAACGCCCTACGCGCCCTCTTAATTGATGAAGTTCGGCAAGGCCGAAGCGGTCGGCACGGTTAACAATGATAGTATTTACATTAGGGATATCAATACCCGATTCAATAATTTTTGTGGAAAGGAGGAGATCGAATTTTCTGTTAAGGAAGCCGTGAATGACTTCTTCCAACTGGGCAGGTTTCATTTGGCCATGCGCGATTGCGATTTTTAGATCAGGTAAATATTTGCTGAGGTAGCCCGCAAGTTTATCGATTGACTGAACGCGATCGTGCACGAAATAAACCTGTCCCGATCTTTGGAGCTCATGCAATATCCATTCTTTTATTTTAACTATATCAAAAACAGAGACAGTAGTATAGATCGGCTGTCTATTTGGAGGAGGAGTTGCGATTATTGACAGATCTCTTGCTCCGAGCAGTGAAAGATTTAATGTTCTAGGAATTGGGGTAGCAGTTAACGTGAGGGTATCAACATTTGCTTTTAAAGACCGCAATTTTTCTTTAGCCATAACACCGAAGCGATGTTCCTCGTCTATTATAAGAATTCCAAGGTCTCTAAACTTAACGTCTTTGGATAAAAGTCTATGGGTACCGATTAGTATATCGACCTTTCCAAGTTCAAGGTCTTTAAGAATTTCGGTTTGTTGTTTCTTGGTCTGGAAGCGTGAAATAACGGCAACTTTAATGGGGAACTGGGACAGCCTATCCTGAAAAGTATTATAATGCTGTTCGGCAAGGATAGTGGTTGGAACAAGCAGTGCGACCTGTTTATTATCCTGGACAGCTTTAAAGGCTGCGCGGACGGCAACTTCGGTTTTTCCGAAACCGACATCACCGCAGACAAGGCGGTCCATAGGATTTTCGGCTTCCATATCCTGCTTAATTTCTTCAGTAACTTTAGACTGATCGGGAGTATCTTCATAAAAGAAGGAAGCCTCAAGTTCTTTCTGCCAGACAGTATCAGGATTAAAGGAATAACCTTTGGTAGCTTTTCGTTTAGCATAAATCTCAATAAGCTCGCGTGCAGCTTCTTTAATTTTCTTTTTGGTTTTTTGTTTGGTAGTAGCCCAATCACCGGTGCCCAGCGTAGAGAGTGTGGGGACGAGATTTTCATTAGAGGAATATTTTTTTACAAGAGTAAGATAGTTAAGGTTAACATAAACCACGCCCCCCTCGTTGTACAGGATCTTCATCGATTCCTGGTTAGCCTCACCAATTTTGATTGTTTCAAGTCCAGCATATTTACCGATGCCATAGTCTTCATGGACGACATAGTCCCCTTTTTTAATTGAGGCAAAAGCTTTCGATTTAGATTTTTTATACTTAGTACTTTTGCTGATTTTAGTCCTATACGGCTTATTAAATATTTCATAATCCGTGAGGAGAAGAAATTTTTCATTCTTTGAAACAAAGCCCTTTTTTATAGCAAGAGTTTCTATACGGACCTTTCCTGTTTCGATCAGTTCTGCAAGATCCTTTTTGAACTGCGAAAGAAGATCTTTCAGGCGATCCGATTGAAGTTCATTCTCTGAGGTAATTATGATTTCATAATGATCGGCAGAATATCCTTGCAGTATATTGAACAAAATTTCGTAATTACTGTTTATTACCGGGGACTCTGATAATCCTAAATTTATTTTTTGATCTGAGGAGCCAAGTTCCTCTTCTATCAGCCATCTTTTGTTTTCAGAATTGATTAAATAATCAATTTTATTGTTGGATATAGGAATTATTTCCTGAGGAATATCGGTAATAACAATTTCAGGGAATTCCTGATCGGAAGGTATTTCCGGAGGCGCATCTTCTAATATTACAATGGGCTCTTCCTGCTGACTGAAGCAATTGAACTTAGAATTATCGAGTGCATGAAGTTCATAAGAAGAGGCAATGACAAGAGGGTTTATTAAATAACTGAAAATGTCAGATGTATCCTCTCCCTGTTGATTTATAAGGGAACCTGCGAGCGTAACTACCTCAGCACTGTCGATTGAGCGTTGACTTTCCGGATCAAAATAACGGATGGATTCGAGGAAGTCACCGTCGAATTCAAGTCGTACCGGATTCTTTTCACTGTAAGACCAAAAATCAATAATAGACCCACGGAGTGAATAATCCCCCGGTGCCTCAACAAATTTATCCTTCTGGTAATTAAGTAGGTTCAGATACTCAATTATTTCTTCATAATTTAGCTCCCCTCCTGCTAAGATTTTTGTGGTTGACCTTTCTATTTTCTCTTTTGAAGGAAATTGGCAATTTAGAAGATTGTAATCAGCAAGGAGAATAAGTTTATCTTTTTTAGATATTTCAGTTAGCTTTTCTTGCAGGAACTCCGGCTTATATTCTGTTATTGCAATTACATAGGAAGAAAGATTAAGGATATCCAGTTCAACCTGGAATTCTTCGATCGATTTAATTTCCGGAAGAAGTACAATAATCTGATTTTCAGATTCTATTAATTTCAGGAGGAGCAGACTTTTTGAAGAACCGAATAATGGAGAAGTATAAACAGGCGCAGTTCTTCCACCCAGCATTTTTCTTAAATGCTTAATTGAGTGGAACTCTGAGAACCTGTTTATGACAGAACTATTGAAATCCATGAATAAAAAAGTTACCAATATTGGTTAAGATATCCAAAATCATCTCTCCGTACTTTGAAGAAAAGGTACCAAAAGAACTTTGGCTACAATTAAAATAGTATAAATTTACTTCCACTCCGCTGCGGGAAATGCAACTCGTTGCACTCGAACAGCACTTCCCACTGCCGCTTCGCTTCAGTAAATTTATTTAACGTATTTTAATTGATGCCCGTTAAATACTGAGGTTGCGATTAGTTCAAAGGTATAATGAAATTGAGGCTATAATCCTGAACCGGGCTTGCTTGCTGCTCTGATCTGTTTTCAGGATCATGGGAGGCATAATCACCGATAAAATATCCGATAGCTGATCCCATAACAACATCAGAGAGCCAATGTTTATCATGGTAAATCCTTGCTGTTCCAACTAGGGATGCAATAGTATACCAGCCGACTTTCCAATAAATATTATCAAGATAATTAGCCATTACTGAAGAGAAAGCAAAAGCAAGCGTTGCATGTCCTGAGGGGAATGAGGTCTGGGCCGTATTAAATTGTCCCGAGTGCCAATCCATATTTCCTTTACCAACATATGGTCTTGAACGTCCTGCGGCTGACTTTATAACAGTTGTGACAATACCGGCATAGGCGCACGATTCAACTAACTGTAGTCCGAGGTTTCTTACCTTGGAATCATCAAATATTAATCCGCATCCATAGATTCCGGCAATTCCTATTACCGGTATGGCAACGTTAAATACGTTATCTATTGAAAATAGTTTGTCACCAAAAGAAGTTTTAGAAAAAAATCTTGCATGTTTATCAATCAGAAATGTTCCGGAAGTAACAGCAATTGTACCAGAAAATATAAGCCAATCGGTTTTTCCCCAATTTGAAGGTGAAACTAAAACATCCTCACCTGTTCTAAAGAATCTGTTAAAATCTGAACCGATCTTCTTAAATTGCGGGAAGGAGAATGAATTAAATATTGTTATAAACAAGAAGATTTGTTTTAGGTTCATAGATTAGAAAGCGCATTAATATTTTGTGACCTGAAGTGTAGTTGTGTTTTAAAAAGATTTTCAAGTTCCTGGAATAAAGATTTATTCTCTTTATTCGTCATGTATTGAGTTCCAGCAGTATAAGTTTTTTCCCTTTCTGGTTGCGAATATTAGATGGCTTATAATAAAGCTCAAAAATTGTAGATTTCTTTATGAAGGCTTTGTATTTCATTTCTGCTTTCTTGAATTCTTCATCAACATCTCCTCCCTTTATTGCTACAAGAAATGATTTCTCTTTTATCAGGGGCAAAGCATACCTAAAAAGAATTATTAGTGGTACTGTTGCACGACTTATAACCAAGTCGAAAGATTCTTTATATTTAAAAATAAACTCAGGACTCTCAGCCCTGTCATTAATTGCAATAACATTACTTAACTTCAATTTATTTACAAATTCCTTTACTGCCTCTATTTTTTTCCCTGTTGAATCCACAAGCACCCCCTTCATTTCAGGACGCATAATGCCTAGCGGAATTCCCGGGAAGCCGCCGCCCGTACCAATATCAAGGAAATTCGTACATTTTTCGGGAATGTATTTTGTGATGTATGAAGATAGGAAAATATGATTTTCAATAATCGAATCGATATCTTTTCTTGAGATTAGATTAACAGCTTCATTTTTCTCTGCTAGCAGTTCGGCAAAATAAGCCAAACGTTCAATTTTCATTGTATCAGTATTAAAACCATTTTCCCAATAAAAAGAAGATAATTCTTTAAAATATCTTTCCTGAACGTCTATCATAAAACCCTTTTAAATTAGTTCTTTAAATATACCAATAAAATAGAAATATCTGAAGGCGTTACTCCTGAAATTCTAGAGGCTTGCCCGATAGAACGTGGTTTAACCTTATTGAGCTTTTCTCTTCCTTCTGTTGACAATGCTTTAATATTAGCATAATTTAATGTCAAAGGAATTTTAGCAGACTCATACTTCTCCATGCGCTTTACCATTTCATATTGTCTTTTGATATACCCCTCATATTTTAATTCTATCTCAACTTGTTCTAAGGCCTTTTCATTATGAAGGAGGATATCTACAAGAGGATTTATTTCTTTATCTAACAGACTGATTACCTCTTTAATTGAAAGTTCCGGTCGCTTGCATAATTTTGAAATTGTTTCAGTCGAATCAATCTCTGCAAGACCTTTATTTTCAAGAAACAAATTTACTTTTTTTGCATGAAGCTTTAAGTTATTGAAAAGATTTATGGACTCATTTATTAAGGTTTCATCCTGGGATACTTTCTTTAATGCGTCAGATGAAATTAATCCATACCGATTGCCATAATGGAATAATCTCCTATCGGCATTATCCTGTCTGAGGAGCAGTCTATGCTCAGCCCTTGAAGTAAACATTCTATAAGGTTCATCGGTAGACTTAATAACGAGGTCGTCAATTAGCACGCCTATATATGCCTCACTTCTTTTTAGAACCAGCTCAGGCAGACTTTTTATTTTGGCAGCTGCATTTATTCCTGCTATTATTCCTTGTGCTGCAGCCTCCTCATATCCAGAGGTACCATTTATCTGTCCAGCAAAATAAAGACCTTCGATTAGTTTTGTTTCCAGCGTCAGATCAACCTGTTGAGGTGGGAAAAAATCGTATTCAATTGCATAGCCGGGACGGGCCAATTCGCAATTCCCAAGTCCCTTTATTTTATGCAGAGCTTCAATCTGAATATCAGCCGGAAGCGAAGTTGAAAAACCGTTGACATAAATGAGATCTGAGTCCAAACCTTCGGGTTCTAAAAACAGCTGGTGTTTTTCTTTATCGGCAAACCTTACGATTTTATCCTCGATCGAAGGACAATATCTGGGGCCAGTTCCTTTAATTATCCCCGTAAACAAGGGAGAATCCTTAAATCCCTTTTCCAGAATCGTATGTACCTCCTTATTGGTATACGTAATATGGCAGGAAACTTGTTCAAGAAATGGGAATCTGGACATATCCGTAAAATGCGAAAATGGTAAAGGGGGCTGGTCCCCTGGCTGAATTTCAAGAATATCCCAATTAATTGTATTCTTTTTGAGTCTTGGGGGCGTGCCCGTTTTAAGTCTTGACGATATAAACCCAAGTTTATGCAAAGATTCTGTAACTCCAATTGAAGGTAATTCGCCGAATCTCCCCCCCTGCGTAGATATTAACCCCGTATGCATCAGTGCATTAAGAAATGTCCCTGTTGATAAGACCAGTTTCGAACAATAAATTTCATTTCCAGAAGAGATCCTTACCCCTTTGATAACATTATTTTCAGTTAAAATTTCTATTACACAATCTTCTATTAATTCCAGGTTGGGAGTAGATGTTAATAAGGCAAAGGCAGCTTCAGAATAAAGCTTTCTATCTGACTGACACCGCGGGGACCATACTGCCGGACCTTTTGATTTATTCAGCATTCTAAACTGAATTCCTGTCATATCAGCTAATTTTCCCATAATACCCCCTAAAGCATCCACTTCCCTTACTAAGTGTCCCTTTGCTGTTCCCCCGATTGCAGGGTTACAAGACATTCTTCCAAGCGCATGTTTATCCATCGTAATCAGGGCGGTAGAGCACCCCATTGTAGCTGCCGCATGTGAAGCCTCTAATCCAGCATGCCCCCCTCCTATTATCAAAACATCATATTTCATTGAATCTCCTGTTTCACGTGAAACCAATTTTTATTTTAACAAAATATATTTTATGATATACCCAAATGTTTCACGTGGAACTATTTACCTATACAAAATTTCGTAAAAATGTTATTAAGAATATCCTCAGAGGTTACTTCCCCAATGATTTCACCTAGACAGTTAATAGTATTTCTGAGATCTACCGAAACAAACTCTCCGCTCATGTTATTCATTGCGGAATCTCTAGCCGTAATTAAATTTTCTTTTGCTCTTGATAAACATTGATAGTGTCTTAAATTTGAGACAATTGCAGTTTTTTCGCTAAAACTAGAATTACCCAAAGCATGGTCTTTCATTCTATTTAGTAATTCTATGATCCCCTCCCCCGTTAAAGCAGAGAGAGAGATATCATAACTAACTGCCCCCTTATAGCCCTTATCTATTTTATTCAAAACAGTTAAAATATTCTTACGGTCATTCAGGATAAGGATTTCCTGATAAAGAGTTTGATCAAATTCCTGCTCAACATCGTTAATGTAAAGAACCAGATCTGCATTTTTAACAGCATCTCTGCTTCTATAGATTCCTTCAAGTTCAATAAGATCCTCTGAAAATCTTATCCCGGCAGTATCATATAGTTTAAACAAAATTCCGTCGATGCTCACCTCTTCCCGGATTATGTCCCTTGTAGTTCCAGGTATTTCGCTTACAATGGCTCTTGATTCTTTTAGAATATAATTCAATAAAGAAGACTTACCAACGTTCGGAATCCCAACCAGAGCAACATTAACCCCATCCCTCATTATTTTACCAAATGAATAAGTTTTTAATAATGAATCAATTTCTGACTGAACATGATCAATTCGTTTTATTAACTCTCCTTGTTCAATAAATTTAACATCCTCCTCAGCAAAATCCAATTCCAATTCTACAAAAGAAGAAATATTCAATAATAACATCCTGAGTTCATCAACTTTCCGGGATAAAAGTCCATTTAGCTGATTTCTTGCTCCTCTTAATGAAGCTTCAGTATGTGATGAAATCACATCTGCCACTGCCTCAGCCTGCGACAGATCCATTCTATTATTAAGGAATGCTCTTTTTGTAAACTCCCCTGGCTCTGCTAATCTTACATTCTTCCTTGTAAGCAACTCCAATATTTTATTTGCAATAAGTGGGTTACCATGTGTGCTTATTTCAACAGAGTCTTCACCTGTATATGAATTCGGAGCCTTAAAAACCGAAATAAGCACATCATCAATCATTTCATCAGAATCAAATATATTTCCGTAATGGACAGTATGCGATTTAGCTTTCTCAAGTTTTACCTTTCCCGTAAATATAGCATCCACCATTGCGATTGATTTTTCACCGCTAACACGGATAATGGAAATAGCCCCAAATCCCAAAGGGGTTGCTAGGGCTGAAATTGTATCTTCAATATGTGACATAATTATGAAAAATTGATTTGCAAAAATAAGCAATAAGGAACGAATTTACAATCCTTAATAATAATCTCCTTGTGTCAGTCATTTTGTAAAGTTTGACATATCTTTTGCAAATAATTCCAAATTATATGCCAAAATGGCACACTAGTACAATTTCTGCGTAATTGCTATAATCATTTGTATTATAATTAGTTATATGATAATATATCCTCGGCATAAAATTTGTATCTGTCATTACGTCAGAAGCGTTAACTTTAACTATGGAGGTTATAAATATGGCAATAGTAAGATGGAATCCCATGAGAGATTTAGTAAGCATGGAGAGAGATTTTAATAAAATCTTCAACTCTCTTGAAAGAAAATTTGGCTTTGGCGATGTCGATAATGAAAATGAAGAATTTGAAAACGCCGTTTGGATGCCAATGACGGATATATTGGAAGATGATAACCAATATTATCTCAATATAGATCTGCATATAGATCTGCCGGGTATTAAAAAAGAAGATGTCAAAATAAATTATTCAAATGGACAATTGAGCATTAGCGGTGAACGCAAACAGGAAACTGTAGAAAAAAATGCCAAGTACCATCGTACAGAAAGAACATATGGTAAATATTATAGGTCTTTTACACTTCCCCAAAAGATAAAAGAAAATGAGATTGATGCTGAATTTAAAGATGGTCAATTAAAGATCTCTATTCCTAAATCTGAAGAAGTAAAACCGAAACAAATTGAAATTAAAGTTAAATAATATTTTGTTCAACCTTGGTCTGAAACACTTTTTGTGGTCTATGAAAAGAGTAGCTTTTAGCTTCCCTTTTCATTTTTTTAAAGTCCGGGAGGAAATATAAAATGGAATTTAAGGATTATTATAAAATCTTAGGTGTTGACAAAAATGCAACGAAAGATGATATTAAAAAAGTCTTCAGGCGGTTAGCTAAAAAATATCATCCCGATAAAAATCCAGGTGATAAAGCTTCGGAAGAAAAATTTAAAGAAGTGACTGAAGCAAATGAGGTTTTAAGTGATCCTGAAAAAAGAAAAAAATATGACCAGCTTGGATCCAACTGGAAACAGTATGAAAATGCTGGGGCAGATGCAAATAACCGGTATAGAAATTACCAGCCGGGCAATCAGGGCGATGGAGCAGCTTATTCCGGAAACTTTGATGAGCTATTTGGAAACGTAGGCGGATTCTCGGATTTCTTTGAAAGTTTTTTTGGCGGAAGAACCAGCAATACCAGGCAATCTCGTCCCCGGAAAG
Organism: Ignavibacteriales bacterium; assembly: GCA_003141435.1. Lineage (GTDB taxonomy): Bacteria > Bacteroidota > Ignavibacteria > Ignavibacteriales > Ignavibacteriaceae > Fen-1301. The sequence goes on from PLLW01000057.1 coordinate 10,516, forward strand.
GAAAAGATTATGAGGCATCATTAAGCATTTCACTTGAAGAAGCGCACCATGGTACTGAAAAAGAATTTACTCTTGATGGAAAAAAAATAAGAATAAAAATTACACCGGGAATCGAACATGGTAAAAAATTACGTTTAAAACAGCAGGGTTCTGAAGGTATTTCAGGAGGAGAAAAAGGCGATCTTTATATTAATATAAAAATTGAAAACCATTCCCATTTTGAAAGAAATGGAAACGATCTTTATTGTAATTTAGATGTTGATCTATATACGGCTGTTTTAGGAGGGAAGAAACCTCTGAAAACACTTGACGGGAAAACAATAAATGTAAATATTCCGCCGGAGACTGAAGGTGGTACTACATTTAGAATTAAAGAAATGGGTATGCATCATTCCAATAATCCTAATTTAAAAGGAGACCTTTTTGTAAAAGTAAACGTTAAACTTCCCAAACATTTGAGCCATAAGGAAATAGAACTATTTAAAGAATTATCATTAATAAGAAACGCAAAATAAAATCGGAGTTATTATAATGCCCAAAGAAACCACAGCACATAAATATGAATTTAAAGCTGAAATTAAACAGCTGCTTGATATACTAGTTCATTCATTATATACAAGTCGTGAAATATTTTTAAGAGAGCTAATATCAAACTCTTCTGACGCACTTGATAAATTAAGGTTTGAGTCTACTAAAGGAACCGATATTCTTGATAAAGAACTTCCTCTTGAAATAAGAATAGAATTTGATGAGAAGAAAAAACTTTTAACAATTAAAGATACCGGTATTGGAATGAACCGGGATGAGATTATTCTGAATATTGGTACTATCGCGAAGTCCGGTTCCGCCGAATTTATTAAGCAGCTTGCTGAAAGCAAGTCGGAAATAAACAATATTATTGGAAAATTTGGGGTTGGGTTCTATTCGGTCTTTATGGTTGCAGAGGAAGTAGTTATTAAATCAAAATCCTTTAGAAAGGACGAACCTGCGGTTGAGTGGCGTTCAAAAGGATCCGGTGATTACGAAATTGAAGAGCTTGATGAAAAGCTTCAAAGAGGAACAACTATTGAAATTCATTTAAAAGAAGATGCAAAAGATTTTGCAGAGAAATACAAACTTGAGAATATTATTAAGAAGCATTCCAATTTTGTCTCATTCCCTATCTTCCTCGAAAAAGAAAAGGTAAATACAGTTTCCGCTATCTGGCGTGAGCCAAAATCAACTGTTAAGAAAGAGCAGTATGATGAGTTCTATAAGTTTATGACATACGATACTGAAGAACCTGCGGATGTTATACATGTTTCAATCGATGCCCCAATACAGTTCAATGCGCTTTTATTCATCCCGAAGAAAAATACTGATTTCTTTGGATTCAATCGAGAGGATTATGGTCTCGATCTCTATGTGAGAAGAGTTCTTATCCAGCATAAGAACAAGGAACTTCTGTCAGAATACCTCAGCTTTGTTAAGGGAGTTGTCGATTCAGAGGATCTTCCATTAAATATTTCAAGAGAAACTCTTCAGGAAAATTCAATATTTTCAAAGATCGCTGGTAATGTTACAAGCCAGGTACTCTCTTACCTTCTAAAGAAAGCTAAAGACGAAACTGAAAAGTATCTTGAATTCTGGAATCAGCATGGACGCGTTTTCAAACTTGGATATATGGACTTCGCTAATGTTGACAAGTATTCGCAGCTCTTAAGATTTAATTCTTCTTTCAATGAAAAGGATACTGACTATACTTCTCTTGAAGATTATGTTTCAAGATTCAAAGAAGGTCAGAAAGAAATTTTCTATGCTTTCGGAACAAGCAGGGATTCGGTTAAACAGGATCCCCATCTGGAAATATTCAAAAGAAAGGAACTCGAAGTTCTTTACCTCTTTGACCCTATTGATGAGTTCATAGTTAATGCATTAAGAAAATTTAAAGATTTTGATTTCAAATCGGTTGATAATGTCGATCTGAAAGGAATGGAAACCTTCAAGGATTCTGAAGAGAAAGAAAAGAAATATGAGGACTTAAGCAAAGCCGACGAGAAACACTTCGACAGCCTTCTCGATCGGATTAAAAAAATATTAGGCGATAGGGTTACCGATGTTAAGGAATCAAAAAGATTGGTCGACAGTCCCTCATGCCTGGTTTCGCCTGATGATGGATTCTCTTCACAAATGCTGAAGATGATGAAAATGACAAATAAAGATATTCAGATACAGAAGAAAATATTTGAAGTTAATAAGGATCATAAACTTGTAAGGAATCTGCTAAAAGTCTTCAAAGCCAATGCAAAAGATGAATATATAACGGATGTTGTTGAGCAGTTATATGAATCAGCCCTGCTGCAGGAGGGCACGCTTGATGATCCGCATAACCTTATTAGTAGATTGAATCGGATGCTCGAAGAGTCAAGCGATTGGTACACGGAAGTAAAAAAATACAAGGAGTAATTAATAGAACGTTATTGGTATTCATAACTATCTTGAAATACCAAGCTGTTCTTACAAAAGGATAGAATATTATGGCATTTAATTTTAATAAGTTCACGGTCAAAGCCCAGGAAATTTTACAGAATGCAATTGAAATTGCACAGAACTATAACAATCAAATAATTGAACCTGAACATCTGCTTGCAGCTCTTATACAGGAGGCAGGAAATATTGCAGATACAATACTTCAGAAGACTGGCGGTAATTTAAACCCGGTTAAAATCAAAATTAACCATTTGATGGAAAGCCTTCCTAAAATATCAGGAGCAGGACTGGGTAATCAGCAAATGTCAAACTATATGCTGAAACTTTTAGATGACTCTGCGGAAGAGGCTAAAAACTTAAAGGACGAATTTGTTTCTACCGAACATCTTCTTCTCGCCTTATCTAAAAATCAAAGTAATGCCGGACAGCTTCTACGGGATAATGGCGTATCACATGATGAAATTCTAACAGCCTTAAAAGAGGTTAGAGGAAACCAACGCGTTACAACCCAGAATCCGGAGGATACCTATCAATCTTTAAAGAAGTATGGAAGAAACTTGAACGATTTGGTGAAGATTGGAAAACTTGATCCGGTCATTGGAAGAGATGAAGAGATTCGCAGAGTGCTTCAGGTATTATCCCGCCGGACAAAAAATAATCCTGTCCTTATTGGCGAGCCGGGTGTAGGCAAAACAGCAATAGCTGAAGGAATCGCTCATCGCATTGTAAATGGTGATGTTCCTGAAAATTTAAAGTCAAAACAGATTATTGCTCTCGATATGGGAGCCCTTGTTGCTGGTACACAGTTCCGCGGACAATTTGAGGAAAGATTAAAAGCAGTTATTAAAGAAGTCGAATCTTCTGCCGGTCAGATAATTCTCTTTATTGATGAGCTTCATACTTTAGTCGGTGCCGGTGCTGTATCAGGCTCAATGGATGCGGCAAACATTCTTAAACCGGCACTTGCAAAAGGTGAACTGCACGCAATTGGTGCCACCACACTGAACGAATATAAAAAATATATTGAAAAGGATGCAGCTCTGGAAAGAAGATTCCAGCCGGTGTTGGTAAATGAGCCGACTGTTGAGGATACGATTTCAATCCTAAGAGGATTGAAGGAAAGATATGAAGTCCATCATGGTGTCAGGATAACAGATGGGGCTATTATTGCTGCTGCACAGCTTTCGCACCGGTATATTACTGACCGTTTTTTACCTGACAAAGCAATTGATCTGATGGATGAATCCGCTTCCAAATTAAGAATGGAAATTGATTCAATGCCCGAAGAACTCGATGCTGTTGAAAGAAAAATTACGCAGCTTGAAATAGAGCGCGAAGCCTTAAAAAGGGAAAAAGATGAATCTTCAGAGAAAAGAATTATAGAAATTCAAAAAGAATTGAATGAACTTACTGAAGAAAGACATACTTTTCGTCTGCACTGGAATCTTGAAAAAGATAAGATTCAGAAGATCCGGACAATGAAGAGTGATATTGAAAACGCAAAGTCCCTTGCAGATAAATATGAGCGTGAAGGAGATCTTGGCAAAGTTGCTGAACTAAGATATGGAACAATCGCAGGGACGGAAAAAAGCCTTCTGAAAGAAACAAAAGGACTTTCTGAAATACAAAAAAATAAAAAAATGCTTAAAGAGGAAGTTGATGCTGAGGATATCGCTGAAGTTGTTGCAAAATGGACAGGCATTCCTGTAAGCAAAATGCTTGAAACAGAAAGAGCAAAATTGATTCGCCTTGAAGATGAGCTTCACAAAAGAGTCGTCGGACAAAACGATGCCGTATCTGCTGTTTCCAATGCAATCAGAAGATCCCGTACTGGATTGCAGGATGCAAACAGACCAATTGGTTCATTCATATTCATAGGTACAACTGGTGTCGGCAAAACAGAACTTGCTCGTGCACTTGCAGAATTTCTGTTCGATGATGAGCATGCAATGATTAGACTCGATATGTCGGAGTATATGGAGAAGTTTTCTGTATCCAGATTAATCGGTGCCCCTCCCGGATATGTGGGCTATGAAGAAGGAGGTCAGTTAACCGAGGCTGTAAGAAGACGTCCCTATTCCGTTGTCCTTCTTGATGAAATTGAAAAAGCACATCCTGATGTCTTTAATATTCTCCTCCAGGTTTTGGATGATGGAAGATTAACTGACAATCAGGGAAGAACTGTAAACTTCAAAAACACAATAATTATAATGACCTCGAACATAGGTTCGCATTTGATTCAGGAAAAGCTCGAACATGTGGATGATAATGAAGTGGAAAATGTTCTTGGGGAGCTGCGATTTACACTGATTGATCTATTAAGAAAAACAATTCGTCCCGAATTTCTAAACAGGATTGATGAAGTTGTACTTTTTAAACCGCTTAGTAGAAATGAAATTAGACAAATTGTTGATATCCAGATCGCGAAAGTAATCAAATTGCTTAAGGACAAAGATATTGTTCTTGATGTTGATGAAGAAGCAAAAGACTGGCTTGCAAAACTCGGCTACGATGTTACTTATGGTGCACGTCCTTTAAAAAGAACAATTCAGAAATACCTGATCAATCCTTTATCCCAGGAGCTTCTTGCCGCTCATTTTGAAAGCGGTGATACGGTAAATGTAACCCAATCACCCAATGCCGGTCTGGAATTCCGAAAAAAGTAAAAATAGCACAACTTCTTTATCCTAAATAAATAATCCCGGCTTTTGCTGGGATTATCCCCTCGACAAAACCTTTCGTTTATTGATCTCAATGAGATATAGCGCACTCCTACTTGATTAAAAAGGGCTAATATAATATTATTGTTTCCATAAATTTAAAATGAATAATATAGTTAAGTCAGCTTCGGAATTTGTTTCTAACCTTTTGAATGAAAAACTTCCTTCAGAATTTACATACCACAATCTTATACATGCCCGTGAAGTATTTGAGGCAGTTACCGAATTAGGAAAAAACTCCGCTCTGCCGGATGAAGAATTAGAAATTATTCAGGTTGCCGCCTGGTTTCATGACACTGGTTTTATTAAGGGCTATCTTGACCATGAATATAAGAGTATTGAAATTGTGAAAGAATTTTTAGAAAACATATGCTGCCCTGTTAAGAAAATTGATAGAATAAATGAAATTATCATAATGACTGAAATGGCTAATATGCCCCGTAGTCTCTCTGATAAGATTATAAGAGACGCTGACATTTTACATATTGGGAAAGAAGATTGTTATTCTAAATGCCTTGCACTTAAATCTGAATTGGAAAGTATCGATCATAAAAAAATTACCGAATCCGAATGGCTCCATTCTAGTGTTGATTTTATCAATGGGACATCATTTTTTACGGACTATGCAAAATCAAAATATGAGGAAGGACGCCAGAAGAATATATCCCGCCTCAATGAAATGATCAAAAAATTGTCTCCAAAAGATCATTTTGCATAATTGCCAATACACCTATATCTTAAGCGGCATAATTTCAGAAGGTTATTTTTCCCCTTCATTCTAAAGAAACATTTATACTTATGACTACTAAATATCAGCTATTTTACATTATTGCCTTGGTGTTCTTTATTTCCGCATGTAAACCACAAAACAACAAATCAGCCGGTACCGGCACTAACCCTGAATTTTCTCCTGCTGATTATCAGCAATCTCTGCAGCATAGACTCACTAAAGAAGATTCTTCATTTGTAATTAAGTCCTCAGCTATTGAATATTTCGATACTCTTAAATCTTTCTACTCATCCCGGGATTTTCACCCGTTGCTCATTAAGAATTTTGAAAACACTTCATCTATTAATCCGATACTTGATCTTTTTGCAAAAGCCTGGGAACATGGAATTCAGCCTGCCATGTACCATCTTGATCTTATTAAAAATGAAATTTCAAAAATAGCAGTCGGCAATGCTAATAACTATGTGCATTTGGCAAATGCCGAACTCCTTCTTTCAGATGCTGTTTTGAAATATGCCTGTCATTTGCGCTATGGAGTTGTAAATCCCAATAAAATATTCTCTGAAAGCTATTTCCTTCCGGTTGTTGATTCTGCTAAAAGAGATATTTTCAAGCCTCTGTTTGTTGAAAATGTTTCTGAGTATCTCAACAGCCTGCAGCCGAAAAATCCGCAGTATAAAAAATTGCAGGTTGCATTAAAACATTTCATTAGCTTAGACAGCTCCTCTTGGACACCAATAAAAAATAATTCCCAAATAAATCTTATCTTAGAAAAACTAGTATTACTGGAATTTATTGACACAACAAAATTAAATACCGCCAATCTTAATAAGAAGGATTCTGTCTTTGTCAGGGCAGTTGCAAAATTTCAAATAGCTAATGGTCTTAATGGCGATGGGACAATCGGACAGCCAACCCTGGAGAAACTCAATATCTCCCAAAACGAATATGTCGAAAAAATTAAGTTAAGCATGGAACGTCTCCGGTGGTCTACTTATTCAGATAGCTCCCGCTATATCCTGGTAAATATTCCTGATTTTCGCCTCCACGTTATTGATAAAGGTCAGGAGCAATTTGAAATTAAAGTTTGTACCGGAAAAAAGAAACCGGCTAATTATTATGATCGCCTAAAATTATATAATAAAACAAAACGTAGCAAACCCGATAATTGGGAAACTCCCCAGATATGTGGTGAGGTATCGTATCTGGTTTTAAACCCTACCTGGACTGTTCCCCCAAGCATCGTTAAAGAGGAAATATTTCGCGGATCAATGAAAGATCCAGGTTATCTGCAGAAGAAAAACTTTAAGGCCTTTAAGAATGGTAAATCCGTAAATTTGGCTGATATCGATCTGAAAATATATTCTCCTAATAAAATTCCCTATACATTTGTTCAGGACCCCGGCTTGGGTAATGCCTTGGGGAAAATTAAATTTATGTTTATGAATAAATTCGGTGTCTATCTCCATGATACACCATCTAGGGGACCATTTTCTAGATCCAACAGGGCAGTTAGCCATGGATGTGTCAGGGTTGAAAAACCATTCCAACTTGCAGAGTATCTTCTGAAAAATAATTCAAAATGGAACCTTGATTATATAAAAATTGAAACCGGTTTTGCGGTTGCGGATCAAACTAAAATTGCTGAGTTCAAACAAATTCGTGGTGAGCTTAGAAAAAATTCAAGTTTTGGTAAAACTACAGAAGTTAGGCTTGAACAGCATATTCCAGTATTTATCGACTACTTTACCGCCTGGGTTAATGACGAAGGAACTATAAATTTTAGAAATGATGTGTATGACAAAGATAAAATATTAAAAAAATATTTATTCCTGTCCGGCTCTATGTAAAATTTCTGCTTCTTTCTTAAGCAAAACCGGTACTATAAGGTCCATTTCATCCTTGTGTGTCAACTGTTTTGTGCCAATGTCATAATAATGGCAAAAAATGTCCTCTGCAAACTATGTCAATTGCAATTTTTTAATCCTAAAAACAAAAAATGGCAAAAAATAGCAAAACCGACAGTAAATAGTAGAGGGTGTTCCTTTATTTCGGAAATAACCCCTCGTCAACTTGGAAACAACACAAGTTCCGTCCGGAAACAACCTTGGGTCTGTTTGATCCTGCTCCCGTTCCCCTCTCATATATTTTCGCTCCTCTCGAAAATGTCTTTCTTTCTAAAAATTACCTAACTCATAACTAACGCATAAGTAATAGATAAGGCTTTATCTACCAACAAAGAGACAACGAAGAGACATCAAGGAGACAACAAGCCGATAATCACCTAACAAATAATATTGCATATGTAATGAAACAAGTATATTTTTCACAAATTCTAAAAAAAGGGTTAGAATGGACAATATAATTAAGATATTAATTCTCGAAGATGTTTTATCGGATCTTGAATTGATCCTGATTGAATTGAAAAAAGCAAACATCAGCTTTAAACATCTCCATGTTGAGACCAAAAAAGATTTTAAAAAAGGTTTAGTTGAATTTAATCCCGACATTATCCTGTCCGATTATATGCTCCCGCAATTCACGGGCATGGAAGCGCTTAAAATAGCCAGGGAATTTTCTCCTTTAATTCCTTTTATTATAATTACAGGTTTTATAAATGAGAAAGCAGCTGACGAGTGTATCAAAGCAGGAGTAATAGGGTACGTAACTAAGGAACATCTATCCCGACTTGCGCAGGCTATTCACTCTGCTTTAGAAACAAAAGCGATCATCAGTGATAAGAAAACAGCGGAAGAAGCTTTGCGGGAAAGCGAAGAAATATATGAATCATTTATTAACTCTATTTCTGATATGGTTTTTCTTAAAGATGATCAGTTCAAACATATAGTGGCAAACATTCCTCTGGCTGATTTCTACGGAAAAACCCCGGCTGAAATTATTGGGAAAACTGATTTTGATTTATCTCCGGAAAATGCCGCAATACAATGCCGCCAATCCGATCTTCGTGCCCTGAATTCCAACTCAATTATTGTTACTGAAGAAGCTATCGGAGATCGCTTCTTTGAAACTACCAAGTTTCCTGTTGCTCTCAAAAACAATAAGATTGGCGTTGGTGGAATCATAAAAGACGTTACACAACACAAACGTGCAGAAGAAGAAATTTTTATGCTTGCTCACGCCTTAAAAAGTATAAATGAATGCGTTAGTATTACCGATATGGATGATAATATTCTGTTTGTTAATGAATCATTTTTGAAAACGTATGGCTACAATGAAAATGAACTGGTTGGAAAACACATGAGCATAGTGCGTTCACTTAACAATTCACCGGAATTAGTTAAGGATATTTTGCCTGCTACACTAAGAGGGGGGTGGAAGGGTGAAGTGTTGAATAAAAGGAAAGATGGAACTGAATTTCCGATTAATCTTTCTTCAACAATTATATTTGATAAAGATGGCAAACGCTTAGGGCTGATTGGCGTTGCTTCAGATATTACCGAACGCAAACGTGCCGAGAAGGAATTGGTTGAAGCAAAAGGAAAAGCAGAATCAGCCAATAAATTGAAAGATGCTTTTATTGCAAATATATCCCACGAAATTAGAACCCCATTAAATGGGATTCTGGGGATGACTAGTATTATCAAAGAAGTTTACCAAAGTAATGTAAAGAAAGAAGATGAGGTGCTCTTTGAAGGAATAGATATTTCAAGTAACCGTATTATAAGAACAATTGATATGATTCTGAACTATTCCCGTTTGCATGTGGGGGAATTTAATATCACACCAAATAAAATAAATATTTCACTTATCTGTACAAATCTTGTTAAAGAATTTAGTACTGCGGCTAAAAATAAATCACTCGCATTTGCATTCCAGAATAACTGCGGTGATACTGAGATATTTGCTGACGAATATTCAATAACTATGGCTATTTCTAATTTGCTGGATAACGCGATTAAATATACCAATAAAGGATCTGTCACTGTTATTCTTCATAAAGAAAAAAATGATGATTTGATACTTGATGTAAAAGATACCGGAATTGGAATAAACCAGGACTATTTAGCCAGCATATTCGAACCATACAGACAGGAAGAAATGGGGTATGGAAGAGCATATGAAGGAATAGGGCTTGGTCTCGCAATAGTTAAAAAAGTTTTCGATCTGAATAATGCAGTCATCAAAGTCGAAAGTAAAAAAGGCGAAGGGACAACATTTTCTATTAATTTCGGTAAAGGGGAGCAGCTCCCTGAAAACAAATCAAAAACAACGAAAGCTGCCAATATTCTTTCTGCGCCGGAAGAAATGCAAAAAAAGGTGGTTCTGTTAGTTGAAGATGATTTGATGAACCAGGTAACTATTAGAAGATTTATAGAAAAAAATTATAGTGTCATAGTTACACCTTCTTCTGATGAAGCAATGGAGATAATAAAAAAGGGAAAAGTTGATATAATATTAATGGATATATCAATCAAAGGGAAAAGGAACGGGCTGGAACTGACAAAAGAATTAAAAACTATAAAAGAATTTTCCCATATACCCATTATAGCCGTTACGGCACATGTTTTTAAGGAAGATAAGGAAAATTCATTAGCTGCCGGCTGTGATAGTTATTTGGCAAAACCATTCTCCAAAGAATCGCTTATTGATATGATTAATATTTTTATAAATAAATCAATATAACGTAATTAGATATAAATGAATCTAAAAAAGCTGTTTTCAATCGTATTTGCTTTTCAAACGGTATTGGTTATCTGTTTGGGTGTATTGACCTTAATTTTATTCAGGAACCAAACCAATCTGAATAAAAGTCAGAATGTTCATATCCGTTCTGTTCAACTGGTGGATGAACTGCGTCAGAGTTCGGATGATCTCACCCGCATGGCACGTGCATATGTGGCAACTGGTAATCCGGAGTTTGAACGCGAATATTGGGCAGTACTTGATATCCGCAATGGCAAAATACCTCGTCCAATAGACTACAACCGCATATACTGGGATTTTGTTTCAGGAAATGGGCAGAAACCACGTCCCGATGGAGAAACCGTTTCCTTGCGTGATTTAATGATTAGGGAAGGTTTTACAAAAGCAGAGCTTGAGAAAATGAACGAGGCACAGAAAAATTCTGATGGTTTAGTAACAACTGAACGGATTGCCATGCACGCAGTTAAGGGGTTGTTTGATGATGGTAAGGGTAACTTTACAATCAAAAGAAAACCGGACTGTGAAATGGCTAGCAGGATAATGAATGATGATGCGTATTATAAAACTAAGGCAGCCATCATGAAACCTTTAGATGAATTCTTTGCAATGTTTGAAAAGCGAACTGAAGATGATATTGCTAGGTATGAACGGGATGCGAATTATGTACTCTGGGGTATAATAGCACTAATCGCCATTTTAATGATCATGCTTGTAGCATCATATATAATAATTCAACGTCAGATCACTAAGCGTCTGAGTGCGGAGGATAAACTTAAGATATACGAAAAAATATTTAACAGCATTAACGATGTTGTCAATATTACCGACCTGAACGATAATATTATTCTTGCAAATCCTGCTTTCTGTAGAACCTATGGTTATTCAGAAGAGGAGGTTATTGGTAAAAATCTTAGCATTTTTCGGGCAGAGCAGCTTAACTCGAAAGATATGATTGAAGAAATATTGCCTTCTACATTGGACGGAGGATGGAATGGAGAAATATACAATAAAAGAAAGGATGGAACCGAGTTCCCCATTCATCTCTCGACTGCAGTTATAAAAAATGATAGAGGAGTTCCAATTGCATCAGTCGCAGTCGTGCAGGATATTACGAAAGCAAAGGAATCTGAGTTACTAAAGAATTCCCTTTATGAGATTGCAGATGCTGTGAATCAAACGACAGATATAGATTCTTTTTATTGCCGCATCCATGAAATTGTTAAAGTATTGATGCCGGCAGATAATTTCTTTATCGCTCTTTACGACCCTGAATCTGATATGCTTAGATTTCCATATTTTAGGGATGGGCTATATCAACTTCAGCATTTCCCCAAAGGTAGAAGTGGTCGTTCCGATTATGTATTAAGAACCGGTGAGCCAATAATTATTGATAAAGCATTAGCTGATGAACTTTGCCGCACAGGAAAAATCGATAGTGCTGGTTCAAATTCGAAAGTCTGGTTAGGCGTGCCTCTTAAAATTTCTGGAAATACTATCGGAGTCATGGTAGTTCAGGATTATAAGAATAAAAATGCATACACTGACAAAGAGAAACAAATATTAGTTTTCGTCTCTGAACATGTTGCCTCTGCAATTTATAAAAAAAGAACAGAAGAAAAATTAAAACTCTATGCGGAAGAATTATTAGTATTGAACAATTCCAAGGATAAATTCTTCTCCATCATCGCACACGATTTGAAGTCCCCATTCCTTGGATTTTTGGGCTTAACAAAAGATATAACCCAAAATGCAGGGAATATCTCTCCTCAGGAATTAGCTCAATTAGGGAGCACTATGTATCAGGCAGCAGATAATTTATTCAAATTTTTACAGAACCTGCTCGAATGGGCTCAAATGCAAAGCGGCTCCATTAGCTTAATTCAAAACAATATTTTGCTTTCGGAATTGATATCTAAAAATGTAGAAGTGATGAAGGATAGAAGTAACCAAAAAGGAATTACGATAAATAATTTGGTTACAGATAATATTTATGTATATGCTGACGAAAAAATGATAAACTCAGTTTTAATGAATCTGATATCCAATGCAGTTAAATTCACATATCGTAATGGAACGGTTACACTCAGCGCTAAAAATACCGAAGACCAAATGATTGAGATATCAATCAGGGATACTGGAATAGGAATGCCAAAAACCATGGGTGATAGACTATTCGAACTTGGCGAAAAAACAGGTAGGCAAGGAACAGATGGAGAATTAAGCACAGGATTAGGCTTACTGCTGTGTAAAGAATTTGTCAACAAAAATGGCGGCAGAATATGGGTAGAGAGTGAGGAAGGAGTTGGAAGTACGTTCAGTTTTACTTTGCATGAAATTAGCAGCGTTGCTGGTTGAATGTCTTGTAATATGATTGCCGGTTATGCAACTTAAATCATTTTAAATTGATATAACATTGTTGCTTATTCCTTTCGGATCTAATCCTCATTCACAATTATTACATTTCTTTTTAAATTCATTTGACTTTTAATTTCTAACTTTATACATTTCGTCTATAAACGAAATAAAATTATGTTAGAAGAAAAAACAAAAATATTCAAAGCCCTGTCCGACCCCAATAGATTAAGGATTCTTAAAGCTCTTCAAACCAAAGTGCTTTGTGTCTGCGAGATCAGGGAACTTCTTCATCTTGCCAACTCAACCGTTTCAGAACATCTAAGTATATTAAAACAAGAAGGGTTCATAATTGAGGAAAAAGAAGGTAAATGGGTTAACTATTCTATAAACCCGCGCTCTTCAGACCCTAGGATCACTTCTATACTTTCTACTCTGGATTTCTGGATCGGTGACGAGAATGTTATCATCGCAGATAAAAAGAAAATCTGTGCCCTGGATAGATTATCGATCTGCTGCTCATAATTTTTTTATTGTACGTTTCGGTATAAAACGAAATCATTAAAATGAAAAATGAAATAAAAAGACTCTCATTCCTCGACCGTTTTTTAACATTGTGGATTTTCCTTGCAATGTTTCTTGGAATTTTTTCCGGTTATCTGTTCCCAGGCATCGTTTCATTCTGGAATAAATTCAACAGTGGCACTACAAATATCCCTATTGCTGTGGGGCTGATCCTGATGATGTATTCCCCTCTAGCCAAAGTTAAATATGAAGAACTTGGTAAGGTCTTCAGAAACGTAAAAATTCTTTCCATATCCCTCATCCAGAACTGGGTAATCGGTCCTGTTTTAATGTTTCTGCTCGCTATTTTATTTCTGCAGAATTACCCTGAATATATGGCGGGACTTATAATGATGGGACTTGCCAGATGTATCGCTATGGTCATAGTCTGGAATGATCTCGCAAAAGGAAATACTGAATATGCAGCAGGACTTGTAGCTTTCAACTCAATTTTTCAGGTGCTGTTTTACTCAATATATGCTTATGTTTTCTTAACCGTATTACCATCTATCCTTGGACTCCATACATTTAAGGTAGATATAACAATTGGGCAGATAGCTTATAGTGTGTTCGTCTACCTGGGCATTCCCTTTCTCGCAGGTGTAATTACAAGATTTGTTTTGCTTAAAATAAAAAACAGGATATGGTACGAAAAATCTTTTATCCCTAAGATCAGCCCCATTACTTTAGTTGCTCTCTTATTTACAATTTTTGTAATGTTCTCGTTAAAAGGAAATATGATTATTAAAATTCCTTTTGATGTATTAAGAATTGCTGTCCCTCTGATTATTTATTTCTTAATTATGTTCTTTGTCTCCTTTTATATTGCCCGAAAGGCAGGCGCCGGGTACAGCAAGACGGCGACACTTTCATTTACTGCGGCAAGTAATAATTTCGAATTAGCTATAGCAGTTGCTATCGCAGTATTTGGAATAAATTCCGGAGAGGCTTTTGCCGCGGTCATAGGTCCCCTCGTCGAAGTTCCTGTTCTTATTTCATTGGTTAATGTGTCTCTCTTCTTTAAAAAGAAATATTTCAATCAAGAAATAAATTCAAATTTAATTTCAACAAATATTTAATGGAGTTATTATGGAAAATGATAAAAAAGTAAAAGAAATGGTTAAAGACAAATATGCAGAGTTGGCAATAAAAAGTCAGAGTTGCTGCTGCGGGGGAAGTTCAAAGATAGTCGGTTATACTATCATGCAGGATGAATATGATAGCCAGAAAGGCTATGTCCCCGAAGCTGACCTTAAACTCGGTTGCGGTATGCCGACAGAATATGCAGGTATTAAGGAAGGTGATACGGTCGTCGATCTTGGCTCCGGTGCAGGCAACGATGTTTTTGTTGCCAGAGCTCTTGTTGGTGAGAAAGGGAATGTAATCGGAATCGATTTCACTCCCGAAATGATCGCTAAAGCAGAAAAAAATAAAAATAAGCTTGGTTATAACAATGTTGAATTCCGTTTGGGAGAAATCGAAGCAATTCCTTTAAATGATAACACCGCAAATGTGGTTGTAAGCAATTGTGTTCTCAATCTTGTCCCAAACAAAGAGAAAGCCTTTAATGAAATGTTCCGTATAATTAAAAGCGGTGGACATTTCTGTGTTTCGGATATCGTTATCCGTGGAAACCTTCCTGCTGAGCTTAAAAAATCCGCCGAGATGTATGCCGGCTGCGTTGCCGGTGCCATTCAGCAGGAAGACTATATTGGTCTCCTAAAGAATGTCGGATTCGTTAATATTGAAATCAAGAAAACAAAAACTATTGAACTCCCTGATGAAGTTCTTACCCAATATTTATCTTCAGATCAAATTCAGGAATTCCGGACTAGCAAAGTTGGTATTTTCAGCATTACTGTTGTAGGATATAAAAATTAGAAAAAGGGGGCTCACCCCCTTTGATCTTTAATTAGAAATTAATTTTTAGTTCGTGTATCGAAAATTTATAATTATAAGAAACTGTAAAATTATATGTTTCGCAAATTTGCTTCACTAAGGAAAGTCCCAACCCTATCGATTCATTTGATGTGCTCTCCTTTACAAACCGGTCAAATAATTTTTCAGGTTCAATATTCAGTGCCTCCCCGGAATTCTTAATGGATAATTCATTGGGGATTAGGTTAATCATTAAATCACCGCCGAAAATATTATGCTTAATCGAATTATTAAGCAAGTTTGAGAGCAAAATTTCAGCAAGGGATAAATTCATATTAATAAAGACATTTTTATCAATATTTGTCTTCAATTTGATATTTTTCATCTCGATAAGCTCATTCAGTCTTTGCAGCTTTTTTTCTAACAGTGCGCTTAAATCTATCGCCTCTGATTCCTGGTACTGACGGTTATCAATTTTCATTAATTGCAGTAATGCCTGGTTTAGCTTTGAAAGTCTGGTTGCCGCTTCATTAATGCTTACTATCTCTTTAACAGTTTCCTGATCAAGTTCTTCCCTTTGTAATAATAATTCCGATTTGGTTTTTATTATTGCTAAAGGAGTTTGTATTTCATGAGAAGCATTTTCTGTAAACTGTTTAAGGTTAACAAAATCACTTTCAACCTTTTCAACTAACCTATCAATAACCTGGTTAAGGTTACTGAATTCTGAAATACTGCTTTTGGGAAGTTCCGCAATAGGTTTGCCCCCGGGTCGGTAATCTTTAATTATATCCAGAACACCGTAAAAGGGTTTCCATACTTTTTTAGAAATAAAATAATTGAGTACCGCCCCCCCTCCTAATAATAAAAAAAAGATTATTGAGGCTGAAAGGACAATTCCATCTATAAGACTATCCGAATCAGTGGCCGATCTAAGTATTTCTATTTTGTAAATAGTACCGCTCAAATTAGCTTTGAATGTGAGACACCGGAACTGTTCTCCGTCCCTCTCTCCGGGCCTAAAAATTAATGTGTCACTAAACCCGGAAGATAATTCTGATTTTTGATTTGTTTTAATTATCCTGATATCGTCCGACTTAGCTAACTCATGAAGATATCCCTCTCCCTTAATTCCTGATTGTTTAAGGATAACCTCCTTTCTGGAGACAAGCGCTTCATCTATTTCTTCATATATCTCACTCTGGATTATGAAAAAGAATGCAAAGCCGCCGATAATAAAAATTATTAGCGCAAACAAAGTATAATATAGGTTAGTTTTTGTTAGTAGTTTCATTCGGTTATAAATTTATATCCCATTCCATATAAGGTGTGGATATGATCCTTTCCGCCAAGATCCATTATTTTTTTTCTCAGATTTTTAATATGTGTATAAATAAAATCAAAAGAATCTGCCGCATCTACGGAATCTCCCCATAAATGTTCGGCAATCGATTCTTTTGTAATAACCCGGTTAAGATTCGCTGTAAAATAAAGAAGCAGCTCATATTCCTTTCTTGTCAGGTTCAAAGGTTTATCATAAATGTGGATCTGTGAATCATTTAAGGTGATCTTTATTTCATCAACTATGATTTCTTTGTTCCCGGCAAAATTTCTTCTTCTCAAAATGGATTTTATTCTGGCGTTTAATTCCGAAAGGAAAAACGGCTTTGTCAGGTAATCGTCCGACCCTGTTTCAAGCCCTATGATTTTATCTTTTAGCGAATTCCTTGCTGATATAATTATTATCCCTGTGTTTAGGTATTTTTCTTTTATTAAACTGATTAAGCCTAGCCCGCTTCCGCCGGGCAGTGTTATATCTATTATTGCGCAGTCATAATCAAAAAGTAAAATTCTCTCTCTCCCTTCATTGTAGGTTGATACACTATCTATTAAATAACGTTCCCGGATTAGATATTTGCAAATAGAAGACGTCAGTTCCTTTTCATCTTCTACTAAAAGTAATTTCATGTTTCTTTTTGCTTTTGTATCTATTAATATAAATAGTAATTCTGAATAGATTCTGTTTTATTTCCTCCTCCAAAAATACTTATATTAACAACTAATTTTTAATGCCAGTTGTAATGAAAAGAAATAATATATTCCTTTTATTTCTCTCACTTTTTTTGTGCCCCTTATTAAAGGCTCAAAATGATTTGCAGTTTTATCTTAATTCCGCTTTCAGGAATAATCCCACTCTCCAAGAAAGCCAAAATAATATAAGTGTAAAAAAGCTGGATAAATCATTAACCGAAGCCCAATATATTCTCCCTCAGATAAATTTAACAGCCAACTATCTGTTTGTCCCATATTTTAATAACGATAAAATTGTTACTGCTAATTCCGGTCCCAATGCAGTTGGATATGATCCTTCAATTACAAACGGCGGGCTGTACTCCGCCCAGGTAAATGTGAGCAAGAATATTTTTAATGGTGGAGTGGTCGATGTATATAATTATCAAGCCGATCTGCAGATAAAAAGCAATGAATTGAATTATGGCCTTACTAAACATAATCTTGAAAAGGATGTTATCGATCAATATATAAACTGCTGGCAGGCTCAGGAACTATATATTCTTTCAACTTCAACTTCCGATACTTTGCTTCAGCAGCTAAGTATAACTAAAAACCTCATGATGAAAGGATTAGTCAAGCAATCCGATTATCTCCTCCTAAAGGTGGAGTTTGAAAATCAACAGCTTGCCGCATTGCAGGCATTCGCTTCATTAAAAAGCAGCATTTACCAGCTTAATGTTTTGGCAGGAATTCAGGATACTTCAATTGTTACTCTGGATAATGTAAAACTGAATAAAACATCAAATGTTGGTCCCTCAATGTTCTTTAACCAATATGAAAACGACAGCCTTCTTATTCTGAATCAGCAGGATGTCTTTGAAACTAAATATTACCCCCAGTTAAATCTTTTCTTTAATGCTGGTCTTAACGCTGTTGAGTTGAACGACATTCAAAAAAAATTCGGGTTGAGCGCAGGTTTCAATTTCTCCCTTCCTATTTATGATGGCTCCCAGAAAAGTATTACCCGGCAGCAGTCGCAGATCAATTTAAGTACGATCGTCTCAAATAAGAAAAACCAGGAAGTCCTGATAAAAAATAAAATCAAGGAAAGTTCCTCACAGGTGGAGTATTATATCAACTCGCTTCAATCAATTACCTCACAGCTTGAGGACTATAATAAAATAATAATTCTTTTGAACTCTGAACTGATGCATGGACAGGTATCTATGGTTGACTATATTACAATTATCAAAAACTATCTCGATCTTAAGAAAAATGAAATTTCTTCCTCAGCCGCATACCAGCAGGCTGTCAATCAATTTAATTATTGGAATTGGTAGAATGAACTTAAATAACAAACTATTTCTTCAGCCTGCGCTAAGTTTTGTCCGAACCTCTTGGCCCCTGCTTTTGCTAAGCATCCTCACTATAAGCCTATTATCCTGCGGGAAGAAGGATTCTGAAGAAACTGAAACTCCACTGAAAGGAGTGGAAGTAACAGCCGGCAGTCCTGTAACTACAAAGATGAATGAGTATTTAGACCTTAATGCAAACACAACTTTCCTCTCACAGGAAATTGTACGCGCTACTTTCCTGGGTTTTATTATAAAAACAGATAAGAATTTAGGAGATCATGTTAAAAAAGGGGATAGACTTTTCTCTATTAAAACCAAAGAAGCCAGCGCTGTCGATAGCACTGACCTTGGAAAACAATTTAACGGACTTGTAAATGTTTATGCCCGTACAAATGGCATCTTAACCGAACTTTCTTACCAGACAGGCGATTATGTTACTGAATCCGACCGGCTTGCCCTAATCGTCGATCCCTCATCACTAAGAATTTTACTTAATGTCCCTTTTCAGTATTCTAAAAACATTTCAAAATTAGAATTATATCCCATTATACTTCCGGATAATAAAAAATTTTTAGCAAAGGTTGTCAAAATACTCCCATCAATTGATGCCGTTAACCAGACGCAGTCATTTATCCTTGAACCTAATACCCCGATAAATGTTCCTGCTAACCTGAACTTAATTGTTAAGATTCCGCTTAAGACTTTGGTTAATGCAGTCGCTCTTCCTAAGTCTGCTGTTGTAACAAACGAAACTGAATCAGAATTTTGGGTGATGAAAATAATAAATGATTCAACTGCGGTAAAACTCGATATAAAGAAAGGAATCGAGACAGATTCACTTGTCCAGATTAAAGAACCGGCTCTGTCAACTAATGATCGGTTCATTACTGAAGGTGCTTATGGCTTACCCGATACTGTTAATATTCTGATTAAAAAATAATCTAATGAAAAAGTTTTATACAGATTTCAAAGGTCCCGTAGCCGCAATTCTATTCTTTATTATTTTGGGGGGGATTTATTCGCTAACCAATATTCAAACCGGTCTCTTTCCTGATATAACTTTTCCAAAAATTAAAATAATTGCCGAGAATGGTCAGCAGCCTGTTAATAAGATGATGGTTACCATAACTGTCCCTCTGGAAAATGCTATTAAGAAAGTCCAGAACCTTCATATGGTCAGGAGCACTACCTCACGGGGTAGTTGCGAAATCTCAGCATTCCTTGATTGGAATACCGATATCGATCTCGGTAAACAGCGTATTGAAGCTGAGATCAATTCAATACGACAGGATCTTCCTCAGGACATACAAATCACTATTCAAAAGATGAATCCTTCCATTCTTCCTGTAATGGGATATTCTCTCGAAGGAGAAGGGAAGAGTCAGATCGAATTACGCTTGATTGCTGAATATACTATCAAACCATTCCTTTCAAGAATTCCCGGCATAGCTGAAATTGCAATCATAGGCGGCAAGACAAAGGAATATCGCGTAATTCTCGATCCTCTTAAAATGAGTAATCTTGGTATTACCCCTCAATTTGTTTCTACGGTTTTGTCGGAGAGTAATTTCATCAAATCAAACGGCTATATTAATGATTATAACAGGTTATATCTTAGTATCACTAACACTGCTGTTAATGATAAAGAAGAGTTAGAAAATATTATCCTGAAAAACACCCCTCAACGTGCAATTCAGCTTAAAGATATCGCAAAAGTCGAGATAGCCGAGAAAAAAGAATATATAAAGATAAACGCAAATGGAAAGGATGTGCCGTTAATTGCTGTAATCAAACAGCCGGAAGCAAACCTGGTAAACCTGTCTAAAGAAGTAACCTCTAAGATAAAAGATCTTAATCGACTTCTCCCCAAAGGCGTTAAACTTGTCCCTTATTACAACCAGGCTGATTTTGTAAACGGTTCTATCAGCAGCCTTAGGGATGTTCTTTGGATCGGTCTCATTCTTGCCCTGGTAGTTGCTTTCATTTTCCTCCGTTCGCTTAAAGCAAGTTCAGTTATCTTCTTTACAATTCCAATTACTCTTTCGTTAACAATAATTATTCTTTTTGCTGCAGGTTATACTTTTAATATTATGACTATTGGCGCTATAGCCGCCGCCATAGGATTAATAATTGATGACGCCATTATCGTAGTTGAACAAATTCACCGCACACATGAGGAACACCCTGGCGAAAGTAGCTTTACTCTTGTTAATGAGGCGATACGTTACCTTTTTCCGGCTATGGTCGGTTCTTCTTTTAGTACTATTGTAATCTTCCTTCCCTTTGTTCTTATGAGCGGCGTAGCAGGCGCTTATTTTAAGGTAATGACGAATACTATGATCATTACTCTTGTCGCTTCTTTCCTGGTTACATGGATTGGTTTGCCGGTAATTTATATCCTTTTCTCAAAAGAAGTCCATAATATCGGGCAGTCTAAAGTGGTTAAACAAAGAAATTGGATTTCTTATTTCATACAGCGTCCTCTGATCTCAATAATATTTTCTATCGCTATCATCATCCTTGCCTTGTCTATCCTTCCTAGATTGCCAAGTGGCTTTCTCCCGGATATGGATGAGGGTTCTTTAGTGCTCGATTTTAAAAGCCCCCCCGGAACCTCTCTTGAGGAAACTGACCGTATGCTTCAACAGGTTGATAATATCCTTAAAGGAAATCCGGATGTACAGAAATTTTCCAGAAGGCTGGGTACCCAGATGGGTTTCTTCATAACTGAACCCAATAACGGTGACTATCTTATACAGTTAAAAACAAAACGTTCCAAACCTACTATGGATGTTGCCGATGATATAAGAAAAGAGATTGAATCAACGCTCCCAGCACTGCAAGTAGATTTTGGTCAGGTAATTGGTGACATGCTCGGCGACCTTATGAGTTCTACTCAACCGGTTGAAGTTAAAATCTTTGGCGATGATCAGGAGGTGCTTAAAAAACTTGCTCAGCAGGCTTCTGATATTATAGGAAATGTTAAAGGTACTGCCGATCTCTTTAACGGGATTACTATTGCCGGACCCGAAATGGTCATTGAACCCAATATAGCTAAGCTCGCTCAGTACAATCTTACGCCATCCGATTTCCAATACCTTATCCAAAATAAAATTGAGGGAAATGTTGCAGGAAGTATTCTTGAAACTAATAAACTGACTGATATCCGACTCATTGAAACAAATAAATATCCTGTTTCATTAAATGATATAAATAGTTCTCAAATCGCTCTTCCAAACGGACGGTTAAAACCTATCAGTGAATTTGCAAAAATTACTCTTACTCCTGGAGTCGCAGAAATTGAGCGGGAAAACCTGAAACCAATGATCGCAATTACAGCACGGCTTAATAACCGGGACCTTGGTACTACTCTTAAAGAAATTCAGCAGAAAATTAAATCCGGGCTCACTCTCCCTGTGGGTTATATGATAGAATATGGTGGCGCCTACGCTGAACAACAGCAGGCATTCAGCGAATTATTATTAATCTTAATTAGCTCATGCTTCCTTGTTTTTGTTGTTATACTCTTTCTGTTTAGAAATATTAAAGTTTCACTTTTAATAATTTTAATTGCCATGCTCGGTGTTGCCGGAAGTTTTATCGCTCTCTTTATAACTGGTACCCCTCTTAATGTTGGCAGTTATACCGGAATAATCATGATAGTTGGTATTATTGGGGAGAATTCCATTTTCACTTATCTGCAGTTTAAATATGAAAGGGAAAAAGTTGGTAGGGATAATGCAATTATATATGCTATTTCCACTAGGCTCAGACCAAAACTCATGACCGCATTAGGTGCAATTTCTGCACTGTTCCCCCTTGCACTTGGAATCGGTACTGGCGCCCAGATGCACCAGCCTCTTGCAATAGCAATTATAGGTGGACTTATAATTGCCCTTCCTTTGCTATTAATCGTTCTCCCATCGTTTCTAAGGCTTATTGAAAATAAATAACATAAATGTAACTTGCACTTAATTTTTATAATTGTATTTAATAACAACGTTGACTAATTTTACAATGGTGATGGGGTTCGCCTTTAACCGTCCTTATATATCATGGACTGATAACTCCTACCTTGTAAATATGTATTTAATAAGATAGGAGACCTTATTTTGATGAACTACTTTTTTGTCTTTGTCGGAGCTGGTATCGGCGGAATTGTCCGTTATTGGGGTTCTAATTTTGTATATAAATTCCTTTCCCCGACTTTTCCATACGGAACTTTATTCGTAAATATTCTTGGCAGTTTTATAATTGGAATCGTAATGTATTATCTCGACTCCAGGGAATTGATAAGTCAGGAGTTAAGAATATTTTTAACAGTTGGTTTTTGCGGGGGTCTGACTACTTTTTCAACCTTTTCCTATGAGACAATAAATTTTCTAAAAGAAAAAGAATTCCTTTTTGCAGGATTAAATATAGTTTCAAATGTATTGATCACTCTCTTTGCTCTTTTTCTGGTATATAAATTATCAAAACTATTAGGTGGAGTGTAAGATGGAAATTAAAGGTGAGGCAAAGTTGATTCGTATTTTTATTGGGGAAACAGATAAAATTGCTCATATTCCTGTTTATGAAAAGATTGTCATTGAAGCAAGAAAAGCTGGTCTTGCGGGGGCAACTGTTTTTAAAGGTATTATGGGATATGGCAGAAATAGCCGCATTCATTCTTCTAAAATTTTAAGGTTATCTGAGGATCTTCCTATAATTATCGAGATTGTTGATGCATTGGAAAAAGTTGAAATGTTCTTGCCTGTACTTCACGATATTTTTGAAGAAGCTAATTGCGGCGGTTTAATTACATTAGAAAAAGCTGATGTCATAAAATATATCGCAACAAAAAAAGATTAATCCAAATGCTATGGGAATCATCCGCTAAAAAATATGATTTCATAACTCTAAAAAAGTTATTAATAAAAAAGGAAAATAAAAATGAAAATTACAAAAGTATTAGGTAGAGAAGTATTGGACTCAAGGGGAAATCCTACGGTAGAAGTTGATATAACTTTGGATGGTAATTTTTTCGGACGGGCAATCGTACCCAGCGGCGCAAGTACCGGCGAAAGAGAAGCCGTTGAACTGCGTGATGGAGATATGACCCAGTTTAAGGGCAAAGGTGTTTTAAAAGCCGTTGCCAATGTAAATGAAACTATTTCTAAAAATATTGTAGGAAAAGTATTCAATTCACAAAAAGAAATTGATTATAAAATGATTGAACTTGATGGAACACCTAATAAAGCTAAATTAGGAGCTAATACAATACTTGGTGTTTCAATGGCGTATGCAAAGGCTGCAGCTGTATTTAAAGGAATTCCATTGTATCGTTATCTTTCAGATAAAGAGAAATATATTATGCCGGTTCCTTGTATGAACGTCATAAACGGCGGAAAGCATGCTGATAATAATGTTGACTTTCAGGAGTTTATGATAGCTCCGCATAACGCCACATCTTTTAAGGATTCAATAAGAAAAGGTGTCGAGGTGTTTCATACTCTAAAGGAAATTCTAAAGAAAAAAGGTTATTCTACCGGTGTTGGCGATGAAGGCGGCTTTGCCCCGAATTTGAAATCGAACGAGGAGGCTGTTGAAGTCATTCTCGAAGCAATAGTGAAAGCGGGATACAAAACTGGTAATGATATATCCATTTGTCTCGATCCTGCTGCTAGCGAAATGTGGGACAATGGAAAGTATAAATTCTTCAAGTCCGATAATCATCTTGCAACTTCAGATGAAATGATCGCTATTTGGAAAAAATGGGTTAATGATTATCCAATAATTCTGATCGAAGACGGTATGGCAGAAAACGATTGGGATGGGTGGCAAAAACTAACGAAAGAACTTGGAAGCAAAATTGAATTGGTTGGCGATGATATTTTTTGTACTAATCCTAAAATCTTAAAAGAAGGGATTGATAAGAAAGTTGCAAACTCAATTTTAATAAAATTAAATCAAATAGGAACCGTAACCGAAACTTTGGAAACAATAAATCTGGCATATTCCAATAATTATAATTGTTTTGTCTCTCACAGGAGTGGTGAAACTGAAGATACAACTATTGCCGATTTAACAGTTGCTGTTGGGGCTGGACATTTAAAGACTGGCAGCGGATGCAGAAGTGAAAGAATTGCAAAGTTTAATCAATTGATAAGAATTGAAGAAGAACTTGGAAATAATTGCTCTTTTGCAGGAATAAAAGCATTTAAGAATAGAAAATTAAAATAGACGGTAGTCCTAAAAATTTTCTTAATCTATTAAAATGACTATCTGCCGGGTGATGATATCCCTTTTATTTTTCTAAATAGGGATACGGCATAAGAATCTGTCATTCCGGAAACAAAATCGGTTATCTTTAATAATCTTGTATAAAGATCGTCATGTGGTCTTCCATCAATTTGAAGAAATTGATTGGGGATTAATTTTAACAGGTTATTATTCTTAAATGATGCTTTCCCTCCTGCCGCTTCATTTGCTGCATTTATAAATGCCTCTAACAGACCTCCTAATACTTCATATCCCTCAACTTCTCTTTCAACAACTGTGCGGTATGAATATATTTTAATCACTGAAATTTCTTTTATGTTCTTTAATGCTTCTGCTGCAGGAATAACAGATATCAGATCATTTTCAAATTTATCTTCAAGTATATTATTTTCCTCATCAATAAAAACCCTCGCAAGCTGCTGAACAATATCACTTATGCTCTTTGCTCTCAAGTATCCGATTTTATCATTTTCATTCCTTTCCCCATACTTAGTTAGCTTTTCAATTTTTATAAGAGGCCTTATAAGTTCTTCCGTTTCTTTAAACGAAAGTAACCCTAAGCGGAAACCATCTTCAAAATCCATTATCCTGTAACAAATATCATCAGCGGCTTCAACTAAGTAAGTAAGAGGATGCCTGCTCCACCAGTCGATATCCTTTATTTTTTTCTTAATAAGTCCTGTTTCATCTGCAATTTCTTTAAATAGTTCTTTCTCAGATTGGAAGAATCCGAATTTTCTGTAAAACTTTCTCTTTGCAGGTTTCATTAATGTTTGTTGTGGTGAACCCGATTCTTTTGGATATTTTGTGAAAGCGCCGAGCGTAGCATGGGTTAACCTTAAACCTCCCCTTATATTTGGGTTCTGAAGTTTTGTTATAATCCTGAACCCCTGGGCGTTACCCTCAAATTTTACTAAATCATTCCAGCATTTCTCACTCTCTAATTCTTTTTCAAACTGTTTCCCGTTTCCTCTTTTAAAATATTCGGCTATTGCATCTTCTCCCGAATGTCCAAATGGAGGGTTTCCTATGTCGTGCGCTAAGCATGCGGCTGCAACAATTTCTCCGAAATGAAAATTTGTATACTCTTTCTTCAATTCTTTATGGCGGTCAAGTATCTTTGTCCCGATTAAATTACCAAGGGACCTTCCGACACATGAAACTTCCAGGCTATGTGTTAGGCGTGTATGCACAAAATCATTTTCAGGAAGTGGGAAGACTTGAGTCTTGTCCTGGAGTCTTCTGAAAGCTGAACAAAACACTATCCTGTCAAAATCTCTATGGAACTGACTTCTTCCGTCAGCGATCTTATAATTCTTATTTGTATCATCCCCTAAAATTTTATCCGATAATAATTTTTTCCATTCCAATTTGCTTTACTCGTTTATTAAGGCATTATTTACAAATATAATTATTTAATTGTAAATCCATCATTGATATTTTATCTTTCCACCAATAATTGTGGACTAATGTGAATCCCTCGCCTGAAGAAATATTAAAAAAATCGGTCCAGTTCCTTAAATCAATTGGTCCTAAAAGAGCAGAGTCCTTCAGTAAAATGGGAATTGCTACTGTCCGGGATCTGCTTTTTTATTTTCCCTCAAAACATTTGGACAGGACTACAATTCTGACCGCTATTAAAGCATATGGGCATTTAATAAATGGATACGAAGGTGAACTCACTATTGTTGGTAAAGTATATGAAGTTGAAAAAATACGTTTCCGGCAAAAACAAATTCTCAAAATCCAGTTCAGGGATAACTCCGGTTTCTTTGAATGTGTCTGGTTCCAGGGAATAAATTATTTTGCGGATTTGTTTCATGAAGGTGAAATATTTGCTTTATCTGGTAAACCTGTCTTGTCCAAATATGGAAATCTTCAGTTTACTCATCCTGATTTTGATAGGATTACGGAAGAAGAATCAAATAATCTTCTGAATACTGGCAAGATCATCCCTTTCTATAGAATCCCTAAAGAACTGCGTCAAAAAAATATTGGGGACTTCAGCCTTAGAAAAATTATAAGTTCTGCTGTCGAAAATTATTCCTCTTACCTTGAAGAAACCTTACCTTTAAATATTATTCAGGATCAAAAATTAATATCCTTGCCCGACGCTGTTAGAAATTATCATTTCCCCGATAATCCGGATATGCTTCGTGCAGCAGTACAAAGATTAAAGTTTGAAGAAATATTCTACTTAGAAATTCTTGTTGCCTTGAGAAAACATAATTATAAAACCTCTCAACCGGGCAATTCGATGAAAATAATGTCTCATCTTGTCTCTGATTTTCTTAAAACTCTCTCTTTCCAGTTAACAAAATCACAGTTGAGAGTTCTAAGTGAAATTAAAAAGGATATGGAATCTCCTTCTCCCATGAATCGTCTCCTTCAGGGAGATGTCGGAAGCGGTAAAACAATTGTTGCCCTTATTGCAATGCTAATCGCTGTCGATAATGGATTCCAGGCAGTTCTGATGGCCCCTACAGAAATATTAGCCGATCAGCATGCAAAAAACATATCAAAGATGATGAAAGCTCTTTCTAAAGTTTCTGGTGAACGTGTTATTAAAGTAAGTCTGTTAATCGGAGGTCAGAAGAAATCGGAACGGAATATTAATCTCGCTGATATCGAACTTCAGCAGTCCGATATTATTATTGGAACCCACGCCTTGTTCGAGCATGCGGTTCAATTTAAAAAACTGGGACTGGTCATTGTAGATGAACAGCATAGATTTGGGGTCGAACAAAGAGCAAAACTTCTTAACAAGGGAATTACACCTGATGTTATTGTTATGAGCGCAACTCCTATCCCAAGGACTCTCTCAATGACATTGTATGGCGATCTCGATGTCTCCACAATCTCCGAAATGCCGCTTGACAGGAAATCTATAAAAACATATTTAAGGGGAGAAAGTAAAATTCCTGACATTTATAAATTTATTTTAGAAAAAATCAAGGAGGGTTATCAGTCTTTTATAGTTTATCCGCTTGTCGAAGAATCCGAAAAGCTGGCATTAAAATCAGCGATGACATATTATAATGACTTAAGCAAATCTTATTTCAAGGATATTAAACTTGGATTAATTCACGGCAGGATGTCCTGGCGTGAAAAGGAAGAAGTTATGTCCCTCTTCCTTGCCAAACAATTTGATGTTTTGATTTCTACTACAGTAATCGAAGTTGGCATTGATATTCCTGCTGCCAACATTATGTTGATAAATGATGCTCACCGTTTCGGATTGTCTCAGCTTCACCAATTAAGAGGAAGAATTGGACGGGGAGCTAAGCAGGCTTATTGTATCCTTGTTATAAAAGATGAGTACCTTGCCAAAAATAAAATTCAGGATCTTGATTACCTTTCGCCTATGCGACTTGAAAAACATAAGACCATGGTTCGTCTTCAGACAATGGTTCAGTATAATGATGGTTTTAAGATTTCAGAAATTGACTTAAGGCTTCGTGGGCCTGGTGATATATTCGGTACTGCCCAGAGCGGCTTTCCTGAACTTAAGCATATCAATATCATACAGGATTCTGAAATTATAATGAATGCAAAGAAAACTGCTTTCGAAATTATTAAAGAGGATCCTCATCTCAGAAATAGTGCCAATCTCATTATTAAAAAAAGTCTTCTCAAATATTATTCGGCAAGTTTGAAGTATGCAAAGATCGCATGACAAAAATTTCTTTGTAGTTTGTTTTGTGCCGGACAGTTCAATAGAAAAATAATCTAAAATATATTTTTTATTTTATAATATTTATTAATAAGTTTGATAGTAGTTAACATAAAAATATTTTTAGAGAAAATATTTTTTGTTCGTTGTTTAGAAATTATTGGATTCAATTTTATAATAGTTATATTTGTTTTAAATAAAACATAAAGGAAAAAAAATCTTATCTTCTTTTTTTAGTTCAAGACTGAATGT
The DNA here is from genome assembly GCA_003141435.1 of Ignavibacteriales bacterium. Taxonomy (GTDB): domain Bacteria; phylum Bacteroidota; class Ignavibacteria; order Ignavibacteriales; family Ignavibacteriaceae; genus Fen-1301. Next base: position 39,448 of record PLLW01000057.1, read on the forward strand.
TGCATTAACTTATAATGTCAAACCAGAAAGCGAATCTTTCCTTGAAAATTTATCCCCTAATCTGAAAAAAAGAATTAATCAGCAAAAAATCATTGCGGACACTTTTGCTGAATGGGATTCCTTAGGCACAATAAATGCTGTTAAGAATTCTTTAGAACTTTATAATGATGTTACACTGGTAGAAGCTGACCTTTCTTCATTTGAAAAATTGAAGGAACTTGATCCCGATATAGTTTTTAATATTGCAGAAGGGTTTTTCGGAGAAAGTAGGGAAGCACAAATTCCTGCGATGCTCGATATGCTTCAGATCCCTTATACAGGGTCTGATCCTCTTACGCTTGCCACCTGTCTGGATAAAGCAAGAACTAAAGAAATATTATCATATCATAACATTCCTACCGCTCCCTTTCTAATTGCAAATGATATAGACCAGATAAAAAATTTAAATCTTACTTTCCCATTGTTTGTTAAACCCGTTTGGGAAGGATCAAGCAAAGGTATATTTTCTTCCTGTTTCGTCAATAACACGAAAAAATTGAAGGAACAGGTCGAAAGAATAATTACGGAATACTCACAGCCTGCACTCATCGAAGAGTTTTTATCAGGAAGGGAGTTTACGGTTGCTATTCTTGGAAATGGAGATGAAGCTGAAGTCCTTCCGATTGTGGAAATAGATTATAAAGATTTTCCTGAAGATTTTATTCCTGTATATTCTTATGAAGCCAAGTGGATACTTGATACTAAAGAAAATCCGCTCGATATATTTTCATGCCCAGCTAAATTGAACTCTGTTCTTGAAACAAAAATAAAACAAGTTGCGTTAAATGCTTATAAGACTTTAAGATGCCGTGACTGGAGCAGAATAGATATCAGAATGAATTCAGATAATGTTCCTAATATAATTGAAATAAATCCTCTTCCGGGTATTTTGCCAGATCCCAAAGAGAATTCCTGTTTCCCAAAAGCAGCAAGAACAGCTGGTATTTTTTATGATGAAATGCTGAATAAAGTTCTAATTGCTGCTGCAAGGAGGTATAATCTTTTATGAAAACAATAGCTAAAATATTAATCTGCTATAATTCTCCGGTAAGCATATTCAGCATTTATAATGGCAAACCGTCAGTCGATAGTTCTGTTTCAAATGATTTGTCTGAAAGTGGTTTCTCTCGCGAAATTCATAAAATTAAGAAATATTTGCTTGAGAATTTCAATGAAGTCAGTTCCTTTGCCATAAATAATAATTTAGACCGCACTATTAATAAGATAATCTCCTATTCTCCGGATGTGATTTTCAACTTTGTTGAATCTATTGATGGTGTCGCTTCTTATGAATATTGCCTGGCTGGTCTTTTTGAAATGCTTGGGTTCGATTTTACTGGAAACCTTCCTGCAAGTTTAGGTAATTGTCTCAATAAAGCAAGAGCTAAAACTATTCTCCGCTCTTTTGGAATAAATACCCCTGCATCTGCAATTATTAAGTTGGAACAGTCTGAATTATTTGATTCGGAAAATTTTCATCTCAACTTCCCGGTTATTTTAAAATTGCTGAATGAAGATGCAAGTATAGGAATATCTGAATTGTCGGTTGTGAATGATTTGGATTCTTTGAATAATCATATCCAATTCCTTAAATCCACTTATCGGCAGGATATTTTGGTTGAAGAATATATTGATGGAAGGGAACTGAACATTGCGGTCCTTGGGGATAGGACGCTTCCCGTGTCTGAAATAAAATTTGACGGACTACCGAAAGGATTACCCAAAATCGTTACTTATGACGGCAAGTGGATCGAAGATAGCGTTTATTATGAAAATACAAAACCAAGTTGTCCGGCTCAGTTAGATCCGGATCTTAGGCGTGAAATTGAAAAAACTGCCCTCCTTGCCTTTAACGCGATGGAATGCAGGGACTATGCACGCGTAGATATACGCCTTAATAAAAAGAATATTCCTTTTGTGATTGAAGTGAACCCTAATCCTGATATTTCAATGGATTCTGGTTTTGCTCGGGCTGCCGCTGCAGCGGATATTAATTACTCTAACTTACTTTTTACTATTGCCGGATTCGCTTTGGCAAGAAAAGATTATGATACGAAAATTAAAGCCGGGTGACCCCGAACCGCTTAATCGGATGTTGAAAAGAATTAAAAATTTTTCAACTCAGGAAGTTGATATAGCTATGGAGCTAATCGATATAGCTGCTTTTAATCCGGGCCAGACCGACTACAATATTTTTGTATATGAATACGAAGGAAAAATCGTTGGGTATCATTGTATCGGGAAAAGACCTTTGACTGATGCTACTTACGATTTGTACTGGATTGCCGCCGACCCGGAAGCCGGTATTAAAGGAATTGGGACAAGTCTGCTGGAACATGCAGAAAATTTTGTTTTGCAAAATGAAGGAAGGTGGATCCTTGCAGAGACATCTTCCAAAGATAGTTACTCAAATACGAGAAACTTTTATTTGAGGAATAATTATTCGATTGTCGCCCATATCAATGACTTTTATTCATTGGGCGACAATCTAATAATATTCGGAAAGTATTTCTCTATAAAAAAACAAAACTGAGGAAAAGTCATGGAACTGTGGCAGCAAATGGTAAGAGACAGTGTTCATTCTGTCGATCAGTTAGTGGAAAGATTTGGTATAGAACGTCAGACAGCTGAAGATCTCGACGAATTCTTCCAGGCTCGGATAAATCCATATTATTTAAGTCTTATTCGCTATCCCGGTGATCCAATCTGGCTTCAATGTGTCCCCAATAAAAAGGAATTAGAAGACATTGGTGCCGAGGAAGATCCCTTAATGGAAGATGCAATGAGCCCTGTTCCTAATATTACTCATCGTTATCCTGATAGAGCACTCTTTCTTGTAACCAGTCAATGCGGTCTGTACTGTCGTTTCTGCACAAGAAAAAGAAAAGTTGGTGATTATGACAAAATCTCAATGAAGGGTCTTGAAAGTGCTTTTAGATATCTCGAACAGCATACAGAAATTAGAGACGTCATCCTTTCTGGCGGTGATCCTTTAATGCTTACAGATATTATGCTGGAAAAAATTCTTCAGAGAATCAGAGCTATCCCTCATATCGAAATCATTAGAATCGGATCAAAAATGCCCTGCGTACTTCCACAAAGAATTACTCAGCGTCTTTGCGATGTGATTAAAAAATATCATCCTGTCTATTTGAACACTCACTTTAATCATCCTTGGGAAATTACTCCTGAAAGTTCTAAAGCTTGCGAAATGCTTGCAAATGCAGGTATCCCTGTTGGCAATCAGATGGTTTTAATGAAAAATGTTAATGATGACCCTGCTACTGTTAAAGAATTAATGCAAAAATTATTGAAGATCAGGGTTCGTCCTTATTATATGTATATGGCTGATGAAACTAAGGGTGCTAATCATTTCAGGACTTCAATTGAAACTGGAATTGAAATAATTGAGAACCTAAGAGGACATACAAGCGGTCTTGCAATTCCTCACTTTGTGATTGATGCCCCTGGCGGCGGCGGAAAGATTCCTCTTCTACCTAATTATGTTCTTCATAAAGATAATGAAAAAATTGTGCTTAGAAACTTTAAGCATAAGATTTATTCATATAAGAATTATCATGATAGAAATAATCCTGAGTTGGTTAATCTGAAACCTGTTGATGGTAAAAATGGTAAACAAAAAATTAAAGCAATTAAGGTAACTAAGGTTAAGTTGCCCAGGATGGAAAAAATTAAAGCCTAGGGATTAAATCCTTTCGCTTGACAATATTCGGTTCTTGAAATGAGAGTACATTTCAATCCTGATAATTTAGATTTTTACAAATCTATTTACCCTGAATATTCTATTTAAGTCCTATCCAGATCATTTCTATACTTTCTGTAATAGGAATATCCATTGAAATTTTATATCTCTCCCTGATCCTTGGAAATATTATTCCGTAAATCTATCCCCCAGTGAAGTTTTGTCCTTAATGTTCCAAAATAACTCGACAGAGATGTGTGTACTAATTTAAATGGTCTGTCACTCCTTTTAATTTTAATCTCTAAAGGCGGTGAAAATGCAAATACTCTCTGTCCGTCACAATTAACCTGGACTTCCTTATATAAAGAATTAACCCGTATTTTTATTTCTTTATTGCTTGGTAATACCAAAGGACGGATGCTAAGACTATGAGGACTTATTGGACTTAATGTAATCACTTCAGCCTGGGGGCTTACTATTGGCCCCCCAACTGAAATCGAATATCCCGTTGACCCGGTAGGTGTTGCAGCAATTAAACCGTCAGCTGCAAAAGTGGCTATATACTCATTATCGACTAAAATAGTAATATCAATCATTTTGGGCCACGCCCCTTTATCAATTACAAGATCATTGATAGCATAAAATTGTGCTACTTTATGGCCTCTGCATTTCCCCGTAATTATCATCCTTTCTTCAATTGTATAGTTTCCTTTTTTAATTTCCTTTATAAAGTTATCCATCTGGTTGATATTTACTTCTGCAAGAAAGCCTAACTTGCCGAAATTTAATCCAAGAACTGGTTTGTCGTAAAACTGAGCAGTATATGCTGTCGCCAGCATTGTGCCATCCCCTCCGATAGAAATAACCATATCACTTTTCTGGCATAATTTATTATCATTAAGAAACTTATTCTGCGCAACTTTAATCTTTAATAGATGTCTTTGTGAAAAAAGAGAATCACTCAAATAAAAATCAAGCCCGTTATCTTTTAATTTACTGATAAATGAAGATACAACTTCAAAGACATTCTCTTTGGTTACATTGGCAATTATTCCTAACTTCATAATCTATCTTTCCTTGTTAGCTCCCAGAATTTACTGTATTTTGTGAAAACATATGCAGATGAAAATACTGCAAGGATAAATCCTTGTATACCGTCTAAAAATCCAAATTTAATAAAATACATTTTAATAAATATTGCTATCGGTCTTACTATCAAATCGCTTAAATGAAACACCCTTCCCTTTTCTTTCAGATCGTTAGCCGCTAATGTAGTGTAATTATTAAATTTCATAAAATAATGAGAAACTGATGGATCAGTAAAATGTTCAATATCATTATTTAATTGACCGGTTTCTCCGTTCAGACGGAGATTTTCATGGACACTTTGGGAATTAAAGTAAGTAAGATTTTTATTAAATAATCGTATTACTCTGCCTGGATACCATCCGCTGTGTTTGATCCATTTTCCAAGAAAATTTGCCTTCCGGGGTATGGAGTAAGCAGCATAGGATGGAGTAGACTTTTTAAATTGTACTATCTCTTCTTTTAATTCCCTTGTAATGGTTTCATCTGCATCTATCCAGAATATCCAATCATTTGAGGTTAATAATATTGCATCCTTTTTAGTTTCTGAATATCCCTTCCATTTTACAATCGAAGCTTTTACATTTGAATAACAAGTAGCAATATCATAGGTCTTATCGGTCGATTTCTCATCCACAAGCAAAATAATTTCATCAATACAACCGCGCTGACTTTCAATGCACCGCCGGATATTCGCTTCTTCATTTTTTGCGATTATAATAGATGAAATTTTAATCATAATGAATTCACTCGGTTTTTCACTCGGTAAATATAATAAGTCCGCATTTATTTTTTAAGTTTCAAATGATCTTCAAATGTGCGTGAATTCATGTTCAGTTTTACAAAAGGATATAGAAACTTTGCTCCTTTTTTTAATGCCTTTAGGTATGACAATGAAAATTTTTGTGCCGAAAACAAATGAAGGTTCCCAAGGTTATAATATTTTAATTCGAATTTCCGGGCGATAAACGATAATGTATCCGGTGAATAAAATGAAATATGCTGACCATGATCAAAACCATAGTACCAGAAATTCTCTGGTTCAGGAACTGGGAAGGGAAGAAGTTCTGTTGAGAAAAAAATATTACTGCTGTATGTTAGCATTTTTTCTATTTCCGGCATGGGATTCTCTAAATGCTCAAATACTTCAAAGGCAGTTAGTGCTTCCACTTTTTCTTTTGAACTCATGTTATATTCGGAACCTCTTGATAAAAGATTCTCGCAATATAGATCAAACCAATAGAAGTCAAATCCGGTATCTCTCATTAAACGGGTAAATATTCCATAACCACCTGCATAATCTAGGAACTTCCCGTTTTTGTCAAATAATAAATAGATAATCAAGGATAGGATTTTATGGAAATTAATATTTCTATCCACAAGCCCGGTGTCAACCAAATTAATAGGGTTCTTATATGCCTCCTGTAACCACGATGGATTCCCTGCGAACAGAAATTTGCAAGTTGGACATATAAAGTATTCCCCTGGATATTTATTCATTATCTTTACAGAAAAGTAATGTGTTGCAGTATGTTCGCAAATTTTACAATTCAAAGTTTATTTGATCCTAGATATTTCGTTGATACATTTTCTCAGTTCATTAGCATAATTAGTTTGACTGTGTTTTTTTGAAATCACCTCATAGCATTTTATGCTTCTTTCCTTTATCTCTTTGTCATTTAGATGGAGTGCTCGATCAATTGTAAACTGAATACTTTCAATATTGATATTGTCAAAAACAAATCCAAACTCATTTATGTCAATAGATGATTCTTTTGATAGAAGAGGAATTAGGCCTCCATTTCCGCACACATTCAATACTGACGCCCCGCCCCCTTCAGAGCAGGAAGGCAAAACAACAAAGGCGCATTCTTTAAGCAGCTCTTTGAATAACGCAGAATTTAATAACACAAAACCATGATAATGAATATTAGTAGTTTTAAATAACTCATTATAATAAGTCTGTTTAAACTCCGGTTCCCCTTCTAAAGGACCGCAAATATGGAGATGAATGTCCTCTCTTTTTGAAAAAATTTCTAACAGCAGGTCAAGTCCTTTATGAATCATTCCGGAACTTCCAAACCACAAAAAATGTGTTTTCGCTTTATTAAAGTCTTTGGAGTCAATAATCTCCTCAAAATCGGTAACTTTATAAAATGAAGCCGGAATATTATATATCCTTCCTTTGAAATACGGAGAATATGTCTTTGTTACTTCCTCATTTCCAAGAAGAATCATTGCATCCACAAGTGTCGTCTGAATGCTCCAGGCTTTGTCTACTATCCTTCCTGATCCGGGCAGCCAGACTCCTTTTTTATCAAAAACTTCCTTTACTCTATTTAGGGTTTTAGTGTTCTGGTTATTTAGATGCATTCCCGTACCGTAATAAAATGTAATTATCTTTTTCCCCCTTTTATAGAAACTATTTATTAATGGTTCGCCAAATCCGAAAATTAAATTGTATCTGGAATAATCAATTTTTCCTTCATAATCATAATCAGCTATATCAACATTGAATCCGGCTTCATTTATTGCCTTCCCTATCTCCATGGATTCAAATGAATTAGTATGGCTCAGATTTATATCATTTCTGAAGGGGTCTGTAATATATGAAACTAAAGCATTTCGGGGGTAGGCTGTTCTGTAATAATTAATAATAGGAGATCTGAAAATTATTTTACCCGTTGATTTAAATCCTATTGCCAGTGCATATCTGATGTTTTGCAGTTTGATATTCATGTTATTCTGCAGTAATGTATTTTAATTTTTGATTGTATAACATTTTTATTAAAATTATTGCTATACCAATAAAAATAAAAGAATATATATTCTCAAAGTAGAAACCAGCGGTTATAAAAAGGGTCGGAAGATAAAAAATAAATCCACTCTTCAAATCTTTCTTCTCAATTACATTGTAATGCACAAAGAGAAGCATTAATGGTATGGAGACTAATGAGGAGATTAATTTCCCATATGCTAACCCGTTTACTGCTGCAAACTGGTAAAATATAATCATCATTGTAATAGTCAATATGACACTGATAAACATGAAGATTGCGGAAATCCTTATAAGATTTGCCCCAAGTAAAAAAAAGTAGGGAACGATTGAGATCATATTTACAAAAGCAAGATAAAGAAAAAGCTTGATAAAAAGTATGGAATGTGAATAAGTCTCTGCTCCCAGCCAGGGAAAAAATATTTGCCTTTGAAATATTAAAAGAAAACTAATAATTATTGTGCCTCCGGTTATTACAAGGAACTGAAGTTTATAATATAAAGGAAGAAGGTTTTCTTTCCGCTCAGTTTTTCCTGATACCTTTGGAAAAACCCAGCTTATTGTGGCCGTAATAACTTGGTGTATCTGCCCCCCTATTGTTGAAGCAAGTGCGTAATAAGCAAGGAATTTCGGACCCGCAAATGTAATTACAACAAATCGGTCCGCATGTCCGGCTATTATTCCTAAAACTGATTGTGTCCATGACCAAGAACTAAAGCTGAAAATTTCCTTTAATGTCCTTCTGTCAAATCGTATAAAAAAAGAAAGGTAAGTAATACTAAATTTTACAAATAAATATTCCAGAAATACTACAACAATAGTTATCCCGGCACTTGCTAAGAATACATAAATTAATGAATGACCTGAATAGACAACAATGAACTGCGCTGTTAGAAGAAGGGATTTCGATATTATAGATATTATTGAGGATACATCATATCTTTCAAATCCTTTGAAAATAGAAAGAGCAAGCTGTTCCATCTGTTTCATCCCGAATACTACTGATCCCAGTAGTACGGAGCCTGATGCAATTGTCATATATGCTGCATTAATATTAAAAAAATTAATATTCCTGATTAAAAAAAACAGGATTGTGCCCAGTATTATTATTATGGTAGTTATAACAACATTAAGTGAAAATGTTGAAGCAACAATTCTTTTTATATTCTCTTTGTCACTAAGTGCATTATACTTTGAAATAAACTTAATAGCTGCATCCCCGGCCCCTATATTTACTATTCCTAACGAAATGATAATGGAATTTACGATCATCCATATTCCGTATTCAGCTGGGCCAAGCTTTTTTATAAAGAATGGAGTAACTAGAAGCATCAGCATTGGAAGAACGAGTACATCAGCCGTGTTCCATAACGAATTCTTGAACTCTCTTCTTTTCAGAATACCTAAATTGAGTTTCATTAATGCCGATTTAGTTAATAATAAAGATAATATTTATACTGTTAACCTGAAAAGAATCAAATAATCTGAAAATTAAGAAGGTTTATTTTTTAAAAAGCCGGTCACTTTTATGATCTTTCTTTTAACAGCTCTTCTTAAATTAGTTTCTAATCCCTGTAAAGTCGAATGCAGGAAGAAATAAATATCACTAATCTGTATTCTTTTATAATTATCACTAATAATAAAATCACTGATTATTTCCTTGTCTTTCTCCCATTTTATCCAGCCATTTTGAGCCATGGTCTTTGAATTATTCAAAACAGCCGCTATATTATCAAAATTAATATAATAATTTTTTGAATCGAATAAATAGCCGTTATAATTATGCTTGATATATTCATTCATCGTCCCATTATTATAAGCAACTACCACCATTCCTATAGCCATTGCTTCTAGAAAACTTATCCCGATTCCCTCGATCGTTCTGGGGGCAATATAAATATTGGATTTTTTCAACAACTCTAAATATTTTTCTTGTGAATCAAATTTTACGTCCCTTATTATTTGCAATTTATAATTTTCTATGTCCCCTTTTGAAAGAATCTCTTCTTTAAAATAAGGATCAGGGGCGGAACGGTAAACAAAACTATCCACCTTTTGAGGGTCTAAAAATACTTTTATATCCGAAAATCTTAAACTTCCTCTATACCAGAAAAAATAATGTCTGCCAGATTTGGGTATATCGTCACTAAAAGCTGGAGGTAAATAATATTTTAGTGGCAAAGATTCTATGTTAAATTCCAAACATTTTTTGTGTAGGTATTCTGAAAACGATAATATTTTAATAGGTATTGACGATAGACAATACCAGTACTTATCAGGCAAGGGATCACTATCAAACATCGGAACCCATATTATTTTCGCCTTGATTTGTTTTAATTTATAAAAAGGCAATAATGTTTGAAAAAAGAACACATAATCATATTTGTTTATCTCTGAAACTGATAAAGGTTCTCCTCCTTTCCAATAATCATCCCAAAAAACGCTAACACTGAATTTTTTCTCCAGAATCTCTCTTAAAAAATTGGTCGACATTGTCTTTTTATGAAAAGAATGATCGACCCAAAGTAATTTCAATTTACTATCCTCGTTAACAGTCATAAAATTAATTATTACTCATCTTTAGATTTAACATCAGGATGAATGCCACTTAATATTTCGCCATACTGAAACAACCCTGCGTAATCCAATTATTGCCAAAAGTGTTTTTATTCTCGCTCTGCCGATCCTTCCCCAGTAATATACCATTGAATCGAAATTCCAAAGATTATTTCTTATTAATGAAATCTTAATCTCTTTTAATGCTTTTGCTTCGTTTTTCCATGAGGCGCCCCCCGCCTTCATTGTGACAAGAGGATGATTTATATATGCTGAAACCTCTTCAATATCTCCATATTCCTTGTGTAATCTTAAGAAAAAATCAATATCCATTGCATAGTGCAGTTCTGTATTATATAATCCGGTTCTTTTATATACATCTCGATTAATAAACATTCCGGGATGATTAAACCCGACTCCCAAGATTCTATCCCTTAATGGAAATCTGAGATTTGATCCAAAAACCTTGTCTTCAAAAAAAATATTACCATGAGCTATAAGTTTTCCGGACTGTGATAATGTCGTATTGATTAATGATAGAATTGACTCATCATGAAGAATATCATCACTATTCAATATTACGATAATTTCGCCTGAAGATCTGGCAATACCTTTATTAAATGCATCCGATATTCCGTTATCTTTTTCACTTATAATTTTAAGTCGCTCTGCAATACCCGCATTCCTGTACATATTTTTTATCAAATCCAGCGTGTTGTCTTTACTCTGGTTATCCACAATTATGTGTTCAAAATTTCCATAAGTTTGTGAAACAACTGATTTTACAGTTTCCTGAATAGAACTTGCAGAATTAAATGTGGGGGTTATTATTGAAATAAGCATTAAGTTTTCAGACAAATACTAATTTTGTTATTTTGCATTATGATTATTAACATTTGAATAATAAACAATCTTATTAAAAGATATTTGTTAAAATAGGAATTTCTTTTTAAAGTTTTTCGATTATGCCTACAATTGCAATAGATGCAAGAATGATAAATCATTCAGGCATCGGTACTTACATGAAAAACCTCATTAGTGTACTCTTGGAGGATTATCATTTAATTTTATTAGGTGCCCCTCTTGAAATAAAAAAACACATAAAATCGGGATATATTGAAATAATCAATTTCCAATCACCTATTTATTCTGTTTCGGAACAGATGATGTACCCTCTTATAATACCTGGCTGCGATCTTCTCCTGTCCACTCATTATAATATTCCTTTATTCCCAATAAGGGCAAAAAAAAGAATTGTAATTATTTATGACGCTAACCATCTGGCTTTTTATAACCACTTGTCCATAGTCCAGAAACTTTATACTAAACTTATGATGAATGGGGCAGTAAAATTATCAGATACAATAATTACAATCTCTGAATTTTCTAAATCGGAGATTCTAAAATATCTCTCTGTTGACCCTCTCAAGATCAAAGTAGTTCACTTTGGAATCGATCCTGAAATGATAAACTTAGAATTAAAAAAAGCCCCCTCCCGATCCTTAAGTATAGGAAATGTAGACGAAAAATTTCTGCTTTTTGTCGGTAATGTAAAACCACATAAAAACCTGATTAATCTATTAAGAGCATTTGAAATTCTTCTTCAATCTGGAAAAGATTATAAACTGGTAATTGTTGGGAAAAAAGCAGGATTTATAACTGGTGATAAGGAAGTATTTGAGTACATAGAGCTTAATAAGTTGTTGAAGGAAAATATAATTTTTACTGGACATATTGAAAACCGGGAGCTTTATAATTATTACAGAAAAGCCTCTGTATTTATTTTTCCTTCCCTGTATGAGGGATTCGGAATTCCTCCCCTTGAAGCCATGATATGTGGATGTCCTGTTATAGCCTCGGATTTAACCGCAATCCCGGAAATTTGCGGCGATGCAGTTCTGTATATAAAAGCTCTGGATCCTGCAGATATCGCTGAAAAGATAAATATTCTTACCGTTGATAAATCACTGAGGAATGAACTCGTTAAAAAGGGGAATTTACAGGTAAGCAAATTTCCTTTAACCAAATTTTCCCATAATTTAAAAGAAGTAATTAAAGAAGTTATTAATAAAGGGTAAATGTTGAAAACCGCTATTGTTCATGAATGGCTCGTCAATTATGCCGGTTCCGAAAGGTGTGTTGAGTCATTTACAAATATCTGGCAGGATGCCCCGGTCTTTACTCTTGTGGATTTTCTGAATGAAGAAGAAAGAAGGATAATATTAAAGGGGAAAAAAGCTCACCCCTCCTTCATCCAGAAACTTCCTTTTGCAAGATCCCAGCATAGAAAATATCTTCCTCTCTTTCCTTTGGCAATTGAACAATTCGACCTCAACGCATATGACTTAATTTTATCAAGCTCACATGCTGTTGCCAAGGGAGTCCTTACAAATTCATATCAGCTTCACATATGTTATTGCTATACACCAATGCGGTATGCTTGGGATCTTTATCATATCTATTTAAAAGAAGCTAGACTCCTTTCAGGTATTTCAGGTCTTACAGCTAAAATGATTCTTCATAAATTAAGGATGTGGGATATAATTGCTTCAAACAGGGTTGATCACTTCATTGCAATTTCTAATCATATCTCTAAAAGGATCAAAAAAACTTATAACAGGAACTCTGTTGTAATTTATCCTCCGGTGGATGTCCATCTTTTTGAATGCATATCTGATAAAGAAGATTTCTACTTAACAGCATCAAGAATGGTTTCGTATAAAAGGATGGATATTATTGTCGATGCTTTCTCCGCTATGCCGGACAAAAAACTGGTTGTCATCGGTGATGGTCCGGAAATGAAAAAAATTAAATCCAAAGCAGGTAAAAACGTCGAAATCTTGGGTTATCAGAACTTTAATTCATTAAAATCTTATATGCAGAAAGCTAAAGCATTTATTTTTGCCGCTGAAGAAGATTTCGGGATTATTGCTGTTGAAGCGATGGCCTGTGGTACCCCCATAATCGCATTAAATAAAGGAGGAGCCGCAGAAACAGTGAGCGATAATAACACAGGTATTTTATTTAATCAGCAATCTCCCGAGTCAATTAAAGAAGCTGTCATGAAATTTGACCTGATACAGGATAAATTTGATCCTGCCATAATCCGGGCTCATTCTTTGCAGTTTGGCAGAAATATTTTTGAAGAAAAATTAAAACAATTTATCAATGAAAAATCTAATGATTTCTTCCCTGATAAAAGATAAACATGTTTGCTAATAAAAAATCATTCTATTACCTCCGGTTGTTTAGTGATTTATTTCTTCTAAATATATCTTTTATTATCGCTGCAGTATTAGCACAATCATTCCATATCCTTCTGTCAAGAAACCATATGTTTATTCTCCAGATGGGGCTAAATTTTGTCTGGCTTTTCTTTTCTAATGTTATAAGTTTTTATGAAGATACTGATACCCGTTACTTTGCATATCAGTTTGTAAATATTGTTAAAAATGTATTTGCGCAGGGATTTACTGCTATTGTTTTCATTTTCCTGGTAAAGGAAGATCTCTTTACAAGAAATTTTATCATTTATTANNCTGTTAATAATAGGTTCTGAAGATATCGCGGCTAATTTTCATAACGTAGTTCAAAAGAATCCCGATTTTGGTTATGATTTTATTGGTTTTCTGGATGATAAAGAAATTCCTTCCGAGGGGAAAAAAATATTAGGCGGTATTAATGACCTTGAAAAGGTAATTATTGAGAAAAAAATTGAAGAAGTTGTAATCGCACTTCCTGACTATGCAGCTCCACTCATGGATGGGATTATTAAAGTTTGTAATAAAAATGCTGTTAGAACGCATATAATCCCTGACTATTTTCGGTTCCTATCCAAGAAATTTAAAATATCTATGATTGGTAATTTCCCGGTGATAAGTGTTCGAAATGAACCACTCGAGGAGATCCATTGGAAAATTCTTAAAAGAGTTTTCGATATTTTCTTTTCAGCTATTTTTCTCGTTTTAATATACTCATGGCTATTTCCGCTTATTGCTCTTTTTTTGAAGAAAGATTCTAAGGGACCGGTTATCTTTAAACAGGAAAGGATCGGGGTTAAAAATAAGAAATTCATTTGCTATAAATTCAGAACTCTCCATACGGAAAAAAACGAAAATGAACGGTTTGTCCCTGTTATAAAAGATGATTCCCGTATCACACATTTTGGAAATTTATTAAGGAAATCTAATCTTGATGAATTGCCTCAGTTTATTAATGTTCTAAAAGGGGAAATGTCTATCGTGGGTCCTAGACCACATGCCATCCCTTATGACGACAAATATAGGATGATAGTTGAAGATATTAGATTAAGACATAATGTGAAACCGGGAATAACAGGATGGGCTCAGATTCATGGATTAAGAGGAGATACTTTTAGTGAAGAAGAAAATACTCGTCGGACTATCAAAAGAATTGAACACGATATCTGGTATATTGAAAATTGGTCATTCTGGCTAGATATACAAATTATTCTTATTACAATATGGCAGATGGTCAAGGGGGATACAAAAGGGATTTAAATGCTAATAATGTTTCTCTAAAAAACAGAATATACACATAAGACGTAAGCTATAATTCCGCAAAATTCCTGAGCAGTGTTAAACCGTCCTTCCCTGATTCTTCCGGATGGAATTGAACCCCATAAAAATTGTCCTTTTCAATTGCAGCCGAAAAACTAACCCCATTGATTGCATATGCTGTTGTATAATCATTTACTGGAAGATAAAAAGAATTTCTGAATCTGAACTCCGCAGTTTCATCTAAGTCTTTAAATAGGATGCTATTTTTATCTGTCTTGATTTTATAACTGCCGGAGAATGGTACCTTGGAGATTGTATTATTAAATTTTTCCACTGTGCCCGTAAATTTTCCAAGACATGCAACATCTCCCTCTTTCGAAAAATCGCTTAGCAGCTGCATTCCTAAACCAATTCCAAGCACTGTTTTTTTTACTATACGTAAAACGGTGAAAAGATTAAGCAGGTGAAGCTTCTTGACAGCTGACAGAGCTTCTTCTGTTCCGGAGAGTATAATTTTTTCAGATCTAATTATATCGTTTTCATTCCTGGTTATTTTAAATTTTATTCCCAGTACTGTTAATGAATCTGCAACTTTATCAACACTTCCAAGGTTATAATCGATTATAGTTAGCATACAAAAAAAGAAAAATAATTTCTATTCAATTTCTATCAATAAATGATTTTTCATTACAGTTTCTCCTTCTTTGACATAAATTTTTTTAACCTTTCCTTCAATAGAGGAAAGTAAAATATTTTCCATCTTCATGGCTTCTAATATCAATAAATTTTCTCCGGGCATTATTTTTTCCCCTTCATGAACAAGTATTTTTCGGATTATGCCGGGAATAAATGCAGTAATTTTCCTAGGATCATTTATTGAGAACTTTTTTCTTCTTAGATACTTTGAAGTCAACTTGGTTTCATAAACTGTAGAATCTACCTCAAGCTTTTTAAAGCTTTCTTCTTTACTCATGTTAAAATGGTGGAACTCCATGTTTCTTTTTAGCTCGAAACTCAGTTTTATTCACTGATATTTTTAATGAGTGAATAAGGAATTCTCTTGTCTCCCCTGGATTGATTACCGCATCAATATGTCCGTTTGCGGCAGCAATATATGGGTTGGCAAATTTTTCAGTGTACTCAAGCACTTTCAATTTCCTCATCTCATTTGGATCGGGAGCATTCATTATTTCATTTCTGAATATAATATTAGCTGCCCCCTCTGGACCCATTACTGCAATTTCAGCGGTAGGCCAGGCGAAAACAAAATCAGCTCCAAGATGTCTTGAGCACATTGCAATATAACCACCCCCGTAAGCCTTTCTTAAAATAACAGTAATTTTTGGAACAGTGGCTTCACTGTATGAATAAAGTAGTTTTGCACCATGTCTTATAACTCCAGCATGTTCTTGGTCAACCCCCGGAAGATAACCTGGTAGATCAACTAATGTAATTAGAGGAATATTGAAGGCGTCACAAAAACGGATAAACCTTGACGCTTTATCTGATGAATCAACATCAAGTACCCCTGCCATTACCATTGGCTGGTTGGCAACAATTCCAACGGTATCTCCTTCCAGTCTGGCAAATCCAACTACAATATTCGTAGCCCATCCTTCTTGAACCTCAAAAAAATCTGAATCATCACACAATGCTTTGATAACATTTCTTACATCATATGGCTTGTTTGATAACGCTGGAATAATATTTCCAATTTTATAGTTTCCATCTGGAGATTTTGGCGGAAATGTTTTTGCTTTTGTGTTGCTGTTCCACGGAATAAATGTTATCAATTTCTTTATCTGTTCAAAACAGTCTAATTCGCTATTCGAGAAAAAATGAGCATTTCCGGTAATCTCTGTCTGTACCCTGGCCCCCCCAAGATCTTCCATCGATATTTCTTCACCAAGCACAGTCTTTATCACTTCGGGGCCAGTAATAAACATTTTAGAAATTTTGTCTACAACAAATACAAAATCAGTCAATGCTGGAGAATATACCGCGCCTCCGGCACACAAGGTCCTAGTATTACTGAAATCTGTGGTATTACACCAGATGCAAGCGTATTACGATAAAATATTTCACCATATCCGGCAAGAGAGTTCACTCCCTCCTGTATTCTCGCCCCTCCTGAATCATTTATACCAATCAGTGGGATACCAAGTTTTAACGCATGGTCCATTATTTTGGTAATCTTTCTTGCATGCATCAGACCCAAAGAACCTCCGGCAACTGTAAAATCCTGTGCAAATATACATACCGGATGTCCGTATATTGTGCCTGTTCCCGTAATTACCCCATTCGCAGCAAGCATCTTTTTGTCCATGTCAAAATCCTTGCACTTATGCTCTACAAACAAATCATATTCATAAAAGGAATTTGGGTCAAGAAGTGTTTTAATTCTTTCTCGTGCAGTCAATTCTCCCATTGAAGCTTGCTTAGCTCTAGCCTTTTGTCCTCCCCCTGTTTGAATTTTTTCTTTTCTTTTAAATAGTTCGAAAATCTTTTGTGCTAGTGACATAAGATAAATAATTTTGTTTTGATCTGTAAAATTAGCCATTTATTATAGCAAACACTATCTTTTTGGCCCCGACTTTTATAACGATTAATCATTTATCTGTTTATATCAAAAAGGGTTGTAATAATTTAGCTTTTATTTATAAGGGGGAATTCATATATTTGCACACTAAAATTAGGAGCGAATTATGGCAAAAACGCAAACATTTGCTGATAAAGCAAAAAAAGTTAAGGTTAATAACGGTGTAACTGTTAAAATGATTAAAGCCGTTAAATCGGAAAAAGGTTCTTTTAAGTTTAATGAAAAGTTTATCAAACTTGATGATATCAGTAAGGTCAGCGACCTTAAGTAATTCTAAAAATGGTTATTCCCATTTTTTATTTATTTCTCTTCAAAGAGTTCAAGACTAAGATTTCCCTCAAGTTCTAATAGCTTTTCCTTTAAGTCTAAACCGCAGGAATATCCCCCTAATTTTCCATTGGTGTTAATTACACGATGGCAGGGAATTATTATCGGTGCTGGATTTGATGCATTCGCTTGCCCAACTGCACGGCTCTTATTCTCACCGCCCATCTTAATTGCAAGCTCTTTATAACTTATTGTTTTGCCGTAAGGGATTTTTCTAAGTTCTTTCCATACCCCTGTCTGAAAATCATTTCCGCGTAAATCAAGAGGAACGTTAAATTCTTTTCTTTCCCAATTAAAATATTCCCTAAGCTGTTTGAAAACATTCAACATGTAGGGATCATCAGGCTGAAGTTTTATTGCATCTCCCCGTTTTATTTTAGTTCCAATATCATTAATATATATTTTTAGAATCCCCTTATCAGAAGTAAAAACCTTAAAATAAATTTCTTTTATTATTGAGGTAGAATAAAATAATTGTTCAGTTTCTTTCATCCTATAAATAAGAACGACTTAATTAATAATTTACCCTGCAGTAACTTCCAATGAAGGGTCAATATCTCTCTTTAATAACCCTGCTATTGCTGTCAAAGTAGCAGATATCGAACTTGGACAGCTTCCGCATGCTCCCTGATATCTTATTGTAACTACATTTCCATCTAAACCTAAAACCTCAAGACCTCCGCCATCATTTGCTAATACCGGCCTCACTCTTTCATCGATTAATTGATTTATTTTTTTCAACATGACACTGGAATCTTCATTAATGGGAGCTCTTTCTTTTTCTTTTGGTAGTAATTGCGTATCAAAAGTTTTGAGAAAATTAATAAACGGGCGTTGTATCATCCCCCATGTTGCTGTTTGTGATTTTTCAATTGAAACAAACCTATCCATATAAAATATTGAAACAACCCCATCAATTTCAAATATGCCTTTGGCAAAAGGATCATCTTTTGCGGCATCTCTATTTGAATATTGACGCTTCTCATGTTCTAATAATTTTTCATTTAACACAAATTTTAATGCATTTGGGTTGGGTGTTAAATCAACATCCTGAACTTGTAACATACTTAAAATCTCCAGTTATTAATGTAAAAATATAAAAAAAAACTGCATTGTATACACCCATTTTTCAAATCATTCCACTTTTGTTCCATTTTGTGGATTTTGTTAGCTTTACATCAATAGTTGATTCCTGTTTTTAGCGATATACTGGGATTTTAATGAAAAAAATATTAATAGTATTTACCGGGGGAACATTTTCTATGGTGATTGATGAGGCAACCGGGGGGGCTATACCCAAATATTCTGGTGAAGAACTCATACAGAGAATTCCCTACGCTAAAGAATTAGCCGATATCAAATGTTATGACTTTGGAATGTATCCGGGACCCCATATGACTCCCCTGCTTATGTTCGATCTTTCCAATAAAATAAAAGAACTCCTTAGCAAAGAAAAATTTGAAGGCATCATTGTAACCCATGGTACTGATACGCTTGAGGAAACAGCATATCTCCTGGATCTTACGTTAGATATAAAAATACCCGTTGTTGTAATTGGTTCAATGAAAAATGCCAGCGATCCGGATTGGGATGGTCCTCGCAATTTAATAGATGCTGTTAATATCTGTCTGAATGATAACTGTAAAAATCTGGGCGTGCTTGTCTGTCTGAATGGAGATATAAATGCCGCAAGTGAAGTGACCAAAACTTTTACCGATGAGGTCGATACATTTCATAGCCTCGATTTTGGCTCCCTCGGGTTTGTTGATAAGAATAGAGTGATATTAAACAGACTCCCAAGAAAACTTGAAACTCTGCACACTCATAAGATTAATACTAATGTAGATTTACTTACCACATATGCTGGAATGAATGAAAAATTTTTCAGGTTTTCCGCCGATAGCAAAGTTGAGGGTTTGGTTGTGGAAGCATTAGGCGTGGGAAATGTTCCTCCCACAGCTTTTGAAGGAATAAAATATACTGTAGGTAAAAATATCCCTGTCGTTCTCGTATCAAGATGCCCCGCCGGGGAAACCCTGGATGTCTACAGTTATCCTGGTGCTGGTAAATGGCTTAGCTCAATTGGTGTTATATTCACCGATTATCTGAATGGCCAAAAGGCAAGGATTAAATTGATGCTTGCGCTTGGAATCACCAGAGATCACACAGAACTTAAAAAGATATTTGGAAGTTTAATTTGATGGTTTTTACTTTTAAGCTCTATTCGCCATCTTAATTTATTACATGAAATTACTTTACTCATATCTGCATCAATATTGGAAACTGGTTTTCCTTGCACTATTTCTTGCTGCTGTAAATCAGGTGTTTTCTTTATTAGATCCATACATATTCCAGCATGTGATAGATAATTATGCCTTAAAATTTAATCAGTATTCTACCACGGCATTTTTTAAAGGTATAGGCCTTCTGCTTCTGGCTGCTGTAGGCGTGGCCTTTATCTCAAGGGTTGCAAAGAATTTTCAGGATTATTTTGTTAATGTAATAACACAAAAACTTGGTGCCCAGATATATACCGATGGGGTTAAACATTCACTCGAATTACCATATCAGTTATTTGAAGACCAGAGAAGCGGACAAACATTAAGCGTTCTCCAAAAAGTAAGGTTAGATGTTGAACGTCTTATTAGCGCAATCATTAATGTCCTTTTCACAACTTTAGTGGGGGTGGTCTTTGTTACTATTGTGGCTATAAATATTTATTGGCTAATCGCCCCTATTTATTTCAGTTCAATTCCTATTATCGGTTTTATCAGTTCAACACTTAGTAGAAAAATAAAAAAAATTCAGAAGACAATTGTTACCGAAACAACTGCACTTGCAGGAACAACAACGGAATCACTTAGAAATATAGAACTTGTAAAAAGCCTTGGCTTGGGCAATCAGGAGATTCACAGATTAAACTCAACTACTGGCAAGATATTAACACTTGAATTAAAAAAGGTGAGATACCTTCGCAGTCTTAGCTTTATCCAGGGAACAGCAGTTAATTTTATAAGAACTACTATCCTTTTTCTTATGCTTTATTTGATTCATGAAAAAGCTATTACAGTAGGGCAATTCTTTCAACTTTTTATTTATTCTTTTTTCATATTTGGTCCCCTGCAGAGCCTTGGGGAGATAATAGGGATTTATCGCGAAGCTGAAGTTTCATTGAATAATTTTCAGGATATTCTAAATCTGCCTGTTGAGGTCAAACCCGTTAACCCAGTATTAATTAATAATATCGAAACTTTGGAATTCGATAAAGTAGGATTTAAACATCAATCTGCAGCTTCTAAAGCGTTGAACGAAATATGTTTTCGAACAGAAGTCGGAGAAACTATTGCATTTGTAGGTCCATCCGGTGCCGGAAAAACCACGCTTGTCAAATTGTTGGTCGGTCTGTACGCTCCGCAGGAAGGGAAAATATTATATAATGGTTATCCCGGAAACACAATAGATTTTGACCGTTTAAGAGAAAAAATAGGATTTGTAACTCAGGATACCCAGCTCTTTTCTGGTACCATTAAAGAAAATTTGCTATATGTAAATCCTGCTGCCACTAATGTTGACATAATAGATGTTCTTAACCAGGCAGCCTGCCAGACGCTACTCGCAAGAGCAGATGATGGATTGGATACTATCATTGGTGAAGGAGGTGTAAAAGTCTCAGGTGGAGAAAAACAGCGTCTTTCAATTGCAAGAGCCCTTTTAAGAAAACCCCAGATTCTTGTCTTTGATGAAGCTACTTCCTCTCTTGATTCCATAACCGAAGAAGAAATAAGTGAAACTATAAGAAATATTTCTGGAAGCCGGGATCTAATAGTAATTCTTATTGCTCATCGTCTTTCCACTGTATTGCACGCAGACAAAATATATGTTCTCGAAAGAGGGCAAATAATTGAGTCAGGCAGGCATAATGAACTTCTTGATATTAAGGGACTCTATTATGCTATGTGGCGTCAGCAAATAGGCGAAAGACAGTTGTAAAAAATCGAAATTGTTAATAATTAAAACTATAAATAATGTGAGACTATTTTTTATCTTCTATTTCTCTTAATACCTTAAACTGAATTATATTCAATTTAAATTAACTCTTTAAGGAGATCAAATGCCTAAGATTTCTATAGTTTTCGGTGTCCTTTTATCAGTACTCGGATTGTACGGTTATTTTGGAATGGGAAAAGTTAGTATCACAGCCCTGATTCCCTTATTTATAGGGGTGCCCATATTAATTCTTGGTGTATTAGCCTTTGATAAACAAAGATTAAAACATTCGATGCATGCTGCTTCAGTTCTAATAATTTTGGGCTTAATAGGTTGTCTTTACAGATTAGTACATAAGATCATAATAGGAAATATAGATGAGTCTTCGATAATACTTATTTTAATGTCGGCAATTTGTATAATATTTTTAATACTTGCTATTAATTCATTTATAGAAGCAAGGAAAGCTAGCGAAAAAAAACAGGCCGTTGAATGAGAAATTTAAAGTTTATTATAATTACATTATTTTTGCTTACTTTTTATTCATGTGGTAAAACAAATAATGAACTGGAATCTAAGATGAATAAAATAGCTGAAGGTTATGTTAAACTTGTGCTAAATGTTGGACTTCATGACCCTGGTTATGTTGATGCTTATTATGGCCCGGCTGAATGGAAACCTGCTGATTCTACGGTGATTGTGAAGGATTCAGTTCAAATTCAAAATTTGTATAATGATTCAGGAAGTTTACTCGATAGTCTTGACGCATTAGGCAGTTTTAAAGCTGGTGAGATTGAGACCTTAAGATATAAATTTCTATATAAGCAGCTTCTAGCTGTTAGAACAAGAATTTCTATGCTTGCAGGTGCTGTATTTACGTTCGATGAAGAAACTAAAAATCTGTATGATGCAGAAGCTCCTATCCATCCAAACGATTTTTTCGCTTCGGTTATTAATGAACTTGATAAATCGCTCCCTGGAAAGGGAGATATAGCTGAAAGATTATCTGAATTCCGCAAATCCTTTATTATACCGGTAGATAAACTTAATGCTGTTTTTACTGTTGCGATAAATGAATGCAGAAAAAGAACATTGCAGCATATTACCCTGCCTTCTAACGAAAATTTTTCTGTGGAATATGTTAAAGATAAACCCTGGGCAGCATATAATTGGTATAAAGGGAATAGTTACAGTGTCATTCAGGTAAATACAAGCCTTCCCGTATATATTGATCGCGCTATAGACCTTGCAGCCCATGAAGGATATCCGGGGCATCATGTCTATAACACTCTGCTCGAAAAAAATATGGTCAAAGATAGAAAATGGATGGAGTTTACTGTCTATCCCCTCTACAGCCCCCAATCTTTGATTGCAGAAGGAACTGCAAATTTTGGAATCCATATTGCTTTCCCGGGAAATTCAAGGGTTAGGTTTGAAAAAGAAGTCCTCTTTCCTTTGGCTGGTTTAGATTCGTCTAGGGCCGACAAATATTATAAGGTAATTGAATTATTCTCTAAATTAGATTATGCAGCTAATGAAGCGGCTAGGAATTATATCAATGGGAAAATGAATAGAGAAGAAACAATTAAATGGCTTCAGAAATATGCAATAATGTCAAAAGAGCGGGCAGAACAAAGAATGCAATTTATTGAAACTTACAGGAGTTATATAATAAATTACAATGTAGGACAAGATTTAGTTAAAGATTATGTTAATAGGAATGGTGGAACAGACAATAATCCTGACTTGAGATGGCAAATATTCGAAAGGTTATTATCTACTCCTCAGGTTCCCTCTAATTTAAAATAAAGTGGAAATATGGAAAATATTAGGAAAGATAAAACCGTTAAGTTCTTTATTTCGGTCATTGGACTTATTGTAATAGGTTTTACTTTAAGGGAATTAAGCAATATTTTTATTCCCTTTGTAATTGCATATTTTTTATTTTTTGCCTTCTCCCCTTTAAATATATTCTTTACAAAACACAAAATTCCAATGTTTTTAATAATCTTGGTTGATATTGCCATTATTGCTCTTGTGGCTTGGGGGTTCTCTGCCTTTATAATAGGGTCATTTTCACAATTTGCAGATCAGCTTCCTGTATATGAAGAAAAACTAAATACTATAGTAAGAGGCACTGCCCAGGCACTTGGTATACATGATTCTTTTTATACTGATTTTTCTTTAAAGAATGTATATAGGAATATTGACTATAAAATGGTTGCAGGTAATATTTTTACTTCCACTTTCTCACTTTTAGGTAGTGTGTTCTTTGTCCTTTTCTTCTTTGTGTTTGTAGTAACTGGTCATAATAATATTTATGAGGCTATCAAAAAAAGGTATGTTCATAGAAAATCGGAACATGATCTGGAAAAATTAAAAACGAATTCATATGTATCAGAAAGTAATGAAACTGAAACAGAAAAATTTGGGCGGGAAACCTCTGAAAGGGAGGATAGGTTAGCGGGTACATTTAAAAATATAACCGAACAAATTCAGAGATATATAATTGCAAAGATAGGGGTTAACTTGGGCGCAGGTGTCTCTGTATTCATTGTTTGTATTATTTTCAAAATTGATTTTCCCATTGTTTGGGCATTATTTATTTTTCTTTTTAATTTTATTCCCTCTATTGGATCTGCTATTGCGTTGTTACTGCCTGTAGTTTTTGTCTTGATCCAGACTGGTTCGGCCGGTTTTACGGTTTTGGTAGCTGTGATAATAGCTGCAATCCAAACGCTCTTCTTTAATTTTTTGGAACCGCAGATTATTGGAAGAAGACTAAATCTTAATCCATTATTGATCCTATTATCTGTATTGCTCTGGGGTTATATCTGGGGAATTATTGGAATGTTATTGTCGGTTCCTCTTACGGCAAGCATTAAAATTATAATGTCCAATTCCGAATCAAAAGATATGCAGTTCCTTAGCGATCTGATGAGTAAAGAATAAATATGCTCTATTTATTTTAGTGATTTTAATTTTTCTTTTAATAATTGGAAGTCTAAATCAACAATACTTGTTTCATTAAAAATATTATTCAGCAAATCTTTATCAAATCTGTTAAAATCCTTCTCCAGTGGTATAATGCATAATCCTCCGTAATCACAGGCGGCGGGACTGAATATGAGTTTCTCACTCCCCTCTTTATAAAACTCTTTGGGACGGTGTTTAGCTCTTAACATAATCACCACCCTCCATCCTTTTCCTTTTTGATATAAGCAAAGTATATTCATCATTGGTTCATCTAAATCTGAGTGGGAAGAGTATTCTTTATAAAATGAATTAAAAACATTTAATAATCTTTTCTCCTCTCTTCCTTCAATTGATATTATTTTCCGAAGCCCGTCATCTATACCAAAAATTTTACAATCATTTCTGTCTGAAAGAATTTCTCCGTATTTATTTATTATTTTGTCATATTCATTATCAAGAGGCATCATATTCTTACTCCCTGCTTGAAAATGTAAATGATCAGGTGCCGAAGCTCCGCATTGAGGGCCATTATAAAATACGGTATAGAATTTTGACAAAAGTTTGCTAAAAAATAGAAGATCTTCAAAATTATTTTGTATCCTCTGGGCTTTATGTTTTTTGTTAGCTATAGTAAAGTGTTCTGGAAAAATTGGAAATGGATTCCCAAGCAGAATATAATCATTTAGCATTATTCCTTCTTGTTCTTTGGGTCGATTCTCCAGGCAAAGGAAACAATTCCTGTCATTTATTGATTTATCATCTACCTTGGCAGAGCTTGAAATGTATCTG
Source organism: Ignavibacteriales bacterium (assembly GCA_003141435.1). Classification (GTDB taxonomy): domain Bacteria; phylum Bacteroidota; class Ignavibacteria; order Ignavibacteriales; family Ignavibacteriaceae; genus Fen-1301. The sequence goes on from PLLW01000057.1 coordinate 64,806, forward strand.
CTGGGGTTAAATTGAACAACGAAACTGAAACCATCAAAATTTATCCTCTTTGTCTTAATAGAATTCAATGAGTTATAACCTGATTTTAGAATCTGCCATGTTTTTTTTTGTCGCTCTAACAAATTTTTTGCTGCCTCACTGAAATTATTTTGTTCAGTTAAGTCATTAATTTGTTGATCATTAATTGTTTTACCCATTTCAGTCATATTCCCCTGCATTAAGTTGTCGTCGTGTTAAAATCTCTAAAGTTCTTATTTTGTCCTTATAGAAATTATAAGAGTTCTCCTTTTCTATCGAAAGAAAAGAATCTGAGTTTCCCTCCCACCTTCTGCAAACATAAATCGGATCGTAAATCCTTCCTATTTTATAGCATCGTGAGATGGCTAATCCAGCCGCATAATCTTCGCCATAACTTACATTCGGAAAATTAATACTCCGGATTATAGGAGTAAAAAATGCCCTCGGTGCTCCAAGACCGTTGATTCTTAATGCATTATTAAATCCGTTCTCCTTAGTCCATTCCCGATGATCAATTATCCTTGGTGGAATCGGACTATATTGGAAATCGGTTAGTTGATAACTTCCTATAACCATTGCGCATTTATCTTTCCTGAAAACATTTACTATCTTTTGCAATGTATTCTCATCTGAATAGATATCATCACTATCAAGTTGTACTGCAAATCTTCCGCAATCGGTATGATGAATCCCTTCATTCCAGCATCCACCGATATTTAAATTAACTTCTTCAGGTATTAGATGTATAAGATTTCTATTTGACTTCGCTAATGATTTAAGAATTTCAGTTGTTCCATCATCCGAATGGTTGTCGACCACAATTATGTTAAAAGGAAAATCAGTTTTCTGGTTAAGAGCTGAATTTACTGCTCCTGATATTGTCCTTATTCGGTTCTTAACAGGGATAATTACTGATGCATCATTTTTAAAATATTGGTCGTATAATTCTAAATCATTAACAGGGGGCTTAAGAAAAGCATTAATATTTTTAAGATAATCTGTAAAGGCTAGTTCCATTTCAACCTGGACACTTCTATTTTTGGAATCTACATAGTCAAACTGCCTGTCAATTATTTCATTTCCTTTTGCTAGGTATAAGTATTCAGGAATTCGGATGATCGGATATTTCATTGATATGTCCAATCTTAGGCTATAAAGTCCGGCATATTTATATCCTTCCATCAATTTATCTATAGCTTCAGAGAAAATATCTTTTCTGAAAAACATAATGTGTCCGAAATTAAAATTATCCCGCACACTTCCGGGTTGATAATCAATAAGAGGGTGGGGCGTCAGTAAATCATTTTCTTTGTCAAAATAATCGGAATAAATAATTCCTGAATTAAATGAATGTGCTAAACTTGAAATCCTTTCATATGCGTATTGTCCCAATTCTATTTCAGATTCTGAAATAATCAAGAGTATAAATTCACTTCTTGCAGATTTACTTATTTGCTTTAATGTTTCGCTGCTGGAAAGTGGGTCAATCTTAAATGTTGTGCAATTAGGGAATCTGAATTCTAAGTCGCTTGATTTCATCAATCCATAATCCTTAAAAGTATCCCGAAACCCATATTAATATAGTTTTTTTAATTTTGTCCCGGTGAAATAATGAGAGAGAATTTCATCAAACTGATACCCTTTGGAAGCCATATATGCTGCACCTATCTGGCACAATCCTACACCATGTCCCCATCCTGCTCCATAAATAGTGAAATTCTGCGGGATTTCATTTTTAATGTTACTTTTCTCCACAACAAATGCAGAAGAGTATAAATGGGTTTTTGATAATATTCTTCTTATTTCAAGTTCTTTCCCAAATATAAGTTCTTTCTTTGTACCCTTAATTTTAAGTTTGATAATTCTTGCCGAATCTCCCCTTTCAAGTGGAATTAAATCAATAATATTTCCGAAATCTATATGTGTATTAAAATTGATTAATTCTCCTAATTCCTCTTGTGTATATTCAACTTTCCATCGGTAAAAATCTTTTGTTTCCTGATCAAAATTGTTTAGAACCTGAGAAATAATCTTCTTATCAGTTAAATTACAAAAAGAGGGAACGTTCCCCCTTATCCATTTTGAAGCGTTAATTTCAGAATCAAAATTCAGATCAAAATTTTCGGGTTCATACTTGTAATCAATTACGGTGGTTAAATATGCAATATGAATTGGCTCCCATACATTGCAGAATGATTCTGTTATTCCGCCACAAGATTTGGAATATCTGGCATCGCATAATTTATCATCATAGGTTAAAACAATTCCTTTTGTCTGCTCTATTGCCTGCAATGCAACATCCGATATAATTTTTGTTATTCCCTGATATCTCTGGCAATGATCATCTGCACAGACATCAAAATATTTATGGTCCTCTCTGTCATACCATCTTATTATTTCATTTTCAGTGATAAATTCATTGTTTAATTTAGTTTTTTCCTTTTTAAGCTCTTTCGATCTTTGAAGCTGTGAAAGAAGCCAGCCTCTGCTAACAATAGCCTGCGCCTTTAATAGCTGAAGTGAACTTTTAGCATTCATTTCAGAGGAAATAACGCTGGACAAATAACTTTCAATCGAAATAATATTAATGGCAATGAGTTTTCCATTATCCTTTATAATTTTCAGAGTTCCTATAAATCTTTGTCTCTCCTTTCTTTCCCAATGAAATTTTAACCCGATAGTTACATCTTTGATTAAAAAAGACTCAATACTAGGATTTACTGGCTCAAATAAAACTTCATTTGCAAACTCAAATGTTTCATCCCCCCTTTTACAAATAATTTTATCCTTTATCAATTCTGCTAAAAACTGACCGCTTAATATTTGGTTAAACCCCTCAAGATTAAATTCGCCATAAAGATCGAAGAAAATCTTCTTTTCGGAAAGTATTCCCACACTGATTTTAGGTTCTTTTTTAATAGTAATCATGGTAATTGAAAAATATCAATTTTAAATTAAACTAAAAGAACCTGATTTTCAAAGCAGTAACATCCTGCTCTATTTTAATTATTTGAGAAATAAGATGAATCTCTTTATTTTCTTTCAATTCTTTCAATATATTATATGTTGTATATCTGGAACAAATAAAAAATGTTTATTTAATAGAGCAAAGGATTTTTAATTGGAAAAACATCAGTCAATTATATCATACCTTTTAATATTATTATTATTTCTTATTCTCTTAAAGATTACCGGCTTTATTAATATTCACAGTGTGGAACTTCTTGGTTATGTCTTCATTTTTTTTGGTTTAAGCTATGTATTCAATTCTTTTGGAAACAGAAGAAAAGGGGTACTATTTACATCAACCATAATTTTCTTAGTCGGTGTTGTCTTGTTTATAATTTCCAATTTTGAAATACAACAGCAATCCAAATTAATTATTCCCTCATTTCTTCTGATTATCGGAATAGGTCTTTTAATGACCTATATAGATGGTAATCAATTAACTTATTTTCTTATACTTTCGCTTTTATTTATAATTGCTGGTATTATTATTACTATAATACACGGTGAAATAACTTTCCATTCTTTTTGCTCTTCATTTTTAGGAGTTACGGAAAAATACTGGTCAGTAATATTAATTTCTGCAGGAATATTTCTATTATTTAGAAAAGACAATACCTAGGGATTAAATATTCCTTGTAAATAAACTTTATCGCTTGGTGCTGTCGATTCGCCTGAGGATTCTTCTGTTAAAAGAAAGTTGATATTATCCCCCCTTGGTATAGTTGACATTTTGAAAGAATAAAATCCCATAGTATCAGATGCTTGGAAAGTTTTTAAACGGATATAACTTCCTGATATACTAGCCCATAATTGTAATAAATTATCTTCATGAATAGCAGGCATACAGGCAATATGTATATAACCGACCTCTTTATCGGAACCAATAATAAGTTTTCCAAAACTGTTTGGGCTTAAGATTGTTCCACTTAAATTGATCACCTGTACATCCGGTGATTGAAGCATCTCCTTGATTTCTTGGCTACCGATTAACTGTGTATTAAGGCTCCCTATCTCTTTCTTAAGTTGCTCAACTGCATTATCTAGTCTATTTGTTTTCAAAGAAATATTTAAATAAATAGTGATAATTCCTATTGCTAGCAGGAAGAACAGTACAAACCCCCAAATCATGCCGTTATAATTTTTCTTAACCGGAATATCTGGTTGAATAGGGGAAATTTCTGTAATGTTCGGTAAACTTTTGCTTATATCAACATTTTTTTGAACATTACTTCCATCTTCTTTAGTGGATTTAAATTCACTATACCCTGAAGCTAATATTTCCGATTCTGTCAAAGAAGAATCTTCTCCTCTTTCTCCTTTAGTCTCCTGAGCATCCGGCGCAGGTTTGTTTTTCTGCTTTTGTGCTTTTATCTCATCTTTTAAACGGTATAATTTCTTCGCTACATTGTCCTTCAATTTGGGATCAGGATTTTCTATCGTTAATGAAAGGGGAAGCAAAGAGACAAGATTTTGAAATTCCCCTAACTTCTGATCATTAAGTTCTTCACCGCTGTCAAGGTTTTCACTAAAAAGTTGAAATTCTTCATTATCTAGACAGCCAAGGGAATACGCATAAATGAGATCATTAATGTTTTCCATTTATAAGTCTTCCCTAATTAAATTATTTTTAAGATTACCTAAAGCAATTTTTATTTTCGATTTTACTGTAGAAACTGGAATCTTTAACCTATCTGCAATTTCTTTTTGGGTTAGACCTTCGAAATAAGCTAACTGAATTACGAACTGCTGTGCATCTGTAAGTTTATTAAATGCGGTATTAATATCGTCCTTAATATTATTTGCAGTTTCAAGATTAAGAGGATTACTTATTTGTGAAAGTTTTGGGATTATATTCTTGTTTTCATATTCATCATTATANNACATCGCTTAAAACATCTTTTGCAACTTCCTCGTCGACAACTATTTTCTTAATTAGAGTATAAAGGAGAGGAGAATATCGGTTGTATAATGCCTCAAGAGCTTTTGAGTCATTAATGTGAACTCTCTGCATTAATTCACTATCAGTAGAAGGGGTATTGACAGACATTATTCTCAATAATATGAAACTTGCTAGTTTTAAATGTAAAAGTAAGAGGCATAAAAAGCAATCTTTTCCATTTATGGTTATAGTCTAATTTCTTATCTTTAAATATTAAAATGGCATAAGGATTGTATGACTTCAGGTGAAATCAGAGAACAGTTTTTAGATTTTTTTAAGAACAAAGGGCATAGGATTGTAACCAGTTCTCCTGTTGTGCCATATGACGACCCCACCTTACTTTTTACAAATGCAGGGATGAACCAGTTTAAAGATGTTTTCCTAGGTACCGGGACTAGAGAATACAAAAGGGCTGCCGATACTCAGAAATGCATACGCGTAAGCGGAAAACATAATGATCTTGAAGAAGTTGGATACGATACTTACCACCATACTTTTTTTGAAATGCTCGGGAATTGGTCTTTCGGAGATTATTATAAAAAAGAAGCAATTGCATGGGCATGGGAACTTTTAACAGATGCTTGGAAACTTCCAAAAGAAAGATTATGGGCAACTGTTTATGAGACTGATGATGANNTGCGGTCCCTGCTCTGAAATTCATATTAATCTCTTGGAGGATTATGATAATCCCATATATGTGAATATGGGTTCACCAGTATGTATTGAAATATGGAACCTTGTTTTTATTCAGAACTTCAGAGATGCGGATGGGAAATTACATGATCTTCCTGCCAAACATGTTGATACAGGTATGGGGTTTGAGCGTATATGTCGAGTATTGCAAAAGGAATCTTCAAATTATAAAACTGATATTTTTTCTCCGATAATTAAAGTTATACAATCATTATCAGGCGTTAAGTATAATAAAATGGAAACAATTGTTCCTATTAATGTTATTGCCGATCATATTAGAACTTTAACTTTCGCCATTGGTGATGGCGCTGTCCCGGGTAATGATGGAAGAGGCTATGTATTAAGAAGAATATTAAGAAGGGCAGCTCGCTATGGAAGAAAAATTAATCTTCATGAGCCGTTCCTTTATAAACTTGTGCAGGTTCTTGTTAATACAATGGGGGAGGTTTTTCCAGAAATAAAAGAAAAACAGGATTATATAGAAAAGATAATCCGTTCAGAAGAGGAAAGTTTTAACGCAACCCTTGATAGGGGAATTGACTTGTTCGAAAAAATAGTAGGTGAACTTCAGTCTAAAAAGAAAAGCATAATTCCCGGCGATGATGTATTTAAACTCTATGATACCTATGGTTTTCCAGTCGATCTTACAAATGTTATGGCTAAGGAAAGAGGTCTCTCAATTGACGAGAGCAGGTTTAATGTTCTAATGCAGGATCAGAAACAGAAGGGAAGGGATGCGACTAAGGAAAAACTGACCATAGTTAACATAAATATAAATGATCTCCAATCTTTTAATCTGCTCGATCATTTTAGTGAGTTTACCGGTTATGATGAGTTGAATTCTAATTCAAAAATAATTGGTTGCAAAAAAGAGGATGGGAAAGAGCTTATCATTCTTGATAAAACTCCATTCTATGTTGAAGCAGGAGGACAGGTAGATGATCTCGGTCATGTTATTATTGACGGAAATAAATTAAATGTCATCGATTTAGTGAAGATCGAGGATAAAACAGTCCACATTATTAAAAATGAAAGTGCATTATCAATAAATGTAGGAATCAAAATTGTGGCAGAAGTGGACATGAAGAGGCGCTGGGATATCATGCGAAATCATTCCGCTACACATTTTATGCATGCCGCTATGAGAAAAATTCTTGGCAATCATGTCCAACAGGCAGGCTCTTATGTGGGACCTGACCGTCTGCGCTTTGATTTTGCACATTTCGCTAAGTTATCAGAATCAGAAATAAGGAATATCGAATCGCTGGTTAATGAAAAAATATTAGAGAATATTCCCCTTCAGCATCACCGCAATATTCCATTCAATGAGGCAAAGAAAATGGGGGCGCTTATGTTCTTCGGTGACAAATACGGTGATAAGGTTAATGTTGTTCAGTTTGGTGACTTCACTATGGAGTTCTGCGGCGGTACTCATGTCAAAAATTCTTCGCAGATAGGTCTGTTCAAAATTATAAGCGAATCTTCCATAGCTAGTGGTGTAAGAAGAATTGAAGCCGTTACTGGATTCGGTATTGAAAAATATATCAATCAACAGTTATTAAATCTCCGCGAACAGGAAGAAAAATATCAAAAGTTAGTTGGGGAAAATAAGTATCTTGAAAAAGAGATCGTTGCTTTTAAACTGCAATCTAAACTTGGCGAATTAAATTCAATTATTTCTAATCCCTCTATTTTGAATGGGATAAATATTTATAAGGGTAAAGTAAATGCTGAAAATATGAGCGAACTTATATCTTTGGGTGAGGATTTGAGGAATAAAATAGTTCACGGTATCGGAACATTGGTATCGGAAATTGATGGTAAAGCTTCGATTCTGACTGTAGTTACTGATGACCTTATTAAGGAAAAGAAATTAAATGCTGGTAAAATTGTCGGGGAACTTGCAAAACTCATTGAAGGTAAGGGAGGTGGAAGACCTCACTTGGCAACTGCTGGAGGAAAAAATATATCTAAAATAGAAGATGTTTTATTAAAGAATGAAGAAGTGATAAAAAAGTTTGTCTAAATCTAGAATAAAATATATTTGCACTTCATGCGGGTACGAGTCATTGCGCTGGCTTGGTAAGTGCCCCGAATGCGATAGCTGGAATTCATTCTCAGAGGAATTGGTTGAAACATCAAAAAGAAAAAAAGCTTCCTCTATAAAACAGAAATCCAGTATTTATAAGATTAATGAAATAAGTGCAACGGAAGAGGATAGGGTAAAAACTGGAATTAAAGAATTCGACAGGGTCCTTGGCGGAGGCATTATGCCTGGCTCTGTCATATTATTGGGTGGAGATCCAGGCATCGGTAAATCTACACTTGCAATGCAGGCTGCTGCAAATATTACATCCAATGTCCTCTATGTTACAGGCGAAGAATCACCCAAACAGATTAAGCTCCGAGCTCTGCGGCTGAAAATTAAATCAGCTAATTTTTTCATTCTTGCAGAAACTAATCTCAATAATATTCTTTCTTCTATTAAAGAAGCAGAACCTTCGGTCGTTGTTATTGATTCTATTCAGACTATGCATTCGGAGCAGTTTGATAATTCGCCTGGAACTGTTACCCAGATAAGGGAATGTACCTCCCTTTTAATGGAAGAAGCAAAAAAAGGTCATTTTGCAGTTATACTTATCGGGCATGTTACTAAGGAAGGAATAATTGCTGGTCCCAAAGTCCTTGAGCATATTGTTGATACTGTACTGCAGTTTGAAGGGGAGAGCAATCATTCCTTCAGGATATTGAGGTCTCAGAAAAATAGATTCGGAAGCACAAATGAAATAGGTATTTTTGAAATGCATGAGAACGGTCTCGCCGAAGTTAAAAATCCAAGCGAATTGTTCTTAAGTGATAGGGGAAAAAATGTCTCAGGTTCCGCAATAACTGCTAGCGTTGAGGGAACACGACCAATCCTTCTCGAAGTGCAGGCTCTTGTTACCCCATCTAATTACGGAAATCCTCAAAGAGTCACTACTGGATTTGACAGCAGACGGCTCTCAATTTTATTGGCTGTTCTTGAAAAAAGAGCAAATCTACGGTTATCCGCGAATAATGTATTTCTGAATATGGCAGGCGGTGTAAGGATAATGGAGCCTGCTGTTGATCTGGCTGTATGTTGCAGCATAGCGTCAAGTTTACTAGATAAAATAATTGATAATAAAACAGTCCTTATAGGTGAAGTTGGTTTGGGGGGAGAAATAAGGAGCGTGGGAAATATCGAGAAAAGAATTCAGGAAGCAGAAAAACTTGGCTTTAAAA
>PLLW01000057.1:73825-89499 GCA_003141435.1 Ignavibacteriales bacterium
ATTGTTTATTTTTTAGAGGTAAGTTAGTGAGTACTAAACTTTTTGTGGGAAGTCTTCCCTGGGCAGTCAACGACGATATCTTGAAGAACGCCTTCGAGACTCATGGTAAAGTCGTTTCAGCAAAAGTGATCACCGATCGTCAGACTGGTCGTTCACGCGGATTTGGTTTCGTTGAAATGGAAAACGAATCTGAGGCAAGTAATGCTATTCAAGCTCTTAACGGTAGCGAACTTAGCGGACGTAGTATTATCGTCAGCGAAGCAAAGCCGAAATAAGCCTATTACATCTTGCGACAATTTAAGCGCTCTTAGGAGCGCTTTTGTTTTTTAAATTAGTTCACCCCCATTATAAATGATAAGTGAGCTTTATCATTATATTCCTTCTTTCCTCATAACTTGCACCACTGAAAAATGCTCCCTTGATTAAATGTTCATGGTCAAGTATATTATTAATAAAAATCGATGGCTCAATAGTCTGCCCGTCTCCTATATTAAATGTATAACCGCCCGAAATATTAAAAATCCACGCAGGGGAAGTGTGTGCGCCTTGATTAAAATCAAATAATCCGGTTTTGAATTGATAATCGTCGCTCCCATTTGATAAACCCGATCCATAGATACCCGTTATGTCAATAAACCAGTTCTCTGGTTGGTATTTTATTCCAATAACAGCCGATAAACGCTGATCATGATCTAGGTCAAATGCAGTTGTAGTGGAATCAGGAGGAAGAAATCCCCCCGAAACAGGACCCATTCCATAAGCATGTATAATTGAACCATTTATATATCCGGAAAAAGGATTTTCAGGATCACTATATGTAAGCGCAAGTTCCAAGCCGGTAACCTTTATCTGGTTTATATTAACATTTACTCGTATTGTGCTTGAACCAAGTGTCTGGTCATCAAGTCCCGGGGAGGATTCTTTATAAAACCCGGCAAATTTAGTATTGAATCCATTCAGCCAGTTTCTTATAAAATCTATTTCGTACAGATTATCTTTTTCAGGTAGTGCAGGGGTAGATGCATTTCCAAATAATGCCGCCACAGCTCCAAGGTTTTCTATATTCGTAGGCATGAATAATCTGTCATAACTCAAAACGAAACTGTTAAATTCGTCAATGAAAAAACTCCATTTGAATCTTGGCGCTGCTTGTGATTGGTTCGGAATAGATGGAGCTTTATGAATATCATACCGTAATCCAAGTTCAATCCTTGTCCATTCAAAAGGATGCCATCCGGTTTGAATAAAGGCACCGAAATCAAATCCTGAGTAGCTGGAAATTGTTTGTAGGTTGTCCCCGGAGGTATTAAAAAAATTAAATTTATCTCTGCCAGTTGTATAACTGTAATTAAATCCTGCTGATAAACCAAACTGATGAGAAAACTTCTGATCATATTTAGTCCTGAATCCTAATGTATTAAATGATCGGTTCTGGTCAACCACATAACTTTTAGTAGAATCGCCATTTAAATTAACGGTTAAATAATCATTAACATTAGGAGTAAATGTCAGCCCTCCCTCGCGGGCAAAGCCGCCTATAAATAAATTCGTTTCTTCATCTGTCGCAGATGAAATCGTATGGAAAAAAGAAATTGTCTGGAATCCGTTATATGAATTCTGTTGGTCAGAAAGAAACCCCAAAGAAGGATCATATGGAATTTGGGATAGGGTCTTGCTGTAATTTAAATTAGCAGTTATATAATCATTTTCATTAATAAGGTAATCCAATTTACCATAGGCAAAATAATCAAATCCATGATCATGGAATAAGGGGATTACAGGTTGGTCTATCCGTCTATCCGTTTCTTGTCTTGAACCGGTAAAAAAGACTCCAAGTTTTCCTAAATGATCACTTAAAGAAATACTCTGTCCGTTTGTATTTAATGCCTTTAAATTACCAACACCTTTACCTAAAGAATCTCCCGACGTAAGATAACTTCCCCCGTATGTTGAAAAATCAAGATGAAAATTACCGGGAGGAACTCTGCTCTGAATATCCATAAGTCCGGCTATTTGTCCGCCAAATTCTGCCGGGAAACCCCCGGTATAAAATGAAACTTTTGAAATCACTTGTGGGTCAACTATCTCATTTAATCCTCCGAATACTCCAAGCGGAATAGGAATTCCATCAATTAAGTAAGTGAATTCTCCATGTTGCCCTCGGATATGAATTTCTCCGGTCGGTGCTTTAGCGGTTCCTGCAAGATTTTCCTGAACTAACTGAATTACGCTTCCTGTTGGGGCGGAATGGTAAGATTCAAGGTCTAAAGTTTGTTGCCCCGAAATTATATCTATTGTGGCATTATTGTTGTTATTATTTATTCTGTTCCCTTTTATTTCAACTTCTTTAAGCTGTATATTTTTTTCAGAAATCTGTATATCAAAACTATTATGCAGTTTGTCAACAGTAATGGTATCTTTAAAATCAAAATACCCTATATATCGGGTAGAAATTTCATAATTTCCATTCTGGAGATCACTGAATATAGCTCTTCCAAATGGGTTTGTAGAGGCAGTAGCAACAATGTAATTCTTTTTCTTTAATATTACGCTGACAAGCTGTAGTGGATCTGAAGTCTTTTTATCCGTCACTGTAACTGTGTAGTTAATAGTTTCAACCGCAGATTTTTTATTCTCTTTTGAACCGGCAAATGTTATTTGAAAAAAAACGCAGATCAAAATGAAAACAATTGCTAATCTGTTCATGAATAATATATTTTTATTAAAATTTGGGTTAAACATTTAATATTCTCTTGATGTTAATAAAACTAGGAAATCAATTTATTCTCTCACTTAAACAGGAATTAATACCATAAGTATTTATCCCGGAATAAGAAAAAATAATTGTGCTTAAATTGAAAAGTTATTTCCTGAAGGAGGACCGCGGAGATAATTAATATCAACTGGATTGGATTTATAGTTTGAATCAATAATTTTTACTGTACATGTCTCAATTAATAATCCTGGAAAAAGAGCTATGCTGTTGGTATTAACATTTATTGAAGAAAATAAGTGGCAAATCTGGCAGTTGTCTTGTGAATCAGAGAATGTTGAGCATAAATTGGTATTTGCAATTCCAATTGTATGACAAGTATCATTAATCGTATCTCTATGAATGTGAGTTATGGTTAATATAATAAAAGAAAAATATCCCAATAAGAATATTGAAGAAATTATCTTTTTATAGCTGTTTATACGTTTAATCATACTCGGCAAAAATATATAATACATTTATAGCGAACAAACCGCTTATAACATATAAGCCCTTTATTTATAAAATTGTGACCAAGTTCAAAAGGAAAGATGATGGATAAATCTATAAACATCCCCAATTCCCTTGATCATGCCATGTTAATGTCAATAGTCTGATTTATCAGAATATGAAAGAATTTAAACTTATCCTGAAGTTGTTTTCACCGCGGTAGTTTAGTTTCCATGCAAATTCAAGCTGGATAGGGAATAAAACATGACCAATTCCGAAACCGGCTTCACAAAATGGATGCTTAAATACTTCGGATTGAAATGGTATATAATCTTGTGTTTTGTTTCCAACTGTGGATAAGGCTGAATTGAAAAATGTATTAAGTTGTATTTCCCAATCCCTTAACCCGGGAATCCTTAACCATTTAAATAGTTCATCCCTGAAATTATGTTCAAGGAATAATGTTACGGCGTTTTCTCCAATCACCTCATTTACATTTAGTGTCCTGAATGTAAATCTTTTTGATGCCAAATTTATATTTCCTGGAATTGAATATAACCACTGATAAGGAAGCGTTCCATCATTAAAGTTTCCGTCTAATCGGAAATTAAGATTGGCGGCTTTGAAGGTGTTTAACCCTCCGGATATATTGAAATTGTATTTCCTAAAAACAAGTCCGCTGTTCAATACCTCGGGATTAGAATATGTAATATCCCCTCCGAATGTTATATATGTATTATTCCTGGTAATCCGCCTCCTTGTAAACCCATCCTCTATATAATCCCTGAAATCTATATTAAACCCGCCTCTAAAAGCATTAATTTTTACTTCATTAATTGGGGAATTTATTCTGTATGTCCGGTCTTTCGCGAAGAACGAAAAATTCGATCTGTTCATTGCGTTGTTGTCGGTCTCGTTTATGAAACCAGCCTTTAAGCTTAATACCGGAAATATTTCCCCTGATACATTTAAATTGAAGCCTTTTGAATAGTAATAATCCCTGAATTCATATTTTGATAAAAGCGCAAGAAGCGTTGAGGTTAGTGCATTATAATCATCCGAATTTTCAAAAAGAACAGATAATTTATTAAAAGCTTCAAAGTTAATACTTGTCGTGCGGTAATCTCCAAGTTTGTATTCTGCAGATAGGCCTTCTTTTAATTTCTTATCCGAAAATCCGTATGAAAATTTTAATGAAGATTCTAACCTATCCTCTAGTGCATTATCAAGAAAAATTCCGAAATCCAAAGTATGCCCCTCTATACTATTGAAATGGTACATTCCTAATGGAGCCGAAATGGAAAAATTATCACTTAAACCTATTTTAGTGGATAGAATTGAAAAGTTATCAAGGAATTTTCTGGGCACACTCTCAACACTGTCAATCCTTTTATATGCAAGCTGTTCTTCGGGTGTATTGGGAATGCTCTGTGTTTTAGTCCAAAATAGTGAATCTTTCTTGTCCGCTTCAGGTAAAACTGTAATTACGGCTTTATTGAATATATTGTCGCTTATATTTTGATTTACTATATAATCATAAAGTATAGTGTTCAGCTCAAAACCGATCTTTGCCAGCCCCAATATATTTGCTCCAATTACAAGTCGGTAATCGGATGGCATAAAAATATCATTATCGTATTTTACAAACTGCTGGTAAATACTAATAGTATCAAAAAGGCCGCCGGTATTTGCCGCTCGGTTAAGCTGAAGTTCTACTTTTATCAGATCATAAGTACTGTCAGTTATAAATATATTCCCCTCAAAGCCCGGATCGCTATAGTTATCAGGAGTCATATAAATCTTATAAACTATCCTGTTATCCATCGTCATTCTTTTTTCAAGATTGAAATAGTAATATTTAAGTGCATTATCCGATAGGGGGCCGGGAAAATTCCTGCCGAAGAATGAAACTTTGTCTTCATAGAAATTCTGGATTAACCTCCCTCCGGTTAGCATATTTATCGATGAAGGAAAATTCGAACTCTGTTTTCTTGCAATAATGATTTCCTTATAATTGTCTGGCTTTTTGAAATATCCCTTACTCTGATTCTCAAGTATACCCGTTATTTTTAATTTAAGTGAATCATTAACCCCTAAACCAAGATTTACACCATTTCCTTTTGACGAAATGTCTTCCTGTGTCTTAATTATTCCCTTAGTATATGCTTCAAACTCATAACTCTTTAATTTCTGGTTCCTTTCATCTTTTCTTTGGATTGCCTTTCTGATAATTGGAATAGAAGGATTTTCCCCCGGGCGTATAATTATTTCCGAAAGAATAACTTTTGTCTGTGTAAGTTCAAAATTAATATCCCGCAGATTTTTATCTAATACTAACGATACAGTGTCCGAAATATATCCTATATATGAAACGGTTAATCGGTATGCCCCGTTTTTTAACTTAAGTTCATAATCCCCGTTCCGGTTCGAAGTGGTTCCTAGCGATGAATTCAATACTCTAATATTCGCAAAATATAATGGATCATTTGTCGTTTTGTCAGAAACCTTGCCCGAAACTGAATACTGCTGTGCTTCAGTAATGACAATAAATGGAAATAAAATCAGAAATAATGTGATTCTTTTCATAAACAAAATAATTTGTGTATGTAAAAATAGGAATAATGACTAATTTGCCCCCATCATTCAAAAAAAATATTATGAAGACTGCAGTAATAGTTTTTCTTATTGTTTTATTAAATATTCCTATCATAAAAGCAGCGGATTCTTTAAGCGCTTATCAGATTATCCAAAAATATATTGAGGTAATTGGTGGTAAGGAAAAACTGAGCAAAATTGAAGACCGCTTGACAGAAATGAAGGGAAATGTCCAGAAAGTAAATGTGGAAATGACTGTCTTCCAAAAACAACCCGATAAATTTAAACAGATTATACACGCTGGAGAAGTTGAACAGACAATTTTATTTAGTAACAATAAGGGATATGTAAAAATAAATGACCAGGTAAAAGAAATACTTGGGGTTGAATTAGCCAGACTAAAAAATGAATCTACCCTTAACCTTTTATTAAACTTGGATACTAACGTTATTCATATTACCTTGCTTGGAATAGATACTATTGAAAATAGACTTGCATATAAAATACTTCTAAAAAATTCCTCCCTTAATTGGATACATTACTATGATGTAATTACTGGTTTTAAAATCATGGATGAAAAACCTGTTACAACTGTTAAGCAAACTTATTTGCAAAAAACCTATTATTCTGATTTCCGCCCCGTTAATGGCATCTATTTCCCATTTAAAATCAGGCAGAAACTTGGACAGCAGGAAATGGAATTTGATGTCACAAGCATCAAAATAAATTCGGGGATTGATGATTCCGAATTTAGAATGGATTATTAAATTCGGATTGGGAAGGTTTATTCTAATACTCCTATAAGGATAAGACTTTTAATCTTAAAATCGAAATATGATACAAAATTTTGAACATATAATCTGGGACTGGAACGGAACCCTGCTTAACGATACCGTCTTAAGCCTTAATATTATTAATGAACTCCTCACAAGCAAAAACCTGAAAACTCTTTCACTTGAAGAATATAGACTCATTTTCGATTTTCCTGTTAAAAATTATTATGAAAAAGCAGGATTCAATTTTAATGAATATTCGTTCCAGGAAGTGGGAAAACAATGGATGGATGAATATGAAATAAGAAAAGGGGAAACNNGCAGTCAATCCTTTCCGCCTATTCGCTTGAGACTCTTATTGAGATGATTAATGATCATGGACTAACCAAATATTTTAAACATATCACCGGACTCGATCATATCTATGCTACTGGCAAATTGGTTATAGGCAGGGAGCTTATTAAAAAAATTGATGTCCCACTGCAAAAAATAGTGCTTATCGGTGATACATTACACGATCACGATGTCGCAGACGATCTGGGAATAAAATGTATTCTAATTGCCAATGGACATCAAAGCAGGGAAAGACTGCTTCAGTCAGGTGATCCTGTTTTGAATGATATGCGTGAACTTATTACTTCTCATTCGGGGTTTTAGAAACCTCAAAAGTTCTAACCACCACTCCTTCGAGGTTTATAAAATCCCCGAAGGTATTAACTACTTCATCCTCCATCCCGATATCTTCTCAATACCTATTCTACCATTCCTTTCTCTGATAATTTAATTTTAGTAATAACCTCATTTATCAGTGCTGCGGTAATTCCCCATATTGTGCCCTCCTTAGTCCGCCATGCAAATACTTTATGTTTTCCGGCAGTCCAGGGAGCTAAATACTTTTCCGGTAGGTCAAGTTCCTTAGCAGGGAATAGGTCAATCCTCTCTCCATTTAAAGTTGTATAATAAGGATGGACCTCTAATTTTAGATAAAATGTTTCAGGTGGCGTTTCATAAAAATATGAAACAGGAATAAGGAAAACTTTTTCCACTTCGTCTTTGGCAGGACTTAACTCATCTATATTATTTATTTTAATCTCTGCAAGGAATGGATCGACTGTTACACCCATGTTCCCAACAAGTACATCTACTTTCCCTATGACTTTAATATCCTTTTTCCTAACACCTAACTCCTCCCTTGTCTCCCGCATAGCCGTTTCTAATAAAGATTTATCTGAACTTGGATCATATTCCCCGCCGGGGAAACAGATTTCACTACCTTGTCTTATCTTTGCTCCCCTCTTCTCAAAAAGGAAATGATATTCTTCATTATGCCAAACCAAAGGAATAAGTACCCCGGCATTAAAATATTCTTTCTTTCTTAGAATACCCGGTATTCGCGGTAGCACCTGCTTTAACTTATCAAAATTAATAGTTTGCATATTTATTTTATTCTTTCTCTCAAATATATAAATATGCTTATAATTCCAAATTATCCCAACAGCCCCCCAATCCCAATTTACATCCATATAGCCACTTTCCAGCACATCTGGCCTGCGCTTCCTTCAAGTCTCCCCGCCAAAGAGCAACTTGAGAGCAAGATGGGAGCAACTTGAGAGCAAGATGGGAGCAACTTGAGAGCAAGATGGGAGCAACTTGAGAGCAACGTGGAATGACTACAAATTTAGTTTTGGTATGCCCCTATCCCCTCCCCCCTCGCTATGGGTCTCTCTCTATTTGTAAAATTTACCATTCTCACCCCTCCCCCCAAATGCCCCTCTACTATTTACTGTCGGAAAGTCATTTTTTTACCACTCAAAAATCAAACTATTTTGATACAAAAATTCATCCCCATTCCAATCCTCTGTTTTTTAGTCAATCCCCTTTATTCCATTACTGAAATTTTATTTATATTCTACCAATATAAAATGGAATATTAATGAATTTAGATTCAGACAAAAGACCTGAGATTATTTATCCCTGTCAATGGTCATATAAAATTATAGGAAACAATATCGACAAGATGATTGAAGCCATAGAAAGTGCCGTCTCTGGCTTAAATTATGACGTTACCCCTTCAAATATTAGTAAAAAAGGAAATTATTATAGTCTTAATTTAACTCTTACTGTGCCTAACAAAGTAGTCCGGGATCTTATATATCAAAAACTTGATAGCAGCGATTCTGTTAAGATAGTATTTTAATAAAGAAGGAGAGTGCTTATCTTTAATACCAAAATAATATTAAAATTTAATGAAGATCATTGCTGACGGAAATATTATTTTCGTAGAAGAAGCGTTCTCCAGCTTTGGAGATGTTCACCTGTGTAGCGGTAGGGAAATTACTAATGCATTGTTAAAAGACGCTGATGTTCTTCTCGTAAGATCGATAACGGAAGTAAATGCAGCTCTCTTGGAAGGAACAAATGTAAAGTTTGTTGGAACTGCCACAATCGGCACCGATCATATCGATACTGCATACCTGGCTGCTAAAGAAATTCGTTTTACTGACGCTCGTGGTTGTAATTCTGATGCTGTTGCAGAATATGTATTTACTGCCTTATTAAATATTTCAAACGAACAGAATTTTTCATTAAAAGGAAAGTCTATCGGAGTTGTTGGAGTCGGAAATATTGGTAGCCGGATTGTCCGTTTAGCCGGGGCTCTCGGTATGAAAGTTCTTCAGAATGATCCTCCCCTAAAAAGAAAAACGGGGAATAAACAATTCCTTGATCTTAAAGATTTGATGGATGTTGATATAATTACTTTTCACGTTCCCTTAAATATGCAGGGCGAGGATAGAACATTTCATCTTTTTGATTATGAAAAAATCAATTCCCTCAAAGACGGTGCTATCATTATAAATGCTTCCAGAGGTCCCGTTATTGAGAATAGCTCGCTGGAAAAGCTTATTGGGAAAAAGAAATTTATCGCTGTGCTGGATGTTTGGGAAAACGAGCCGGAAATAAATATGGATCTTCTACATAAAATTAGATTTGGTACTCCTCATATTGCAGGATATTCTTATGAGGGTAAAATAAACGGTACGGTGATCCTCTATAATGCTTTTTATGGCTTCTTAAATAAGAAACCCCGTTGGCTTCCTATAATTCCGCCCGCAGAAAATTCCCTTATCAGTATAAATGGAAACTCAACTCCTGAAAAAGAATTATTCAAAGCCGTTAATCATGTCTATAATATTAATTCGGATGATAAAAATATTAGAGGCATTTCCAAAGCCGTTAATCCAGGGAAACATTTCGATAATCTTCGTAAAACATATAATCTGAGGAGAGAATTCCCCAATTATGTTGTAAATATTAATCCACATAATGAGGAAATTGCCTCTTTGTTCAAAAGTTTCCGGTTCAAAACTTTCCCCTCTTAACTTGTACTATTTGGTTAATTTGAATTCGATGGGAATTATTACTCTTGCCATTATAGGTTTGCCTCTCTGCAATCCGGGCTTAAATCTTGTATAAAAAACAGTAATCTTTGCAGATTCACCGCATTCGTAACCAATATCATTTATAATCTTTGCATCAATGACATCCCCCGCTTGGTTTACCAATGCCTCTATTTTCACAATGCCCTCAACTTTTTTTTCTTTAGCTGATTGAGGATAAACCAGCCTTTTATAAATTCCATTCATGCCCCCTATCAGCTCAGGCATTACCTCCGCAGTTGTATAAACAGAATCAACCTTAATGGAATCCTCTGCAATTACTGGAGGAACGTAATCACTGTTCTCTTCTTTGGGATTTCCTGTTTTCTTTATGCTTGTATCTGGTGTTTCCTCAATAGAAGGATTTTTTTCAATTACTCTTTTACCTCCTTCATAGGAAATATCTGTAAGATATGTCCCGTCTTCTTTAAATAATGAAACTGGTCCTTCTTTTTTACCCTCTACTATATTATAGGTTAGTTTTAATTTCCCATTCTCATAATATTCCTTTACCAAACCATTAACTTTCCCGTTTAGATATGAAAATTCTTGTCGAAGATTACCATTATCATAATAAAATTTAGCTGCCCCCTCTCTTATTTTATTTACATAGGATATCTCAGATTGAATTTTCCCATTTGGAAAATAAGTCTTAACCACCCCATCTTGGGCTGATATTATTGAAGCAAACATGAAAATAATAAAAACAATTTTCTTTAACATATATCCTATTACTTTAAAATCCCTCTCTTCGTATTATTTGTTTTCTGTATCCATTTGAATTTCTCCATCTTACTGCTTTTTTACTGGGATGGCTAGAACTGGCAGTTGTACCCCATGCCTTACCCCCTCTATTGTCGATCCATAAATAATATCACTAATAAATTTATGTCCGTGGCTTCCGGCAATTAAAAGTTCAAGTTTTTCTTTCTTCGCAATGCGTATTATCTCTTCTTTTGGCTCGCCTCCTCCAATTATTATCTGCGACGGGATTCCCTCTGCCTTAAATTTCTCGGCAAATGTGTTAAGATATTCATTCATTTCAAATGCATCTTTGTCTGCAACTAATTCACCCATAAAACGCCCCGTTACTGACTGTACTATATTAATTAGGTAAACTTCTGCTTTCATGCTTTTAATAAGATCAATCGAACCTTTGTATATTTGTTCATCTTTCTCTCTTTTGCCTTCAAGTGCCATTCCGATTTTTTTATAGCCGATCGCGGGTTTGATAATCCCATGGGCAAATCCCGCTGTAGCTTTATGTACAATTGTTGATATCCTCGCCTTACTGAAAATAGGTTCAACTAACATCCACAACAATAAAGGTAAAAGAAAAGCTGATACCGGCATAAGTAGATATTTCACTAAAATACCTTGAGTAGTACTTAAAGGGATGCTTTCTATTATAAGATCGTAAATATATTTAAGGTTTAACAGTGTGATCAATGAAGTTGCTGCCCAGGCAAGGATCATAACCCACATTTTGGAAGCAAATTCTCCCATCTTTTTTCTGTTAGATGTAAAATGAAGTAAAGGAATGAGCGCAAAGGGCAGCTGGAGTGATAATATTACCTGGGAAATAATTAATAATGAATTAACCGCGTTATCTCCTGAAAACTTTATTACAATTACGGTAGGAATTATGGCAATTAAACGGGTAGTCAATCTTCTTAACCAGGGGCGCATCTTCAAACCTACAAACCCTTCCATTACAATCTGTCCCGCAAATGTTCCTGTTATCGTAGATGATTGTCCCGCAGCTAATAAGGCTATTCCAAAAATAATTGGTGCAGCTTTTGTACCAAGAAGTGGTGCAAGTAATGCATGCGCATCAATAATCGAAGCTACATTGTTATAACCATTCTTAAAAAAGACAGCTGCTGCCACTATCAAAATTGCCGCATTAACAAAAAACGCTGCATTTAAAGCTACTACCGAATCAATTAAATTAAATTTATTAGCTTCCTTCAACCCCGTTGTCGTTCTCTTTACATCTCTCGATTGGACAAGTGCTGAATGAAGATAAAGATTGTGGGGCATTACTGTTGCTCCGATAATTCCCAGTGAAATGAATAGTCCTTCCATATTCATCGGGGTAGGAATTAATCCCTTTGCCGCCTCAAAGTAGTTAGGATTTGAAAAAAATACTTCTATTCCAAAACAGACCCCTATTGTTGCCACTAGGGCAAGAATAAATGCCTCCATTTTTCTTATTCCGAATGACATTAAAAACATCAGTAAAAGAACATCAAAAGTCGTAATAAGAACTCCCCATAAAAGAGGAATTTTGAATAATAAATACAAACCTATTGCAGAACCTAAAACTTCAGCAAGATCACATGCTGCAATCGCAACTTCACATATGATCCATAAAATAAAGTTTAAGGTTTTTGAATAATGATCTCTGCATGCTTGAGCTAAGTCTCTGCCATAAACGATTCCTAAGCGGGCTGATAAAGATTGGAACAATATTGCCATTAAATTTGCAAGTAGAATAATCCATATCAGTTTGTAACCGAAACGTGCCCCTCCGGCAAGATCTGTCGCCCAGTTTCCCGGATCCATATAACCTACTGAAACCATAAATGCTGGACCGGAAAAAGTAATTAGTCGCAACCAGAAATTTGAATGTGGTCTTATTATTACCGAGGAATTTACTTCAACAAGTGATCGGTCCATTTTATGATCCTTTAACTTCATTGATTTCCACGAATATATTATCTGCTAACTTTTGGCTGATATTCCATGGCCTTCCCTTTATCTGAACAAGAAGTGAATTATCAAAATCTCTTTTGGAAATGTTATTCATTTTAAGTGAAATTTTATAGATAATTTAAGTAGGCTTAAATAAAAAATCAAATGCTCCTTTATAATAATGCGATTAAATCACATTTTATATTATTCATTTATTTTATTTAGATTATATCATGTGTTTTAACGAATAAACAAATGCTCGGTATAAAATCAAAATTTAGGACTCTTTCCGGGATCGAAATAAAGGTTCTGGTTGCAGTTTTTGCAATATTTGTCGGATCTATTGGATTTATTTTAATCGCAGGATTTGTCAGTAGTGGTTCAACCGATCATTTTGATATGCAGATTCTCAAATCATTTAGGTACCCTGGTAATTTAGCTCGCCCTATTGGTCCCCCATGGCTTTTTGAAGTCATGAGGGATGTTACCTCTTTAGGTGGAAGTACAATAGTATTCTTAATAACCATTTTTGTAATAGGTTATTTTCTTCTTCAGAAACAATATGGTATGCTGTTTCTTGTTCTTGCGGCAGTCATAGGTGGGGCAGTAATAGATTTGGAGCTAAAAGAACTTTTCAGCAGAATACGCCCCCAAATAATTCCAAACCTTATACCGGAAAAATCATTCGGTTTTCCAAGCGGACATTCTATGATGTCTACTATTATATATCTATCCCTGGCATCCCTGATCGCACGTCTCCAGGTGCGTTGGAGAGATAAAATCTATATTATTTCTGTCGCAATATTTCTCTCTTTTATGATCGGTATTAGCCGTCTTTACCTGGGAGTTCACTACCCGACCGATGTTCTTGGTGGATGGTCGTTAGGATTAGCTTGGGCTGCTTTATGCTGGTTTATTCCTTGGTATATCAGTAAAAAAAGATCTGAAGAAATAAAAAAATCGGGAGATGATTTACCCGATGAATGATGATAAAAAAAAAATTATTACAAGTTTAATTCTTCCCGTTGGATTTGTACTCCTTTTATGGGTAATAAAAATATCAGAGATAATTTTTAATCTCAACTTTACAGGGTTCGGGATCTTACCTGGAAGCGTTAAAGGAATTCCTGGAATACTGCTGGCTCCTCTCATTCATGCTAATATAAAACACCTTTTTTCAAATTCCCTCCCAATTCTCTTCCTTGGAACTGGCATTATCTATTTTTATAGAAATGCTTCTTATAAGGTAATCTTCATTATTTATCTTGGAACAGGAATTCTTGACTGGTTATTTGCAAGAAAAGCATACCATATCGGTGCAAGTGGCATAATATATGGGCTTGTAACATTTTTATTCTTCAGCGGCATTATCAGGCGTGATACTAGGGCAATTGCACTGGCTCTGTTGGTCACTTTTTTATATGGAAGCTTAATTTGGGGTGTCCTTCCTATAGATAGCGGTATTTCATGGGAGTCCCATCTGTTCGGGTCCATAATGGGAATATTTTGTGCTTTTTTATATAAGCGATCAGATCCCGCTATTAAATATGATTGGGAAAATGAGATCGAAAATGAAAAAGAATATGATGACTCCGTTTTATAATGTAAAACTAATAAAATAGAAATAAATTATTCAACTTTACAGAAAAGCTCTCCTACCCCCTGTATTTCCGCGTGCAGTGTATCCCCCTTATTTACTTTACCTACACCCGCAGGCGTTCCTGTGAAAATCAGATCCCCTCTTTCCAGCTTCATTATAGTGGAAATATATTGAACAAGTTGAGAAGGGGAGAAGATCATCAGTTTCAGTTTTTCCTTCTGGCGTATTTCCCCATTAACAGATAAAGAAATTACTTCTTCTAATTTAAACTTATAATCTTTTGATAAAACAAAATCTGAAAGCACTGCCGATGTGTCAAAGCACTTGGCAATAGTCCACGGATGCCCCTTCTTCTTAAGTTCATTTTGTATATCACGCAATGTCATATCAAGACCTACCGCATATCCCGCGATTGCTTTCTCTGATTCATGTTCATCTGCATTGCTTAGGTCTTCTCCTATTAATAAAACTAATTCAACTTCATGATGCATTTCCTGTGAGAATTTGGGATATTTAATATTCTCNNAGAAAAATAACAGCAGAAGAGGGCTTTAAAAACAATATGGGCTTTTCCGGAATCTCATTTCCTAGTTCTATTATATGGTCAGTGTAATTTCTGCCTACACAGACTATTTTGCCTATATAATAGTCTTCCTCGCTGTTTTTAATATGAATCTTTTTCATGTCTTCTGTTTTTTCTTCGTTGCCGCAGGGAAAAGTATGTTATTTAATATTAATCTGTATCCTGGGGAATTTTTATGTAATGAAAGATCGGTTGGAGGATCACCAACGGCATGCTGATAATCTTCTGGGTCATGACCACCGTAAAATGTAAATGTTCCTCTTCCGTAATTACCATGAATATATTTTACTTGGTTGGCTCCTTGCCTTTCAGCCAGTATTATGACTGATGGTTTAATCTGGTCTTTATGAAACATAGTTGTTTGTCCCATAAATCCTTTTATGACATTAACATGATCTTGAGTCAGCATTGTCGGAACAGGATCATACTTTGCCGAAAATTCAAATAATGTAAAATAGTCGTTTTCCTGGTTCCCTATTTCTGCGGGCTGAACATCTATACTGCTGTACTCATAAATATATGGGTTTATCTCAAGCTTAAAGTTCTGGAAAGCAAGTGTATTTGAAAAATCAAGTTTGCTCTGTGCATCCGGGTCAGCCGCGTCACCATCATACATTTGTGCACAGATATCTGTATTATGAGCTGCCAAAGCTATATCGTATGAATCAGTTGCCGAACACATTGCAAATAAAAAGCCTCCGTTGCCTACAAAGTTTTTTATCGTAGTAGCAACGTCTCTCATCATAACTGAAACTTTCTTATATCCGTTCTTCTTTGCATCATTTTC
>PLLW01000027.1 GCA_003141435.1 Ignavibacteriales bacterium
CTCCATTCCGTGGCGGTAAATGAACTCGTCCTTCGGACTCAAACAGCATTTACCGCTTTTCACTCCATTTCACAAATTTTCTTACCACATTTTATTTAATGCCGTTAAATAAGGAAAAATGGTTTCCCTCACTGCCATTTCATTACGCTGAATTTATTTAACGCAAAATATTTAAGGCCGGGAAATATGAACCAAATAAAAACAGCCAAGCAGGCGGAAGTGATATAAGTATTTGGATTTCATTTTAATAAATGGGAATTTAAGAGTCGGAATGAGTTTACGAATGTATTATGAATGATGAGAAGCTGAAAATTGCAGACTGGTGGGAGAGGACGGATAATAATAAAATTTTATGCACTTTATGTCCAAGGTACTGCAGGATAGGTCATGATCAGCCCGGATTCTGCTTTATAAGGCAGAACCTTGGGGGAGTTTTATATGCTCTGGGGTACGGACATCCATCCGGTTTTGCAATTGATCCTATCGAGAAAAAGCCGTTGAATCATTTTTTACCAGGAAGCAAGATATTAAGTTTTGGAACTGCGGGGTGCAATCTGGGATGCAGGTTCTGCCAGAACTGGACGACAAGCAAAGCGAAAATGGATGAAAGGAATTCCGTGAACGCGAGTCCAGAGGAGGTGGTAGATTTAGCACTACGATATATGGTTCCTTCAATTGCGTACACGTATAATGATCCTACAATTTTCGGGGAATATGTTATTGACATTTCGAGAATAGCGAGGGAGGAGGGGATAAAATCGGTTATGGTTACAGCGGGGTATATAGATAAAAATGCGCGCAAGGATGTTTATAAATATATTGACGCGGCGAATGTTGATCTGAAGGGATTTACGGAAAGGTTCTATCACAAGTTAACATTTTCGCACCTTGAAGATGTGCTTGATACTTTGCGCTGGCTGAAGAATGAAACGGATATTTGGTTTGAAATAACAACCCTGCTGATCCCGGGGGAGAATGACGATGAAGAGGAAATTAAGAATGAGTGCGGATGGATAGTTAATAATTTAGGGGATTCTGTACCGTTGCATTTTACGGCATTCCATCCTGATTTTAAAATGCTTGATAAGGAAAGGACTCCCGAGCTTACGCTAACCAGGGCAAGAGAAATCGGAATTAGTGCAGGGATAAAATATTGTTATGTAGGGAATGTGCATAACGATGAGGGGCAGACGACTTTTTGTCCCAAGTGCTCTGCAGAGTTGATAAAGAGGGACTGGCATTCGGTTAAGTTTAACAGAATTGCGGGGAATATATGTTCCAGGTGCGGGGAATATATTGCCGGGGTGTTTTAAACCACTTTTCTTAATACATTATTGTACTTTTCTTGACACAAGAAAAGTACCAAAAGAAATATGGCTTAAAATAAAATTGCTAAAAATTTGCTCCATTCCGTGGCGGTAAATTAACTCGTCCTTCGGACTCAAACAAAATTTACCGCTATTCACTCCATTTCACAAATTTTCTAAACGCATTTTATTTAAGGCCGTTAAATACGGATCAAATAAACACAATAAGCAATTATCACTGCAACTACGTTCCAGTTAATTTATTTAACGTATTTTAATTAATGGCGTTAAATATGAACCAAATAAGGAAATTCCGCATCATGAATTTTCTAAACACAAATTATTTGAGGCCGCTAAATAAGGACAATACGGAATGGAAATTTTATGTAATTTTGTTATTAAAATTTTAGGAAAGGAAGAATTATGAAAAGTTTACAGAATAAAATAGTTTTTATTACAGGAGCTTCTTCGGGGATTGGCAGGGCTGCGGCTTTTGCTTTTGCAGGTGAGGGGGCTGATTTAATAATTGCGGCTCGCAGGATTGACAGGCTTAAGGAGATTGAGTTGGAATTAAAGAAAAAGTTTAAGATTGATGTTTTAACAATTGAGCTGGATGTGAGGAAAAAGGCGGATGTTAAAAAAGCTGTTCAATCGTTTAAGGGGAAGTGGAGAAAGATTGATATTCTTTTAAACAGTGCCGGGCTTGCGAGGGGCATGAGTAAAATTCAGGAGGGGGATACCGAGCAATGGGACGAGATGATTGATACAAATGTAAAGGGGCTTCTATATGTTTCGCGGGAAGTAATTCCTTTGATGACTGAAAGGATGGAGGGGCATGTAATAAATCTTGGTTCGATTGCAGGGCATGAGGTTTATCCCAATGGGAATGTTTACTGTGCATCCAAATTTGCAGTGAACGGTATTTCA
Organism: Ignavibacteriales bacterium; assembly: GCA_003141435.1. Lineage (GTDB taxonomy): Bacteria > Bacteroidota > Ignavibacteria > Ignavibacteriales > Ignavibacteriaceae > Fen-1301. The sequence goes on from PLLW01000027.1 coordinate 2,235, forward strand.
AGAGCGATGAGGGTTGATCTTTATGATAAGAATATTCGTGTTACCACGATTGATCCGGGGATGGTGGAGACGGAATTCAGCGAGGTTAGGTTTTCGGGGGATAAAGAGAAAGCCAAGAAAGTTTACGAAGGATTTACTTGTTTGAATGCCCAGGATATAGCCGATACAATTTTATGGTGCGCTTTACGTCCCGCTCATGTGAACATAAGCGAGGTTATTATTATGAGCACGGCACAGGGATCGACAATGCTGCTTAATAGGAAGTAATTTAATATACTTTTTTTAAATATCTATACGAGCCAAATAAGGACAATAAGGGGTGAGTATTTTAAGAGAGAAAGAGGCTTACGTCGCCGGCACCTTGTCTAATTATTTCAGGAATATCTTCGCTGAGGTCGATAATACTTGAAGGGGTATTTTTACCATACCCGGAAGAGAGCATAAGATCGACCTGCTTATCGAATACAACTTTAATGATATCCGGGTCATTCATAATTTCACCTTTTCTTGTTGTAACGCTTGTACTAATAATCGGGTTGCCGACATCCTCGACAAGTTTTAATGCAACATGATTATTAGGGATTCTTATACCGACGGTTTTCCTTTTTGTCCACAATGTTTTTGGGACAGTTTTAGAGGCAGGCAGGATGAAAGTATAGGGACCGGGGAGCAGATGTTTCATCATTCTGTAGGCGTAATCGGAAACGCGGGCATATTTGGCAATATCCTTCAAATCAGAGCAAACAAAGCTGAAGAGTTTAGTATTGGAATCATTTTTAATTTGAAATATTCTTTCGAGGGCAGCTTTATTGAAAATATCGCAGCCGATACCATAGACGGTATCGGTAGGATAGATAATAACTCCCCCATCTTTTATAATTTGGACGGCTTTACTTATAAATCTTTGCTGGGGATCCTTGGGGTGAAGTTCATAAAATTCCATAGGGCACCTTTTTTAATAAAGTCTGCATGCATAATTTATAAAGGTAGGGGTAATTGTCAACTGATTTTGGTTAAAAGTGATGAATTTTACACAAATTTATTTATTTGCTTTGGTTTTTTAGATCTGAATTTTAGTATATTTGTTGTTCAATTTTCAATAGAAGGCACTGAAAGGAGTAAAAATGTCAAGAAGATGTCAAGTAACCGGGATTGGACCTTTAGCAGGAAATAATGTTTCCCATGCGCACAACAGAACGAAGAGAAGATTTCTGCCGAATCTTCAGAAGAAAAGAATATGGGTCCAGGAGTTAAACAGATTTGTTACTCTTAAGATTTCTGCCAAAGGGATTAAAACATTAAATAAGAACGGTACAGCCGAAGTTGCCAAGCTTATATCCACCAAGCAGATTAAAGTAAGATAAGACATTAAAAGTTTAAAATAAAAAAAGGAAAGCCGATGCTTTCCTTTTTTTTGTTTAAAGGGGAGCTATTCTCTTACGACCCACACCTTGATTTTTGCATTAACATTAGCATGCACTTTGATGCTAACAGAATAGATGCCAAGAGCTTTAATCGGTTCTTCGATCTCGATCTTTCTTTTATCGACTTCAAATCCTTTTTCTTTCAAAGCATCAGCAATCATCTGAGTAGTAACGGTTCCAAAGATCTTATCCTCTTCGCCAACCTGGACGGATATAGAAACAGATACCTTTTCAAGTTCAGCGGCAAGAGATTCAGCTGTTGAAATTTCATGCTGTTTCTTTTTAAGGAAAGTCTTTTTTTCTTCTTCGAGAGCTTTCATATTGCCTTTAAGGGCAACGTAGGCAATTTTTCTTGGGATAAGAAAATTTCTTGCATAACCTTCTTTAACATCGACGACCTCGCCGATTTGTCCTAATGACTCATGATTTTGTCTTAATATAACTTTCATTTATTTTTTCCCTACCTTACGGTGTCAGAGACATAGGGGAGAAGGGCCATATGTCTTGCACGTTTAATAGCAATTGATAATTCTCTTTGATATTTAGAACAGGTACCGGTTATTCTTTTAGGAATAATTTTACCTTGTTCAGTAATAAATTTCTGCAGCATTTTCACATCTTTATAATCAATGTATTTAACATTGTTCTGGGTAAATCTGCAAACTTTTTTAGTTTTGGGTTGTTCTTTACGAATCACTTTAAACACCTCATGTTATTTTATTAAATCAGATTCTTCAGTCGATAAGAACTTATCGAAAGAATCCTCGGTAAAGTCGATACTTTCTTCATCAACAAAAACGGCGGGTTCTTCATCAGAATAGCCATTTTCACCATTATTAGGTCTTTTAGTTCTATTAAGAAACTGGATTCTTCTGGCTTTAATTTCAACGATTGATCTGTTGTAGCCTTCCTCAGATTTCCAATTTCTGCTTTGGAGTTCGCCGTCGACGAGGACAGCGGAACCTTTTCTAAGTCTTTCTTTGCAGCTTTCTGCCAATTTATTCCAAGCGACAACGCCGACATAACAAACATCCTCCTGCCATTGACTAGAACTATCTTTATATTTTCTATTGGAAGCAATAGAGAAATTAACAACGGGAGTGCTATTTGTTGTCTGACGGAAAACAGGATCTTTTGTTAAGTTTCCGGAAACTATAACATAATTTACTTCAGGCATTTTCAAATCAGCCATGGGTCATTCTCCATAAAAATCTGTTTGTTTAGTAGAACGTTTCTTAAGGTTTCACATCGATAATAAGCTCATCCGGAGTTGCAGGAACAATAATATCCGGAATTAAATCAATGGCTGCGGCTTTATTTTTTTCAAAATATTCCAAAGCATCCTTATCAAGCAGGATTGTAAGGAACCTAAGGACATTATCATTCAGACTGTAAGATCTTTCAAGTTTAGCAACAATATTAGAGGGTGCATTAAACCTAAAGATAGCATAATAACCGATTTTACTTTTGTTAACTATATAGGCAAGTCTTTTTCTACCCACTTTTTCAACTTCAATAATTTCGCCCCCAAAGTTAATGATGTTTTCCTGGAGCCGGGACACCTCAACTTCAATTTGTTCGTCATCCAAAGCAGCGTTAATCATAACGGTACTTTCGTACGCATTAGTCTTCAAATTTTCACCTCCCTACGGGAATTTTAGCCTTCATTCAGAGATGAAAGCAGGGATTAATAAATAAGTATTTAAAACAGGCTGTAAATTTATTTAATAACGAACCGAATAACAAGAGAAATATTTAAGGTTTAGAGAGTTTACTATTTGCATCGAGCATTTGCTTAATTCCCCCCTGAATAAACTCATCAATTAATAATACAGCCTCGTTAAAAGCGCCCGAAATAATGGTAAATTCATCATTTGAAAAGGAAGAAAGGACATAATCTGCCATTTCCCCTTTACCGAAATTATCTCCTATTCCGATTCTAAGTCTGGGGAAATCATCGGAATTGAGGTGATATATTATAGAATTTAAGCCATTATGACCGCCATCTCCCCCACCCACGCGAATTCTGACTTTTCCGGTTTCGAGGTTTATATCATCGGCAACGACCAAGAAATCAGTAATAGGGATATTATACTCTTCAACGACCTGGAGGGCGGCTATGCCACTATTATTAACAAAGGTAGTTGGTTTAATAAGGGAAAAACCGCTTTGAGCGGTTTTTCCTTCTGCAATGTAGTAATCGTTTTTTGAAGCCAGAAAGGGGAGAGAATTTTTCTGTGCATACTTATCAAGGAGCAGGAATCCAGAATTATGCCTGGTTTGCGAATACCGGTTTCCCGGATTTCCAATGCCAAAGACAATACGCACGGTGACAGATTATTTCTTTTCTTTCTCTTTTCCTTTGTCTTTGTCTTTGTCTTTGTCTTTTTCTTTTCCTTCTTCTTCTTCAGCCTTTCCTTTTGCAATAACTTCAGGTTCAGCGGCGCCTTCAGCTAATTCTTCAACGACAGGTTCTTTTTCAACCTTAGGATGAGTTACAGTTACAACAACCGAATCAGCGGGTGTAAGGACAGTAATATTTTCAAACTTAAGATCGCCGGCGTGAATTGCCGCACCGAGTTTAATATCCGTAACATCAACATCAAGGTGGGAGGGAATATTTTTCGGCAGACATTCTATTTCAAGTTTATGAAGAACCTGCTGCAGAATTCCACCTTCCTTGATACCGATAGCAGAGCCATGATATTTAATAGGAACTTCAAGCTGGAACATTTCACCTTTGACAAGGCCTAAGAGATCGAAATGGACAACACGATCGGTGACAGGATCAAACTGAACATCTTTAATAACGCATTCATGCTCATCGAATCCCTTAACTAAAAGGGAAATTAGATGTGTATTTGCAGTAAATACGAGCGGGTTTAATTCCTTTTCAAGGACATCAATTGAAACGGGCTTTGTATTCTTAAGGTAGAACGTACCGGGAACTCTTTTATTATTCCGTACGGAGTTAAGAGCCGGTTTAGTAATTGATTTTCTTTCATTTGCATTTAGAACTA
>PLLW01000095.1 GCA_003141435.1 Ignavibacteriales bacterium
GCCGCAAGCGGCGGGGAACTTACCCCGTAGCGATTAGATTAATTAAAATAATTTAGTGTGCTAAAATAAGGAAACTGACATCAAAAACCCCCGATATCAGAATCTAAGATGTTTAACAGTAATTCCATTATTAATTAATTCCTGGAGAGCTGCAATTCCAATTTCAAGATGAAGTTGGGCAAATTCCTCAGTAACTTTTTTATCGCTTACTGTAGTTTTTACACCATGAGGAAACATGGGCTGATCGGAAACAAGGAGCAATGCGCCGCAGGGGATCTTGTTATAAAATCCAGCGGAAAAGATAGTGGCTGTTTCCATATCAATTCCCATACACCTGATTGTTTTGAGATAACTTTTGAAGATATCATCATGTTCCCAAACACGCCTGTTAGTAGTATAGATAGTGCCTGTCCAATAGTCCCGTTCAAAATTCCTCATTGTAGTAGAAACAGCTTTCTGCAGATTGAATGCAGGAAGAGCAGGCACTTCAGGGGGAAAATAATCGTTGGAAGTTCCCTCCCCTCTGATAGCAGCAAGAGGCAGAATCAAATCACCAACCTTATTTATTTTTTTAAGTCCCCCGCATTTACCGAGGAAAAGACATGCATTAGGAGGAATTGCAGAGATAAGGTCAATAATTGTAGCAGCATTAGCGCTGCCCATCCCGAAATTGATAATTGTAATCCCTTCGGCAGTAGCATTCGGCATAGCGCGGTTAAGTCCATTTATGGGGACTTTAAATTTAGCCGCAAACATATTAACATATTCCTGAAAATTTACCAGGATGATATATTTCCCAAAATCTTCCACATCTGTGCCTGTGTAACGTGGGAGCCAATTATTAACGATCTGACTTTTTGTTTTCATAGAATATGATTGTTTTACTTTATATAATGAAATATGAAGAACAAATATAAAATATTTTTAGCTATGATATTGAAAATGGTTTGGTCAGACATATTATATAGTACCCTTTAGATATGCTAATCTTTTCTGTTCAGGGAATTTCTCAATTGCATAGCGTAACATTGTCCGAGGCATTTTCTTATAATTCTTTTCTAAGAATCCCTCTTCAGTATTAATATCCCTGTTCCCTATTTCGCGGAGCATCCAACCGACGGCTTTTTGAATAAGATCATGTTTATCATTTAGAAGTATTTCAGCGATGCACAAGGCATCATCGAAAACATTATTTTTAATAAAATGGAATGTAGACAATACAGCAATTCTTCTATCCCAGATATTTTTCGATTCAGCCAGTTTGTATAAGAGTGATTTCTCTTTATCCATAAGATATGCACCTGAAATTCTATGCGCTGTGAGATCAACAAGATCCCAGTTGTTAATCCTTTTCCTGTGCAGGTGATAAAAAGTAAATATATCCTCTTTTTTCTGCTCATCCCCCTTTTTATATTGTTCTACAAGAATAAGTAAAGCAATAAGCCTTTCTTCATGTTTATCAGAATAAAGAAGTTCTTTTATATCCCTGAAGGAAAGCTCCTTATATTTTTTAACAATTGACCTTTGCACCGGAACCATAATGCCAAGGAAAATATCCCCTGCACCATATTCACCGGGGGCTGTTTTAAAGAATCTTTGAAGAAGAACTGCCTTCTGAGGATTAGCGTTCTTCTTTATTTCTTTTTTTATTTCAGTCAGACTCATATTTCCACATTATTAAATTTGTATTAGTGAGGTGAATTTAATACTTTTTTCAAACATTTAATTCATAATAAATAGAAGGAGCGAAATGAGCAATCATGTTTATAAACATATAGAATTAACCGGATCATCACCGGTGAGCATTGACCACGCAATAAAGAATGCAATTGAGAGAGCTGCAAAAACCGTGCATAATATGAGATGGTTTGAGGTTACTGGGACACGGGGGCATATTGAGGGGAAAAAAATATCAGACTGGCAGGTTACTATAAAGGTCGGTTTCACTTTAGATGAAGCTTAGCAGGATACCCCGGCAGGTAGTTCTACTTGGGCTGATAAGTCTTTTTACAGATATGGCAAGCGAGATGCTGTATCCGGTCACTCCTATTTTTTTATCAGGAGTACTGGGGGCATCAATGGCTATAATTGGTTTGATAGAGGGGCTGGCGGAATTAACCGCAGGATTCCTGAAAGGATATTTTGGATTCTTATCCGATAAAGTCGGAAAGCGTTCTATTTTTGTGGTGTTTGGTTACAGTTTATCAGCCTTATCAAAACCTCTGCCGGGATTATTGCCAAACACTATTACAGTTCTTTTTTCCAGAGTAACAGACAGAATCGGGAAAGGAATAAGGACATCTCCGAGAGATGCATTGCTTGCAAGTTATTCCGGCGATAATAATACAGGAGCCATTTTCGGATTCCACAGAGGGATGGATACCCTGGGTGCAGTTTTCGGACCCTTAATTGCTTTACTACTGCTAAATATTTATTCGAATAATTTCAGATTAGTATTTTTAATAGCATTTGTACCATCCCTTTTGGCGATAGCTGTTTCGTTATTAATAAAAGACAGGAAGATAGACGTAGCTTTGAGGAGCAGGAAATTATTTCCAATCGGGTTCTGGAAAGAAGCGCCGAAAGATTATAAAATACTTACAATCCTTTTTACTTTGTTCTCGCTGGTAAACAGCAGCGATGTGTTTCTGATATTAAGATCGAAAGATATATCTCATTCAATTTCGGCAGCAATATTGGTATATGTGTTCTACAATTTAATTTATGCTTCGGCTTCCTATCCCGCAGGAATTCTTGCTGATAAATTCGGAAAGAAAAATATATTCATTGCCGGACTCCTGATTTTCTCCGGAGTTTACTTTGGGTTTGGGTTATCTTCAGGGATTGGAATTATCTGGGGATTGTTTTTCTTTTATGGTATGTACGCGGCATTTTCAGAGGGAGTACTAAAAGCGTGGGTTTCTGACCTTGTCCCGGATAATAAAAGAGCTTCAGCGATTGGGCTTATAACAATGCTGTCAAGCTTTTCAATTATGCTGGGATCAGTTGTAACCGGAATATTATGGGATAAGTTCGGGGCAGCGGTTCCTTTTTTGCTGTCGGGTGGTGTAAGTCTTTTAGTTGCTATATCCCTTTATCTCCTGAGCCGGAAAGAACAAACAGCTACTTAAATCATTAATAAAATGTCTGTAAAGATCTCGGAGGTTTTCATAAACCTCTGTCTATAGAAAAGAAAGTCAAGAGATAATAGACTTCCATGGGACTTTTTTCTCAAAAAAATCCATCTTTGACTTTCGGTTTCACTGCCAAATATTCAAGATTTCCCAATTATTTGGGACTAACAGAGATTGCACATTCGTTTTGTGCTTTCTTTACTCGTTTCCGTTTTAAGAACTTTTTTATATGCGTCTATCTGAGCTGTACCACTTTGGGCCGCTACGGTAAATTCCAGATATAAAAGTGGAAGAGGATTAAACAAGGTATGTGCTATTATTACTAAAGTAATATGCAACAGAGGTTTTTGAATTCTCTCTTCCTAATTCTGAGCTCTAACTAATTATGCACAAAATTATCTTTCTGTTTCGACATGGGACCGAGATAAACAATATGGCTGTTAGTATTTTCTTATTTTATCTTTTTTCCCTTATAGGCTCTAAATACTGTTTCTGTCTTTACGATTCCATAACTGATTCGCGCAATATAACGGGCAAGAGCATGGCGTGCATTGTGTTCACTCATTCCTTTTTCTATATAATGATCATATGTCTTTCGCAATGGACTTTTTCCGTTTATTACAGTAACAGCGGCCGTCTTATAAACATCTTTCAATACACGGCTATATCTTGGACGGCGACGACCATAGACTTTGCCACCGCTCTCCATTATATGTGACACTAATCCACAATAAGTCAAATATTTGCTGACATTAGGAAATCGTCTGACATCTACTATCATCGATAATATCTTGACTGCTGATATCTCTCCTATGCCTGGTATACTAAATAAACGCTTAAGGATCTTATTCTCTTTACATAGTTTCTTAAACAATTCCTCATGTTTGTCTTTCTGAACTTCATATAAATTGATCTGCTCTTGCTGAAGGTCAATCACAAAACTGGTACTGTCTAACTCAACTTTATCGCTCATGGTTTTACTCTTACCTTCCTGAGACAAAAAACCGGAACGCTGATTCTTTAACCTCACGCCCATCTTTACCAGGTCAATGTAGGAACTCACATATTTCCTTAACTCAAAGACTTTTTCATGACTATGGTATACTTCTTTTATCATTCCAGAGTACAGCAGAAGGCATAACTTCCCGGCATCTATTGGGTCAGTCTTGGGGCCATCGCTTAATAACCTATTCCTGTAAGGATCACAGATGACTATCTTTTCGGCATAATCGTAGAGTTGAAGATATAACCAATGGGCAGGTGAACTCTCTTCGAGTACTACAATAGTTCTGCCTTGTATAGTGCTGAGCATCCTCTGGAGTTCCTTGTAATTACTTGGATATTCTTTTACTTTTACATTCTCTGGACGCTTCTTTGATATTCGGCCCAGAGCCATTGTTTTTTGTGACCAGTCAATTGCTATATAATGGTCATATCCACTATATTTATTGACGATTTTTGTTGAACTTTTTTTGCTGACCACAGTTCTTTCTTTCATGCGGTTTCCTTTCTTTAATGAGACTACATTGTTGTGCCTTTGTAACTAAGGCACTTTTAGCCTTAAAGTTAGTGAACCCGCTTTTCTAATTTAACGAGGTAAAGGAAAACCTCGAAGGTTGATTATTTATTTATAGCGGCGGAGGAAATTTATTCTATCCTGGAGCTGTTTAATAGGAGTTAACAATTTGTCTTTCCCGTAAAGGGCTTCTTCCCTGCTGGAAAAAGAAAGTTCATAATCTTTACTCATGACGATGGCTTCTTCGGGGCAGACATCTTCGCAGAAACCACAGAAGATACAGCGGATCATATTTATTTCGAATTTAACCGGGTACCTTTCTTTTTCATCCTGAGTTTCGGCTGCCTGAACTTCAATTGCAAGCGGAGGACAGACCCTTGAACAAAGTCCACATGCGACACAACGTTCTTTACCATTTTCTTCCATAACGAGGACCGGTCTGCCTCTATAGGATGCCGAGGGGATAAATTTTACCTCCGGATATTCCACTGTAAACTTTGGTCTAAACATTGTTTTAAGAGTTAAAGTTAAACCTTTAATAATTTCGGGAATATAGATTCTTTCCCAAAAGGTAAGATCTTTCTTTCTTCTCTTCAGAGCCATTTACGGACTCCGATAAATATTCTTATTGTAAATTCCATCATTAAAGATTAAATATCATGATTAAACATGCAACCCAGATAATATTGATTAAAGAAAGGGGAAACATCACCTTCCATCCAAGGTTCATAAGCTGATCATACCTGAAACGAGGGATGCTCCATCGAACCCATATAAAGAAGAAGAGGAGGAAAGCTATCTTAGCAAAAAATGATAGGATCTGAATTGTTAATACGAGTCCAGCCGGCAGTCCGAAGGATTCTATGTAAGGGAACTGCCAACCGCCAAGATATAGTGTAACAATTAATGCGCTTGAAATAATCATATTGGCATATTCTGCAAGGAAGAAACCGGCAAATTTCATACTGCTGTATTCGGTATGAAAGCCACCGACGAGTTCCGGTTCTGCTTCAGGCAGATCAAAGGGAAGGCGGTTTGTTTCAGCAAATGCAGCTACCAGGAATGTTATAAAGCCAATCGGCTGAAGGACTATATTCCACATCCATCCATGCTGTGCCTGAACAATCGCAACAGGTCTAAGCGATCCGGCAAAAAGCAATACTCCTGCAACAGAAAAGCCCATGGATATTTCATAAGAGATCATTTGCGCAGAGGACCTGATGCCGCCCAATAAAGAATATTTACTTCCTGAAGACCAGCCTGCTAATGTAAGTGCATATACGCCAAGGGAAGATAATGCAAGGACATAAAGGATTCCTATGTTTACATCAGCAACCACGAGAGGAATGTTGTAGCCAAACAGGTTTATATCAGGACCAAACGGAATAACAGCATAGGTAGTAAAGGCAACAAACAAAGCAATTATCGGAGCAAGAGTATGGATAGGTTTATTTGCATTTGTTGGGACGATATCTTCTTTTAATGCAAGCTTGAAAACATCGGCGAAGGGCTGCAGAAGTCCATACCAACCAACACGGTTAGGACCTAACCTATTCTGAGCCCATGCACTTATTTTCCTTTCAAAGTAGACAAGGTAAGAGACAGTAAGCATCATCATAGTAAAAATCACCAGAATCTTTACTACAGTGACACCTATTATTTGCAGGATACTCATATTATAACTGGCTCCATCAAACTTTAACAGTTAATTCGGGTACATTCAAGTTTAGCACAGTGCCAAGTTCACCGATAATATCGTAATTCAAACCTTTAAAGGCATCTATATTTTTGGATATATCCATAAAGACTTCTTCGGCAAGAGAGTATTTATTTTTAATACCGTACAGCTGCATAATCGCCTGTAATATTTTCCAAGTTGAGCGGGCATCTCTTTTATTACCAGTAGCCCAAGAATCGAATTGAGTTCCGAATTTATCAAGGCGGCTTAAAGCCATTCCATCAAGAGATCTATCCTGTTCTATAGTTGACGCCGCAGGTCTGATTCTTTGAGCTCTTCCCTGGAAATTAACAAAGACACCATTTTTTGCTGTATAGGTAGATGCGGGGAAAACATAATCAGCAAGATCAGTAGTCTTATTAAAATTAGTTGCGTGAACTATAAGGAGATCAAGCCTGGAGAGGATTTTTTCCAGTTCCGGGTTAGCAGAGACGATATCATCTTCTATAATATAGAGGGCTTTTATTTTCCCCGATTTGATGGCAGCCATTATTCCATCAAAATTTAATCCTCCTTTACCGGGGATAGCGCCGACCAGTTCAGTTCCTTTACGATTGGGAGATATATCCTCTCTTCTCAGAAGATCATCTCCAAAGGAATGATCATTATGTCTCATAAAATCGATATGTTTTGACCCAATAACAGTTTTGGCAAATCGCGCTAACAAATAATTATCTTCGCAAGTGGCATAGGGAGAAGATATGAAGGCAATTTCTTCTTTAGTATAATGTTTAAGGACAGACGCAGCTTTAGAAAGCGCTTCATCCCATCCTGCTCTAATTAAAATATCCTTATGCCTTAAGAAGGGACCGTCTACCCTGCTATTATCATTTACGAATTTATAAGTATTAACTCTGCCATGATCACACATCCAATAGCTGTTAACATCTTTATTATAGCGGGGAGTTAATCTTAACACCTCATTGTTCCTGACCCAGATTTCAGTATTACAACCGCGGGCACAACCAACGCAAACAGATTTAGTAGATGACAATTCCCACACGCGAGCTTTGAAGCGGAAGTCCCTGCTAGTTAATGCACCAACGGGGCAAATATCAACAACATTCATTGAATAAGGATTATCAAGTTCTTTGCCGGGGTAGGTAACAATTGTAATCCTATCCCCTCTTTGAACAAAAGTCAGTTCAGGATCCTTAGCAATTTCATCACAGAAACGGATACATCGAGAACAAGAGATACATCTTTCAGCATCAAACATAACTAAGGGACCAAGGGGAACTCTTTTGGGTTTATGAACTTTTTCTTCGATAAAGCGGCTTTCGCCATTAGAATGGGAGTAGGCATAATCCTGAAGTTTACA